>JAERMO010000007.1 GCA_016844465.1 Nitrosarchaeum sp. | reverse complement strand
TACACGTCAAGCATTTTTGTCAGGGGTCTATGGCGCAGCCAGGTAGCGCACCGGACTTTTAATCCGGTTGTCGTGGGTCCGAATCCCACTAGACCCGCTTCCTATTTTGTTAATTCATTAATTTTGTTTGAGAGACCATCCAGTGCCTTTGAGATATCGTTGTCCCGTTTTGTTGTACTTGTTCTATAGATATTTATTTTTTTCATACGATCTGCAATCATTCTTTTTTGTTCGTCATATCCAGAAGAGCCAAAAGATTTTCTTTCTTTTAGAGATGATGTAATTGTAGTAGATTGAATAATTTTCATTATCAGGTTTGGGTCAGTTTTTGTTTCCTTAGCAATTTGGGAAATTTCTGTTATACCAAGTTTATTTAAAGGTTTTTTAGATTCATGTGCTATCTGCACTAGTCCTCCTGTAATTTTATGAGATGTTCTAAATGGAATTTCATTTTGAACTAATTTTTCTGCAATATCAAGTGCAATGAGATAGCTAGATTCTGCTGCCTTTTTCATTTGCTTTTCATTAACATGTAATGTAAGAAGAATTGACTTTAAAATCATTAAAGCACTAATTGAAATTTTTGATGCTGACCAAATAGATGATTTGATTTGCTGTAAATCTCGTCCATATCCTGAAGCCAGTCCTTTGATTGTAGTTAGAACTGCTGTAAGATTTCCAATAATTTCTGCAGTTTTCCCTCTTGTTAATTCCAAGATATCAGGATTTTTCTTTTGTGGCATTACACTTGAAGGAGATGTAAATTCGTCAGCTAATTCAATAAAGGAAAATTCAGAAGTGGACCAAATTATAAAATCTTCAGAAATTCTACTAAGATTAGTCATCAATATAGCTACCATTGCCATATATTCAGCAACAAAATCACGTGTACTAGTTGCATCAAGCGAGTTTTCAACGATTCCATCAAACCCTAACATCTTTGCAGTGCTATGCCTATCAATTGCAATACTAGTTCCGCCAACAGGTCCTGCCCCCAAAGGACTTTGATTAACATGAACAAATGTAGTGTAAAGGCGATCAAAATCCCTAAACAATACATCAGCATGAGCCAATAGGTAGTGAGAAAACAAGCCTACTTGAGCTTGTTGTAGATGTGTATAGAGAGGCATTATTGTTTTTTGATGATTTGTTGCCAAAGATACTAATGCCTCAATTGTATCAAGTAGGCAATTACAAATAATGTTAATATCATCACGAATTTTCATTCTAATATCTAAAGCAACTTGATCATTTCGTGATCTCGCAGTGTGCATTTTTCCACCACTTGTCATACCAGCTTTTTTGATTACGAGAGATTCAATTAGTTCATGAATGTCTTCTGCTTCAGATAAAGTATCAAGTTTTTCATTTTTTAAAGATTGTAATGCGGAAAGAATTTTTCTTGCATCATTTTTTGTGATGATTTGGTTTTCATATAACATAAGAGTGTGAGCTTGACTTCCCAGAATATCATAAAAAATTATCTGAGTATCATCATTTATAGATGAAACATAATCCAAAGTGATATCACTCAAATCAGCACCTAGACGTGAACGATACATTACCTAAGGTTTTAAAATGGTTATATATAGCATCAATGCTTTTTCCCACATGAGTTTAGATATCAAACAACTTCGAGTAAAAATATTTGATGAGTTATCAAGGATTGTAGATCCTGAAATCAACACATCGATTACAGATTTAGAATTGATTGATGAAGTAAATATCAATAACAGTAATGTCAAAGTCGATTTGCATCTAACTAGTCCATTTTGTCCTGCAGTTTTTGGGTTTAAAATTTGTCAAGATATTCATGATAATCTTTTAAAAGTAAATGGAATTGATGATGTTAAAGTAAATGTCTCAAATCATTTTATGGCAGAACAAATTAACAATCAAGTTAATAATAGTCCCAATCCAAAAAAGCCAATTAGCTTCTAAATCCCAACATATAGCCTCTGAGTAATTGAATTCCCATGGCTGGGTCTACTCCTTTTGGACAAACTTGACTACAAGAACCTGCGAAATGACATCTCCAAATACCGTGTGATTCATCAATTATTTTGAGTCTTGTGTCTTTTCCTTTGTCTCTACTGTCAGCAACATATCGATATGCTTGAGCCAATGCTTGAGGACCTACAAATAAAGAGTCAGTTGCCATGGTAGGACATGCAGAATTACACAATCCACATTTGATGCAATTGGAGAATTGGATGTATTTCTCTAATTCTTTCGGAGATTGTAAGAATTCTTTAGAGTCAGTTGTAATCTCACTATCATCATGAATAAGATATGGTTTTACTTTATGATGGGTATTAAAAAGACGTTCAAATTTAACTGCTAAATCGCGAATTACTGGAAAATTATTCATTGGCTCTACGGTCACAACATTGGAATTTAATTCACTAATTTTTGTAAAGCACGCAAGTCTTGGTTTACCATTAATAATCATTCCACATGAACCACATGTAGCTTGTCTGCATGAATAACGAACTGCTACAGAATGATCAAAATATTTCTTAACTTCAAGAATTGCCTCTAGAACAGTAGTCCATCTTTCATATGGAATATTAAATTCCATGAATTTCTTGTTACTGTCATGTTGAGGATTATATCTTGCAATACGTAAAGTAATTACTTTGGGGGAAGGTGTAGTTGAGGCTTCTGTTATGATAGGTATTTGTGCCATCTACATCATTCCCAGTCCAGTATTTACCATTATTATTGTTCGCGTACCATATGTAATTAATGCAATCATAGCTGCAACGCAGCCATATGATACAGCTTTTTCATATGTTCTTCCCTGTTTTAATTCAAGTAAAATAACTCTTAATCCATTAAAGCCATGAATAGATAGTAAAATCAATATTATTTCAAGCATTCCCGCATAAGGCAGAAATTTGTAGTTTGCTATTACACTATCATATTGCAAAGATTCTGAAAACCCTTGTGTAAGACGCATCAAGATGTGAACTGCAACAAGGGCTACCGCAGCTAGAGCAGTTCCATAATGTATTTTCATAATAATACTTTCTCTCATTTTATTCACCAAACATTACCGCTAGTCCATACATCATTGCAATTGCTGCAAGTATAATTGCAGAATAGATACCCATTTTGTGTCTAACATTTTGTGATGCTGGGATATATGGATAATCAGGCCTGGCAGGTTTTCCCACACCAACACCGCCCTGTCCAAGCATTACTCGAATTCCATTGACTGTATGAAAAACACACATAGCAATTACTATAGCTAAAATAATATGACCTTCATTAGTTTGAGTTAATTCAAGAAATTCATTCCATCCAATCTGACCTTTTAGAATGCTACTAGTTTCATAAATATGTCCTATAAAATATGCTAATAATCCTAATCCACTTAATCGCATTAACAAATAAGCTACTCGTTCAATACCGTATCTTCGAGGATTAATCATTCCTCCAATTCCTTCTTTGTGTTCATCTTGATTTGTCATTTAGTATTTTCTCTCCACTGGCTTGTATTTGGTAATTGTGACAGGATGTGTTTTCATAATTGGTTCTTTTGAATCATAGTATGCAAGTGTGTGATGTAAAAAGTTTGCATCATCACGTTTTGTATAATCCGTTCTAGCGTGTGCTCCACGAGATTCTTTTCTATTAATCGCACCAATTAAAACTATTTCTGCAACTCTAAACATCGAATCGAGTTCCATCACGTTTGAAAAATTGGTATTGTATTCTTTTGCTTTATCATCAACGTGTTTCCAAGTTTCTTTTTTTAATTGACGAATTTTCTTTAATCCTGCAATCAGATTTTCCTCATTTCTGAAGACATAGGCTTTTTCATTCATAGTATCAGTTAATTCTTGTCTGATCTCATAGGGATTAACATCACCATTACCTCTAAAAATTCCATCATAGATTCTTGTTTCCTCTGCTCCAACTAAGTGATGAGGCCAAGAAGTTGACTGGAATCCTTTTTCTATATAATTAACTGCTAATTCACCGGTAATTCTACCCCAAACTATGCACTCAGAAGTAGAGTTTGCACCTAGTCGGTTAGATCCATGAACGCTGTTACAAGCTGCTTCTCCTGCCGCCCAAACACCTTGCAATTCTGTTGCCCCATTAATATCAGTGTGAATTCCACCCATCATATAATGACATACAGGTCTTACATCAAGAACATCAATTGCAGGATCTAATCCAGAAAATTTGATAGATATTTCTCTAATACCACCTAATTTTTCTTTAATTTTTTCATCACCAATATGCCTTAAATCAAGTTTCATGCAATCAACTCCTGTTTCATGTTTGAATCCACGACCTTCACTCATTTCTGTCATCATGGCTCTTGAAACAATATCACGTGGAGCTAATTCCATTTTTCCAGCTGCATAATTTTTCATAAATCTCTCACCCTTATTGTTTAGAAGATATCCACCTTCTCCTCTGGCACCTTCTGTAATTAATATTCCAGATGGTAAGATTCCAGTTGGATGAAATTGAACAAACTCCATATCTTTTAATGCCATACCAGCTCGAAAGGCCATATCCAAACCATCCGGAGTTGAAGATAATGCATAAGTAGAAAAACTATACAGTCGTCCAGCTCCTCCAGTTGCAATAATCAAAGCTTTTCCTTTAATTGTGTAAAATGTACCTGAAGAAAGCTCTATCGCAGTAATTCCCATAAATCGTTTTCCATCATGAATTATGGATGTTGCAAACCATTCATTGAGATATTCAATGTTTTCAAATTTTTGGCAAGTGTCATACAGAGTTTGCATTTCAAAGAACCCTACTTTATCAGAAGCATAAGTTGCTCTTGGAAAACTATAACCTCCAAAATTTCGCTGAGCTATTCTTCCATCGTCTCTTCTGGACCAAGGCATTCCCCAATGATCTAATTGGTATACTTGCTTTGGTATTTCTACACATAGTCTTTCAGCTACATCCTGATCTGCAAGAAAATCACTTCCTTTGATAGTATCATAAATATGAGATTCAATTGTGTCCCCCTCATCTTCAAAAAGAACAGCTGCTGTTCCACCTTCTGCAGATACAGAGTGTGAACGCATAACTTGAACTTTTGAAACTATTCCAATCTTAATTTTAGAGCTTTTTGTTGCAGCCTCAATTGCTGCCCTCAAACCAGCCAAACCAGAACCGCATATTATCAAATCAAATTCAATAGACTCTGCCATATTTCAGACAAACTTCCTAAAGGCGGGTTAAATATGTAGTAATAGAGTCACCATTTCAAAAAATTAATATATATCACTAGTGATATAATAAGCGATGATTTCTGAATGGTTTCAAAGGGTTGGAAGCTCAGTACCGAGAGGATTTTCAAGATATTTCATTTTAGAATTACTAAAAAAGGATTCTCATACTGGAAAAGAAATTATTGATTACGCCATTGAGCAAAGTAATGGGATATGGAAACCTTCACCAGGTTTGATCTATCCTCTTCTAGGAAGATTACTTGACGAAGATCTAATTGAAGAGACTAAAGATGGTAAATATCAGCTTACAAAAAAAGGAATTGAGACTGCAAAAGATGTTGACAAGATTAACGATATTGTTAGAAAACAACTAGATGTTCTTTTCAGATTAGGTAATGTGGGAAGATTTGTTGCATTAGATTTGCTAGAAAAAATCTCTACGATAGGTTCAATTCTAAGCTCAAATTTTGTCAATATGACGAATGAGGAAACCCAGAAATATAAAAAATTCTTGGAATCAGAACTAAGGAAAATAAATGAGGTTAATCTAACGAAAGTTGGAAAAGAAATTAAGATTGAATGAATTACACATGATTATATTGACAAGCAAATTGGGAAAATAAATTGTATTTAATTCCTAATTAGAGTGGTTCAAGACATCATGAAAAGAATAATCCATAGATTTATGTAATAATAATATAAAAACTCAGGCAGATATATCTGAATAGGATTAGAACGTGTCAGAACAACAACTGGTAAAAATTCAGTCATAAAAGCAAAAAAATAAAGTTAAGAATTAGGGATCAATAATCTAGATGTGGATAAAAATCAATCCTGAATAATTGAATGGAGATAGTATGATTATTTACTCCATTTTTGATATTTTAAAATCATAAATAATTCAGAGTAAAAGCAAAGTTATGAAAAATTTAAGAAGTATGCTAAAGGCAAACAAACCTCTGGTCATACCAGGCGTTTATGATGCAATAGGAGCAAAAATTGCAGAAAAAGTGGGATTTGAAGCCATGTTTCAAACAGGATATGGGACTTCAGCTACACTGTTTGGAATGCCTGATTATGGCTTTATTGGAGCTACTGAGACTCTAGATAATGCAAGAAGAATATGTAGAGCAGTATCTGTTCCAGTAATTGTTGATTCTGATACAGGTTATGGTAATGCACTAAGTGTTTGGAAATTAGTAAGAGAATTGGAATCTGCAGGAGCCTCTGGAATTTTTCTAGAAGATCAAAGATGGCCAAAACGATGTGGACATATGCAAGGTAAAGAAGTCATTGCACAAGAAGAATATACAGAAAAATTGGGGGCCGCAATAGATGCAAGACAAAGTAAAAATTTCATTATTGTTGCAAGAACTGATGCAAGAGCAACAGAAGGACTAGATGCTGCAATAGAACGAGGATTACAAAATAAAAAAACTGGAGCTGATGCTGTATTTATCGAAGCACCGAAATCATTAGAAGAGATGAGGAAAATTGGAAAGGCGATTAATGCACCACTTGTTGCAAATATGATTGAGGGAGGTGCAACCCCAATTAGTTCGGCAGATACTTTACATGAAATGGGATTTAAAATAATTTTATATCCACTTTCGGTTTTGTTTGCGAACACTTTTGCAACAATGAATATTTTACAAGAGCTAAAGAAAACAGGAGATACTACAAAGTTTAAACAAAAAGTTGTGAATTTTGATCAATTCAATGATTTAGTAGAATTACCTAAGTTCCAAAAATTAGAAAAAAAATATGGATTTTCTAAAAGAAAATAAAATAAAAAATTTCAAGTAAAGTTCAGTTATCAACTGTTTCTCTTTACTTCAATTTCTATTGTTGAAACGTTTCTGGTTCTACCGTCTAGTGACTCTAATGCTTCGGAGCCTATTTTAATTTCTCCAATAGAGTATCCTGCGTTTTCTGTTTTTCTTGCAATGATTTGAGCTACATCTACAGCACGACCAATGCTAAGACCTCTAGCTTTGATGTAAACGGCTGGTAAGTTTGCCAATTGAATTAGCGTTGATGTTACATATGCCATCAATGGTTTCTTACCAATGAATATGGTGTTTCTGGATTCGTTAGACATGACACATTCGGTATTTAAGGATAATTTAAAGCTAAAAGAGATTTTTTAGTTGCGTAGAAAATTTTATGAAAAACATTGAATCATTATTAACTGGATCGGGTTATTTTAGGGAGTAACTTGGAAAATATTAGAAAAATATTAGATTCAGGAACTAGTGAAGAAAAAATCAAAATTCTAGAATCACTTTCTTCCACAGACAACGTGAAAAACATTCAAAAAATGATTTCAAAATTAGATGATGATGATATTAAAGTTAGAGGAGAAGCTTTTAGTTCTTTAATATTAAATGAAAATAAAATTTCTGATGTTTTAATAAAAAATTTGAGATCTCAAAATAAGAATATTCGGGGAGCTGTACCTCTAGTTTTAGCAAATAGAAATGATTCAAATGCCATACAGGAGATTGTCAAACTTACAAACGATCAATACTCAATGGTAAGAGCCTGTGCATTAGGAGCATTGGGTCATCTAAACGCAAAGGATGCAAAAGATGCAATTTGTAATTGTTTGTTAGATTCTGACTTGGAGGTCAGAAAGAGTGCGTTGCAGGCAGTAATCAACATTGGAGATTCATTATCAGAAGATAAAATTAAAGAGATTTCTTTGAAAAAAGATTCTGAATTAGAAAGACTCCTTGCAAAAGTAAAAAGAAAGAGTGGACCGAAAGGGATTTGAACCCTCGATCTGATGCATGCCATGCACCCATCCTACCAGACTAGACGATCGGCCCAATAATCAGCAAACTGATCGAATAACGTTTTTCAAATTGGTTATTAACGTTTAGCGGTTAAAGTGAAAATACGAGTATGAATTAACAAAAGATATTTAACTATAATTAGAAGGTTTTAGCGTTATGGTGGTAGATAACAAAGCAACTATTACTTACGTTCAGTTACTTAAAGAAGATCTTGTAATTATTAGATTGGTTCCAAAAGAAGGTCCAGTTCCAGAATATCAAGCTGGTCAATTCATTACATTAGGATTACCAAATCCTACAGAAGATGGAAAAATTGTCAGAAGAGCATATTCGATTGCATCACATCCTGAAAACAGAAAGTTTATCGAACTTGTAATAAGATGGGTAAGAAAACCACTTCCAGGTAGATTAACCACTCAAATATTTAGCGCAAAAGAAAAAGATGAGATTTTGTGGTTGAAGCCTACAGGCAAAGCACTTTTGTTAAATGAAACACTTTCAAATGGAGAAAAAGATACTAGAAGAATTGTTTGTATTGGTGGAGGAACCGGTCTGGCGCCATTTGTAAGTTTTGCGCAGCATCTACACGATACTGGAGATAAGCGAGAAATTGTTGTTCTTCATGGTGCAAGTTATGTTGATGAACTAAGTTACAAAGAATTACTTTCAGATTTAGAAAATGAAAGTAAGGCAGAAGGAAAAGAAAAATGGAATTTCAAATACAGAGCAGCAATTAGTAGACCTCAAGAATGGTTTAACAGATCCTGGTCAGGTCAAGTTGGACGAGTTGAAACATTTCTTAGACCAAGAGACAATGGAATGTCACCACTAGAAGAATTGGTTGGAGAACCAATCACCAAAGAAAATACAATCTTTTATGTTTGTGGATGGCAAGGAACAATTGATGGTGTAATGGACTTTTTAAATCCAAAGGGCTTTGTTACAGAACATGACAAGCGTTCAGATGGAAGCTTTGAAGTAAAATACGAGTCATACGGCTAGATTAGAATTTTTTAAAGAAATAAAATCTTCGAATAATGTATACGTATGGGGACGTAGGTTAGCTTGGCATACTGCCAGCCTCGGGTGCTGGAGGTCATGGGTTCAAATCCCATCGTTCCCATTCCATTATAAAGTCAACCATTGAAATATGACATTTTTTTAGTTACTATAGTTGATAACTGCCCTATATCTTGCACACCTGAACCCTGTAACAAACGCACATGTTGAAATAATTAATGAGTTAAAAAACAATGCAGATATTGTAAAGGTCATGCCCGTAGTTTTTAAATCAGTAGAAAATGAGATCAACAGTAAGAGTTTTCCCTTTAATTTTGAGATTAGAAAAAAAATGCTTACTGCAGTTTTTGGGAATTCTATTTTAGTTACGGATGATTATACATTTTTTGCTCCCTTCAAAAAATACATGCCGCCTCTACTATCACCCAAATCTTGGGAGTTGCGAAAACAGATACTTAGAGGTGTACAAGATAATTTTTTTTCATATACGGGAGACAAAGCAGAGGGATATATGCTCAAAATATACCGACTCAAACCCAAAATAGGGCATAGAAGAGCACTATCTGCTGCTGATGTAAAACAAAGTCTGTATGATTCAGCATTAGGAAAAAAATCAGATTGGAAAAGAGATGTTCCAGAAAATGTTGAAAAAATTATCATTGAGAATTGGGACGTAGTTGAAAAATTTGCGGGTTTGGAAGATAAAACAACCCGAGTTTTGGGAATGAAATTTCCAAAAGAGGGTTGGTCTAAATAGATTTTACCTAAAAACTGTGATTTTTTTGAAAAATGGAGAATAGAATATAAAAAATAAAACTAACTTCAAAAGTTTATTTCTTTTTTGAAGCTTTTTTGGTTGTTGTTTTTTTAGCTGCTGCTTTTTTCTTTGCTGCCATAAATAAAATATGAATTTACTTGAATTTCTACAGGTGAAATTAAAAAAATTACACAAAATGGGTATTATTTAGAATACAATTTTAAAACATTTTTGAAAATAAAAAATGAATATAGATCAAAGTTAGATCTGTATTTTCAGCACTTCTTGTCCTTAACTAATTGTCGCTGATTTTTCCAGTTCATCAAATTAAAATTCATATAGAAATTTGATAAAAAATAAGGTATTCAAGTTTAGAATCCTCTTTCAATACAATTATTAGAATATCAATGAAATCAAGACTTTAAAAAACACCAAAAATCAAGAATTTTCCCGAATAGATTAATTACGGAAATAGTTGAGATTTTTTGTGAGTCTACCCCTCTCAAAATTTGTTTGGTTTAACGGGAAATTTATGACTTTAGAAAAAGCCAAGGTTCCCATTACAACTCATGCAATTCATTATGGAACATCGGTTTTTGAAGGAATACGTGCATATTGGAATGGAGAAAATCTTTTTGTTTTTAGATTGAATGATCATATTAAACGATTTAGAAGATCTGGAAAATTTTACGACATTTCACTTAATTTTTCAGACAAAATAATTAGTAATGCAATAATTGAAATTTGTAAAATAAATAAAATTAAAAAATCATGTTATATCAGACCATTTTATTTTGTTGGAGATTATGGAATTAATCTTCACATAACGGAAAAGGCTCCAACTAATGTTGCAATTTTTATATTTCCATTTGGTGATTTGTTTAATAAAAATGGAATTACAGCTGGTGTAGTATCATGGAGAAAGTTTTCAGATATGTCAACACCTTCTCAAGCAAAGATGGGTGGAAATTATCTCAACTCAATCATTGCCACACAAGAAGCAAAAAGAAATGGATTTGATGAAGCAATTTTATTAGATCATAACGGAAATGTTAGTGAATCACCAGGCGAAAATATTTTTATTGTAAGAGAAGGTCAATTAATAACACCACCATTATCATCTTCAGCTTTGAATGGAATTACACGTGACACAGTCATAAAGATTGCAAAAAAATTTGGTATGGAAGTAATAGAAACCGAGATCGCAAGAAGTGAGTTGACTATTTCTGATGAGGTTTTTTTAACAGGAACTGCAGCAGAAGTCATCCCAGTAGTTGCAGTTGATGGGAAACAAATTGCAAGTGGTAAGCCTGGCAGAATCACCAAAAAAATGATGAAGGAGTATAAAGACATAGTAATGAACAAAAACAATGATTACACCCATTGGTTAACTGTTGTATATTAGATGAAAATTGTTCAAATAGGCACTGGAGGATGGGGCAAAAATCATATTAGAATACTATCACAGCTAGGTGTCCTCTCTGCAGTTTGCGATGCTGATGCTCAAAGAAGCATAGAATATGGTGAAAAATATTCAGTGAATCATTATAGTTCAGTAGATGATTTGATAGGTTGTGAAGAATTTGATGGAGCTCTTGTTGTAACACCCACTTCAACTCATTCAGAAATAGCTACAAAACTACTCCAAGCAAAAAAACATGTATTTGTAGAAAAACCACTGACTTACAAATCAGAAGACGGTCAAAGAATTGCAGAATTGGCAGAAAAAAATAATGTAATTTTAACATGTGGGTACATAGAACGTTTTAATCCAGCTGTAGATATTGTGAAAAAAATTGTAGGGGAGAAAAAATTTGGAGAATTATTGATGCTTGAATTTCATCGGGAAAATAGGATACCACTTCACATTAAAGATGTTGGAATAATTTATGATACATCTGTGCACGACATTGATACTGCAAATTGGTTGTTTGATGATATGCCTCATGTTGTTTTTGCAAGATCTGGAAGGGTAAATCATGAGCATGAGGATTATGCAAGCATCATGCTTGGATATAAAAATGACAGATCAGCAATAATCATATCAAATTGGATCACACCCAAGAGAGTCAGAATATTTAGTGCAGTTTGCACTGATGCAGTAATTACATCAGATTTTATTTCGCAAGAAGTAAAAATAGAGAAAAAAGAAGAGACTGAAATTCCACGCAATGAAAAACAAGAACCATTGTTATTAGAGATTCAAAATTTTTTGGGGGCCATAGAAGGAAAAAATAATCTAGTTGTAAAATCACAAGAAGCAGTAAACGTAACTAAAATAGCCGAAGCAGCACTTTTATCTAGTCAAAAAGGAATTCCAATTTATCTGGATTTAAAATGAACAAAACAATGATGAATATTTTGGCATGTCCAATAGACAAAAATCACCCATTAGAATTATACGAAATTAAAGAAAAGGACAATGTCATATTTGAAGGAGTTTTATTTTGTCCTAAATGCTCTAGATTTTATCCCATAATTGAAGAGATACCAATAATGTTGCCAGATGAATTAAGAAACAAGAAACAAGAGATGGAGTTTCTCACGAACTATCAGAAAAATTTACCGGAAAAAATTATTACTATGGCAAAACCTTGGCATTTGTGATATAATTGGTTATGAACTTTATTTCAGATAAGGCAAAAATTGGTCAGGATGTAAAAATTTGGCATTTTTCATATATCGGAGATAATGTTGAAATTGGAAATAATGTAAAGATTGGCTCACTAGCACATATTGATTATGATGTAAAGATTGGAGACAATACAAAGATAGAAGGTCAGGTATACATTTCACCACTTTCTAGAATTGGTAAAAATGTTTTCATAGGACCTGGAGTAGTACTGACAAATGATCCATATCCAATGTGTGATAAAATGATCGGAGTTACAATACAAGATAATGCAGTAATTGGAGCAAGGGCGGTAATCAAAGCCGGGGTAACTGTTGGAAAAAATAGTGTTGTTGCCATGGGTGCAGTCGTAACCAGAGATGTTCCAGAAGATTCGGTAGTCATAGGATCCCCAGCCACAATAAGATATACTCGTAAAGAATATGACAAGAAACAAAAACAGTGGTTGGAAAGTTAGGATTTTATATCTTTCCTAAATATCCAGTTTTTTAATTTTGACATTACCAGAATCCAAGCTATAACAAGAATTATTGCAAAAATTGCTTTGAATCCAGAAGTTAAAATCCAATCAAAATCACCGTAACCACTGATAGAAAAAGGACCAAGAATTGTCACTAGAATTCCTCCCCCGGTAATAATCAAAATCCACATCACAAATAAAAATCCAAAAAGTCCCACTTTCAAATTGACGTTCCTGTCATGAATGCGGTAATTATTGCAAGTATTCCAGAAAAAATTGCTAATTTAAAAATTGTATGCCCAACTTGTTTTTCAGATAGTGGTCCAGATGCAAGGATTAGCCTCACAAGTGTCACAGGGGCAGTTTTATCATCAGTAGCCTTTAGTTTGAAATCTTCAGTATGCTCTACTGGTTTTCCTTTTATTTGACGATGTTCTACAATTCGTTTCACACTAGTGAGAAACAAAAAGGAGTTGATTACAGCCGGCAAGAGTGCCACTGCTGCAATTATTTCTACATGTCCCAAAATAGCGATTGCTCCATACATACCACCCAGAGTCAAAGCGCCAGAATCACCAGGAAATATTTTGCTTGGAATTTTATGGAATTTGTAAAACGCCAATGAAACAAATCCTAAAGGTAAACTGATTATTGCCATTTCATAATTTTGTAATATAAATAATGCAATACTTAATGAAAAACTTGCAATTATCATAAAACCACTAGCTACACCATTTAATACATCAATAGAATTAATGGTATTCCCAGTAATTGGAATCATAAATATAATTATTCCAAGATAAAGAACAGGTATGTGAACAGACCCGAATAAAGGAAATGATAGATTGGAATCATAAGTACCAAGTAAGATTATCGGTGTAGCAGCAATTACCAAGGCAACTGGTTTAAACCATCCACCCATAACTTTCCTATCATCAACATAACCAATTACAAATGCTATGAAACTAGTAATCATTATTACAAGAATTTCATTAGATTGGAAAAAAATATACAAAACAATTTCAGATGTGATAATTCCAGCAATAATTGATGGACCGCCAGGTCTTACTACCATGATATGATCTTTTTTATTCACATCCCTGACAGAAAAATTTCTTTTTTGTAAAAATTTTATCAAAGGAGGTGTCATAACATATACTGTAAAAAATGCAACAATGCATGAAATGATTGCAGGAATTATTAGTTCAGTCAATTACCTCGCCTTTTGTAACTCTGATTTTATGTTAGCTGCAGTGGTTGAACCGATTTTATCGATCATCGATAATTTACTTACCGGAATCTTTGCTAATTCATCTAGGGTCTTAATTCCATTTTTGTACAGTACCCTTGCCCTTATTCTTCCAATTCCTTTTACCTTAACTAAATCCAACAAGTCTTCTCTAATACCATAAATGATTCTCTTTCGTAAATTCTCTAGCTCATCAAGCAAATCTACACGCTCTAGGTGTTTTGATATCTCTCTGAGACAGTAACTTAACCAATCTGCAGTCTCTATCATTCTATGCATATCGCCAGATTCAATTCCAAGGCCATCAGAAAGAGATAATTCTGAGGATTCTGTAATCCATGACTGTAAAGCAAGTAAACTCCTAGAGCAGTCATATTCGGATATTGGCTCTAAAAGCTCTGAAGAATTATTCTCTATCACCAAACTTGCAGTTTCATAGTCTTTATTTCTAAGTGAGAATTTGGGGAAAAATTCCCCACAACTTGTAATTAGATGTAAAAACCCAAAAGTATGTTTTCTTTCTTTGGATATATTTTCGATTGCATCTCTAAAGTAAGTTGCTGTGAGTGGATCAATGTAAAGCATTGATGTCTTTTTTCCAAATTCTGTCGCAGCGTATCTTTCACCTTTTTTAATAATTAAAAATGAATTTTCTAAGAATCGTAGTGAAATATCAATTGCAAACTTTATTGTTGCTTTTCGGGATTGTAGACCACCAAGTGTCTGTAAAAAGAAATCCAAGATTTCTTCTTTTTTAATTCCAGGGTTTGTTACGATGACGCTCAACACATGAGTTCGCAATGATTTATCATCTGCGATTTTGGAGACGATTGGTTCTGGTTGACCATTAATATAATATTCAAATAGATCCGCGCTGTTTCCGTTTCCAACAATAATTGATTCACCATAATCATCGTATTGTGGTCTTCCAGCTCTACCGCAGAGTTGCTTGTATTCCAAGATGCTAATAGGTCTGTTAGCACCAACGTTTGCATTATATCTATTGATGTTAGATATAACAACTCTTCTTGCGGGGAGATTCACACCAGCTGCCAAAGTTGGTGTAGAGGACAATAGCTTAATTGTCCCCTTACGAAATTCAGATTCTATTGTTTGTCTGCAATTTTGATTTAGTCCTGCATGATGAAACGCAACTCCTTTTTTCACCAATGTTGCAAGAGTCTTTACTAATTCAGTATGTTCATTATTTGATAAAAGTTTTTTTGAAATTTTTTCTAATTCTTCTGATTCTTTTTTTTCCAATAATTGTGAAATGACATCAGCAGCCTTTGTTGCAAGAGATCTTGAGCGAGTTCTAGTCTCTGCAAAAACTAGTGATTGGCCCCCCTCTTTTACTGATTGCACGCCTAAATCAACAGGGATGCCACAAAGGCTAGGTTCGATATTAAATTTTTTGCCATCACTCATCAAAACTTTTCCATCGTCATATACGCCCTCAGAAAGCGGTACAGGTCTCCAATCATTTTTTACAAGTGTACAGTCAAGCCATCTTGCAATCTCATCAGAATTTGTAATGGTTGCACTAAGCCCTACAATTTGGGGTTTGCTTGCTAGTAGTTTTAATTTCGTTAAGACCATCTCTAATGTGGGTCCCCTAGTTTCATCACCGATAAGATGGATCTCATCTACAATAACTAGTCCAATCTCATCAATCCATTCAGCTCCATGTCTGATTATAGAATCCATCTTCTCATTTGTTAAAATTAAGACATTATTTTTTTCTAGATTTTTTTCAATATTTTCAAAATCTCCAGTAGATATACCTACTTTGATTTTTTTCCCTAATCCAACTTTTTCTAGCTTTTTAAATTCTACGTATTTTTCAGAAGCTAGCGCTCTTAGCGGACTAAGATAGATAACCTTTCCTTTATTTTTTGAAAGGTAGTTAATCATTGCAAGTGTTGCAGTGAGAGTTTTTCCACTTGCAGTAGGAGCAGAAACTAGAATGCTTTTTCCATCAAGTAATCCAGCTTTGATACAATCAGCTTGAGGCGGATATAGATTGGAAAATCCCTCGGATATTAGAAAATCAATTGCAGATTTGAGAAGATCTAGTTTTTCTATGTTCATACTCGGTTATAGTGACCGGGTTTTGATTCATAAATAGATGCTTCGCGAAGCATTCTTCGGATGTAATTTCTTGCTTCTTCTTCAGTAAATTTTTCTGTCTTTTCTAATTCTTTTACAAATGCTCTTTCTTCAACTGAAACTTTATTGTCACCCTCCATTGATTTTAGAATATCCATGAATAGTTGCATCTTTGATACTTCACTACGTGGTCTTCCTTGCAAAACTCCAAGATCAACTTTACCAGTATTGACATCAACACCAGCATCCTGAAGCATGCTTTGAATGAGAAATATTGCACGTTCTGCATCCTCTTCTTCAACTTTATCTTTCATGAGTAATCTTGCACGTGCAGTTGAGAGTCGAATAATACCTTCAAGCTGTCTAGGGGTGACTGTGATCATTTCTTCAGATTCTACATTTCTCATTTGTAGATAGTATTCCAGAATCTTTTCTTCTGCTTCCTTTGTTAAATCAGGAGAAGATCTTTTTGCATATGAAAGATATTTTGTTAGAGTATCCACATCAATTACAGAACGTTTGTCAGTTCCCTGAGGGGTATGCAATTCAATGATATGTCTTGCAATTTTTTCATCTTTTTCTCTTCCAGGAATATCTCGAACTACAAAAATCAAGTCAAATCGGGTCAATAGTGGAATTGGTAAATTTACGTTTTCAGTAATATTTTTGAATGGATCATATTTTCCATACATTGGATTTGCAGCTGCCAAAATTGATGTTCTTGCATTTAGTGTAGCAACAATACCACCTTTTGCAATACTAGCAGATTGCTGCTCCATTACTTCGTGTAATGCACTACGATCTTCTGGTTTCATCTTATCAAACTCATCGATGCATACAAGACCCTGATCACCAAGGACTACAGCGCCTGCTTCCAACATCATAATTCCCGTTTTATCACGAACTACAGCTGCTGTGAGACCTGCTGCAGTTGAACCTCTACCTGATGTGTATAAACCTCTTGGCGCAATTCTAGCACAAAACTTTAACATCTCACTTTTTGCAGTACCAGGATCACCGACAAGAAATACATTAATGTCGCCCCTAATTTTGCTTCCATCTCCGAGCAGTCTTTGAGTAGACCCCACGATCAATAACAAAATAGCTTCTTTGATTAGAGACTGTCCTTGTATGTGTGGTGCAAAAGAATCAATCAATTTTTGATAAATATCAGGACTTTGTGAAAGTGTCTTAATCATTTTTTCGTCTTCTGGGGAAACTTCTTCTCTTTGTATCTTACGTGAAGTCTTTGAACCTCTGCCACCCAAAAACTCAATATTATTTCCCTCAATTCGTAATCTGTACAAGCCACTATGACCTCTCGGGATTCCTGCAACTGATTCTTGCTCTACCCTGACTATTCCTGAAAGAATTATTCTGTCTCCAGGTCTAGCATTATCTACAAGATCCTGCCTAATTGTAACATCAATGTAGTGAGGTAATTGACCAGGAGGAAGATCTTCAGGAAGTTCCTGCAGTCTAAGAATCTGAAAGTCTATGAATTTACTGGCTTCCGGTTTTAATTCAAAATCTCGGTGTTTGCAACTTGGATTATCACAAACTATTGGGATCTTTACATCCATTCCCTTTAGTTGAATTACTTTTGTTTGATGTTCATCAGGACAGACAAATACAAGTTCTTTTGCTAGGGGTTTTACTTCGGATGCCCGTACAACCATTCCTGAAACACTGGTAATGTTTCCAATTGTTTCTGCATTGATTTGTCTTAGACTTCTTTGTAGCGGATAATTTATTAATCTTACACGAACTTCGTCTTTTATTTTTTCAGCATAGTCCGGAAATCTTGTTTGAAGTGCTTCTTTGATTGCTCTTGAAAATGCATTTAGAATTCTGTCAGGATCTGTCGTGAAAATTATTTCAATTTCAGGTTCTACCACAAGATCATTATAATCAACAATGATGAATTTTGCATTTTTTGGCATCATCTCGTCTATTTGCTCTACATATTTGTAATTGCCATTCTTGTCTTTGAATCTTGTAAGAAATTCTTTTACTTTATCTGATAATGCAGATTCGGTAAAAGTGCTAGTTTGAACTTTGCTCATTTAAATCACCTCTGATTTGTTTTTCAAATTCTATACTATTGTCATAAATTGTTTTAAAGAATATATTTTCTTCAACTGTTAGCTTACCATATAATTCAGAATTGAGTTTTGTTGAATCTGCAAGCTTGACAAGCTTTCCTCTTCTCATTCTAAATAGTTCCAGCATCATGCTTTCTACGTGATCAAAATCATCTCTACGTAAATTTTTCATGGATTCTTTTAATTTGATATAAAAATGAGGATCTAGTGTAGATAGTTGATATTCACCTACCATCTTTTCTTTTGATAATGCTTGTTTTAGCTCAGTTATCATGTCAGGAGTATCAAGTGTTGCAAGTTTATTTTGAGCAAGAATTTTTCCTAGCCATTGAGGTAAATTTAGAACCTCGCCATGGGTGCCATTAATCTTGAGGCCTGCCACGCTGAATTTAATATCATGATTTAGTGTAACCTTAGCATCCTTTAGGCTATATCCAATAGAATGCAATTTTTCTACATCATCTATGTTCATCGTAAGATCCCTATTTCATCACTAGATACTGATGTAATGGATCGATCAATTCTGTTCACTATTTTGTTAGATCAATTGATCCTATTAATTTCGATTTATTAGTGGGATATAGACTAGAACATCTCATGTTATCAACAGGCATGTGGGTAGAAAAGTATCGCCCCTCAAAGCTATCAGAGATCGTAAATCAAACAGAGGTTATTGGTAGCCTGGAGGCTTTAATTAAAGACCCGACCGATATGCCGCACTTGATGTTTTCTGGGTCTGCAGGAGTTGGTAAGACAACTACTGCCTTGTGCATTGCTAGACAAATTCTTGGTCAATATTCTAAAGACTATACGCTGGAGCTAAATGCCTCAGATGAAAGAGGCATAGGTATGGTTAGAGAAAAAGTAAAGAAATTTTCTAGATATGCAGGAATGGTAGATATCCCATTTAAAATAATTATTTTAGATGAGGCCGACGAGATGACTTCTGATGCACAAACTGCACTTAGACGAATAATAGAAGATACAGCAAAATATTGCAGATTCATTCTGATTGCAAATAATATCTCAAAAATTATCGACCCTATTCAAAGTAGATGTGCTACCTTCAAGTTTACATCAATTCCTGAAGAAGATGTAATTAATCATCTGGAAGGAATAGCTAAAAAAGAGAAAGTGAAAGCAGATAAAAAAGGACTCAAGGCAATTTATGATTATTCTGAAGGAGACCTCAGACATGCTATTAATCTGATGCAGGCAACTGCGAGTTTGGGAGAGATCTCAGAAGAACATGTAAAGGCATCAGCTGGATTAACAAAAACCAGTGACGTTGATGGTGTTTTAAAAATGGCACTATCTGGAAAAATTTTAGACGCTAGAGAAAAAATGATTGAACTAATCAAGGTCTACGGAATGTCAGAATCTGATTTTCTCAAGTATCTAAATTCTGCAGTATTCAAAACAAAACATGAAAAGATATCAGATATTTTATAGAAAAATAAAAACGCAGAGAGAGGGATTTGAACCCCCGGGTGCTTGCGCACACAGGCTCTCAAGGCCCGCGCCCTACCGAGCTAGGCGACCTCTGCAAAAAGTGATACAAAACAGTGATTAAAATTTGTTGATGAGATAAAAGTAGATTTTGTAAAAAGAAAAAAAGAAATAATTCTTTAATCGTGAGCGTGTGGGTTGCCGCTACCGGTCATTTTGACGAAGGTTCCAGCTGCTTTCTCATGCCATTCCAAGTTCGCTTGTTCGATTCGAATAGCGCCTGAAGGACAGATTTCTTGGCAAGCCATACAAATTGTACAATCATGTTCTCTGATAGGTTGTGATTTGTCACTAGCGTCAAGACGTTCATTATGTTCAGTCTTTCCAGTTCCCTCAAAAGTTTTACCAACTACATCTTTAGCTGGTATATCTTGTTCGGTTCTGTACCACTGAAATGTTTGAACTGGACATACACTCATGCATGAACCGGCTGCAATACAAGAATCCCAATCAACTGCGACTGTTGTACCGTGAATACCTAGAGGAACTTGTTTTTCTCCATGTTCTTCATAAGCTGCCTTTACATCATCATTTGAGAATGCTGCGCCTTCTGGATTTCCTTTGCCCCAAATCCAATGAAAATTCTCACCATTCGCATGGCTAGTTTTTCCGACTGGTTTTTGGTCGTGGCAAAAATCTTCTGGTATTACTAGTTCTACCATGTGTGATAATTATCTGAATATTATTTAAAGCTAGACAAAATTAGTTTGGACTAAATTTGAATTTATTATATAAAAAAAGAAAAAGTAGTCTAATCGTGTGCATGAGGATTTGGAGTACCAGCCTCTATTTTTACAAAAGTTCCAGCTGCTTTTTCATGTGCTTCAAGATTTGATTGATCAACTTTGATAGCTTGAGGAGGACAAACTGATACGCATGCCATACACCAGATGCAATCATGCTCTCTTATTGGATCGGCTTTGTCAGTGAGATCTTTTCGTTCTTCTTTAACAGAACTTCCAGTTCCCTTAAAAGCTGCATTTATTGCTTCAGTGGCTGGAATATTTTTTTCAGATCTGTACCATTGAAATACTTGAACTGGGCATGCTTCAATGCATGCACCATCTGCAATACAAGAATCCCAGTCAACTGCAACCATTGTGCCGCTAATACCCAGTGGAACTTGTTTTTCTCCACGAGTCGTATAAGCTGCTACAACATCGGCATCTACAAATGCTTCGGCTTGTGAACCGTCAGTGTTTGTTTTTTTGCCTGGACCCCAAACCCAATGAAAGTCAGATGTGCCTTCTAAACTAATTTTTCCAATTGGTTTTAGACCAGCTGGAAAATTTTCTGCTATTGGCATACAATCCATTCAATCCAGATATTATTTAAAGCTAGACAAAATTAGTTTGAACTAAATATAATTATAATTAAAAACCTATGCCCGAAATCTGGTTTTGAATTTCCTTACGTTCATATCGATTGAAGATCAATTCTAATAAATGGACATTATCAAATATGACGTTTACCGAGGACCAAACATTGGAATCTACATTAATGTGAATGACAATTTTGTTCTAGTTCCGATGGGTTTTGCTCAAACCAAAGCTGAAAAACTTGGAGAATATCTAAAGGCTCAAGTTTTGTATTCATCAGTTGCAAATACTCGTCTTTTAGGAGCATTGATGGTAATGAATAACAATGGAATTTTGCTTCCCAAGACTGCATACATTGATGAATATGAATTTCTAAAAAAACAGACCAAGATGGAAGTAGGAGTATTGGATTCAAAATACACTGCACTTGGAAATGTAATTTGTGCAAATGATAAAGGAGCTATTGTATCGCCATGGTTATCAAAAGAAGACTGTGATACAATAGAGCAAGTTCTAGGAGTTGAGGTTTTACAGGAAAGAATCGCCGGATTTAACCAAACAGGAGCTGTAATGGTTGCAAATAATTCAGGTGCTGCAATACACCCAGAAGCTGACGAGGAAGACATGAAAGTTTTTGCAAATCTAATGGGCGTAAAAGTAGAGCAGACTACAATTAACAACGGCGTTCCATATGTGATGTCTGGAATCCTGGTGAATAACAACACAGTGGTGGTAGGTTCTATGACTAGCGGTCCTGAAATTATGATGTTAACTAGAGCTTTTCTAAATTAAGAATAGACTTTGGATCATCTGTAAGATTTTCAATTTCTACTTGTGATTCAATGCCATCTTGCATGCTTTTTAGTACCACTTTACCCTGCTCTAGTTCTTCGGGGGCTACTATAATGCAATATTTTGATTCAGTTGCATTCTCGATCTGTTTGTGCAATTTCCTTCCAACCAAATCAATATCAGTTGTTATGCCGTTTAATCTCAATAAAGAGGCAATGCTCATTGCAACCTTTTGCATTTCTTGATTAACGTACAATACAGAGATTCTATTTTCTTTAATTTGTGAAATTACTCCCTGGTCTTGCATTGTCAGAATAATTCTTTCTACCCCTCCTGCAACACCTGTTGCTCCAATGTCTTCTCTTCCAAATGCTTTAGTTAGTGAATCATATCGTCCTCCGCCGGCTAGAGCCCCAAGAGTTGAATGCTTGTCAAATACTTCAAAGACCATTCCTGAATAGTAATCCAACCCCCTCACAATGCCAAAATTAATTCTCACATTAGAGACTCCTCTGTTTTCAAGTGATTCTACTAGATGTTTTAGTTCATCCCATGATTGCAATTCCAATACGTCTAATTTTTTTTCTATCTCTTGAATGGTTCCTTTTATCTGGGAAAATTCTAGAATTTTTTCTAGTTTTTGTATGTCGTATCTGTCTTTGAATTCATCTAGAATTTCTTGCTTGGATTTTTTTTGTATTTTATCTATTGCTCGCAGCATATCTGCAACTAACTTTCTATCTGTAGAATCAAATGTTTTGTTGATAAAAGACTCTACTAGATTTCTGTGATTGATATCTATTGTAATATTTTTGAGTAGTAAGGAATCAAATAATCTGGATGTAAATTCAATAATTTCTGCTTCTGATTCTAATCCTGGCTTTCCGTAAATCTCTACATCCCATTGATGAAAGTACCTATACCTGCCTTTTTGTGGCTCGTCATATCGGAACACTCCGCCAAATGCCGAGATTTTTGCAGGGAGTCGCATTGATTTTTGTGATGCTGCATATCGTGTCAATCCTACAGTAAAATCAAAGCGAAGTGCAACTTCTCTGTCTCCCTTATCTTTGAAATAATAAATCTCGTCCCTAATTGCAGGTCCTGACTTTGTCTCTAGTACAGATAATAGTTCAATTGGAGATGGATCCATAAATGAAAATCCGTATAAATTTGATAATCTTTTGAAATGATTTCGTATATGTTCAATGTTTGAACTTTCCTTATCATCAAAATCCTTCATTCCACGAGGCAGTTCCAAATTGTTTTTCCAATATGATCTACTGATTTAGATATTTCTGTGATGTTAGGTACAATAACTATGCAGAACTAGGCAGTTTTTAAAAATGGGTTGATTTGATGTTGACCAATGGTTTGAATCCACCATAAACCATACGCTTGATATCAAACGGCATTGACATGCCCTTAGTTTTTGGATCCTCCATGAATTCTTTCATAACTTTTGCATTGACTCTATCTCGATGTGTTTTTGACTTGAATATGATAAAAGCAAATATTATCTGTTCACTAGTCTTTGCTTGCACTGTCTTGGGGAATTTTATTCCAGATAATTTTGAGTTGAGGTCATCTCCAACACATTCGGTGTATTGCAGAGCTCCATGTTTTTTCCAGATCTTCCCAGCTAGTTGAGCCATTTTACGATATACTTGTAGGTTTTTCTTTGGTACTGGCAATACATATCCGTCAACATAAACCATAGTAAATCTCAAATTTTTATTCATAGTTGAATTATTATCTTTTACTCTCTCCATCAAGAATAAAAGATTGATTTTATCTTTCTAACTATACTCAGAAAGAATAATTACTGTTAATCAAAAAAACATGTGTATACCAAAAATCACTCCATTTTTGTGGTTCGATAACCAAGCCGAAGAGGCCGCCAAGTTTTATGTGTCTGTTTTTAAAAAATCAAAAATTGGAAAAATCACCCGATATGGAAAAGAAGGATATGAGTTTCACAAAATACCAGAGGGAAAGGTTATGACTATAGAATTTCAAATTGAAGGACAAAAATTTACAGCATTAAACGGAGGTCCAGTGTTTAATTTCAATGGTGGAATATCTTTTGTCGTCAATTGCGAGAATCAGGAAGAGGTGGACTATTATTGGAAAAAACTTTCCAAAGGCGGAGATGAAAAAGCACAGATGTGTGGCTGGCTCAAAGACAAATATGGCATGTCATGGCAAGTCATTCCCACTGTTTTAATCAAAATGTTGCAAGATAAAGACAAAAAGAAAGCTGGGAGTGTAATGAATGCAATGCTTCAAATGAAAAAAATCGACATTAAGAAATTAAAGCAATCTTTTGAGCAGTAATTTTTCAACTTTTTAGTCTTGTGAGTAAACCCATAATAATCAGAATAGAGAAATCAAACTAATGATCACACCTGAAATTGAAAAACTTCTTTTAGGGAAAAATTTTGCATCTTTTGCCACATTGATGGATGATGGGTCTCCACATGTTGCGCCCACTTGGATTGATTATGATGGAAAAAACATACTAGTCAATACAGCAGCAGGAAGAATTAAAGAAAAAAATGTAAAAAATGATAAACGTGTGGCCTTGTCAATTTCAAATGAAGCCAATCCATATGAAATGGTTACAATTAGAGGAACCGTTGATGAAATTACAGAAAAAAATGCAGATGTACATATTGACAAATTAGCAAAACGATACCTAGGATTAGACAAGTATCCGTTTAGGAGTCCAACTGAAAAAAGAATAATTATAAAAATTTCTCCAAGAAAAGTTTTCCATCAAAAGCCACCAAACCAGTAATGGCAATCAATTATTTTGATTTTTTATTATTTTGAGTATGATGATTTTTTGTAGACGTTTGCTTAACAAGTCGAGACCGAATGCGATCAGAATAATTTAGTTCAAAATTATAATTTTCATTATAATCTTCATTTATAGTCAAACGTAAACACCTTGTCTATACCCCCAACTCATAATGCTCCCATTGAAATTTGAACCAGTTTAGAGTAATTTAGATCCAGGATTCAGATTGTTATTAATCTTAAAAGTTTGAGGATTAGACAACAAAGAAAAGATATAATCACCAAAAGATAATTACCTAATTCAATAAAATACAATCAATTGAAATTAATCTCACTTGATAAAAAAATAGAAAATTGCACCAGATGCCCCAGACTCTCATTGTACATAAGAGAAATAGCAAAAAACAAGGTAAGACGATTTCAAGATCAATCGTATTGGGGAAAGCCCCTTTCAGGCTTTGGTGATATCAATGCAAAATTACTCATTGTAGGTCTAGCTCCTGCAGCTCATGGTGGAAACAGAACAGGTAGAATGTTTACAGGTGATTCCTCAGGGGATTGGCTTGCAAAAGCATTACACAAAAATGGGTTTTCCTCAAAATCAACAAGTGAAACAAAAAACGATGGGCTAGTACTAAATAATGCATACATTACTGCTGCAGTCAGATGTGCACCACCACAAAACAAACCAACAAGAGAAGAAATGCAAAATTGTTTTGATTATTTACAACAAGAATATAAAATTCTAAAAAATGTAACAGTTATTTTATGTCTTGGAAAAATTGCTTATGATACTACATGTAAACTAGTACAAGTAAAACCAGAAAAGTTTGGACATGACAAATTATTTGATTATGACAGAATTAAAATTCTAACTTCATATCACCCATCAAAGCAAAATACACAGACAGGGAGACTAACATGGAAACAATGGTCTGCAATTTTTCAAAAAGCAAAAAAGTTGACAAGTTAAAATAGAGTTTTTTAGAAAAACGAATTTTTAAAAATTTGGTTTGATACTGTAATACCTTTGTCAATTATTTTCATAAATATTCTAGACTGCATGATGACTTGAAATTACAGATAATTCAAAGTATGTAAAGCTAGTCTACCACAATCTACCTTGTTTTTTTAGTATGGATTTTGCGTCGCCAGAAATAGTATCTAATGTGTGCAAATCATAATTTGCACCTGTAAAATCAACTCCTGTAAGAATTGCACCGTCAAAGTTTGTATGCCTAAGATTTACACCACTTAGATTAGCCTCACTCAAGTCAGCACTTCTCAAATCTGTATAAAACAAGTCAGATCCTCGAAGGTCTGCACCTCGAAGGTCTGCACCATACAAGTCAGCATCCCATAGTTTTGCATCAAATAGATTGGTTGTTCTCATATCAGCGCCTCTTAATTTGACATAAAACAGGATTGTACCACTCAAGTTAGCTCCACTTAGATCAGTGCAACTTAGATCAGCATTGTGAATGTCCCTGTTTTTAAGATCAACGCCACTCATATTGGAATTTGACAAATTTCTTCCAATCAAATCCTCATAATCAAAATTAACGCTTGAGAGATTTCTTTTTCTAAAAACGTCAGATGAATTCATGGTATACTACAGGTTACACAAAAAAGCATATTTGAATTGAGATATAAAGAAAAATGGGTAAACAAGATAGAAATCAATCCAGATATAGATCCATAACAAATCTTATAATTAGAAGAATTTCAATATGTAATTTTTTAAAAATACAAGAGATGAAGAATTTATATTACAATGTTAGATTTGATTATCCAGCATAAGGAAGATGTCATCTCAATTAATCGCAAATTCCTTGACATGTTATCTTCCTTATGATAATTGTTCTGAAATATAATCTAGAAAATACCCGTCAGATAATCATCTTCCGGGGGAATGTTAAAACTAATTCTCAAATGTTAATTTAATCAATAGCATTGTAAACCCTCCAAAAAAGACGGTAGATATTTAAAAAATGAGATTTTTTAAAATTGAATATAATATTATGAATAGATGGGTGTGGAATAAAAAGATCAATATAAATAATATTTCTTATAAAACTTTGCATGCCAAGAGTAACTCATTTTGATATTCCGGCAGATGATCCTCTTAGGGCACAAAAATTCTACAAGGATGTATTCAATTGGAAGTTTGAAAAGTGGAATGGTCCAATGGAATATTGGATGGCATATACAGGTGATGAAAAGCAACCTGGAATTAATGGCGGCCTTGCAAAGAGAATGCCAGGTCAATTAGGTATGACAAATACGATTGAGGTTCCATCAATTGATGAGTATTCAAAACTTATTCAATCAAATGGAGGTCACATACTAGTCCCTAAAATGTCCATTCCAGGAGTAGGTTATTTTGCACAGTGTACAGATACCGAAGGAAACACATTTGGAATTATTCAAATGGAACAAAACGCCAAATAGTTTTTGTGTTGTTAAAAATAAAACTGTATTTAAAAACAAGATTTGTTATGAATAATTTCTATGATAACGAATTTTTTAATACAATGATTGTTTAGAAACTAAAAACCATCTAAATTAATAATTAGCAAGATTTCAAAAATATAATTGAGTTACAAGTTTTTAGATCATGCAACTGATGCGATTATTGAAGTTACTGCTAAAAACCTCAAAGAGGCGTTTCTAGTCACAGCAGATGCTGTAATTGATCTTACACTAGATAAAGACAGAGTGGAAGAGAAAGAACAAAGAGAGTTTACGGCACAAGGAAAAGATCTTAGATATCTTTTGTTTAGCTGGCTTGAGGAGGTGACCTTTGTTTTAATCACAGAAGGTTTTGCAATAAGAAGAATGGATATTGAAATTCAAGAAAATAATGGCTACAAGATATACGCTAAAGCGTATGGAGAGCCACTAGAGTTTCTAAAACATAACTTCAAAATCGAGATAAAGGCCCCTACGTTTTATGATATGGAGATCAGACAAAATGGTCAAGTTTACATGCGCTTTTTACTTGATCTATGAGTTGTGTGAATAATTCTTGGCAAATCAATAGAAGAAATTATACGTGTTTTTTAAAAGTAAAGAGGATTAAGATCATAACATGCGAACAAAACTAGGAGTATTTTTTGTATTTTCCCTAGTTTTCCTTATGATTGTTCCAGCCAACGCAGCTGTGTCTTCCATATCACTTGAGAAGGATTCCTACACAATAGAAGAATCAATGATATTTATTGGAAAAGAACAAACTGGGAAAAAATCAGTTTTTGTGGTTATTGATGATCCCACGGGAGACTATGTAGGGATGATTTCAGATCCTTCATCAGATGTGGATGGATCATTTTCAACAATTCCAAGAGATGTAACAAATTATTTTAAATCAAAGGGAATTTACAATGCAACCGCATTTACCGATGATCAAAAAAAGAATGAAGGATTAACTATAAAATTACAATTTGATGGAAACAAAGTTTTTGTTGTTCCAGATTTTGTACTAGCACTTAATTCAATTCCAGACAAGACAATAGAAGAAGAAAAGACTTTGACGTTTATCCCTGCATTGACTCAATCATTAACAGGAGTAACATACAGTCTTGAAAAAAATCCCCCAGTTGGCGCATCAATAGATGGACAGACAGGAAAATTCACATGGGCTCCCACGGGATCTCAGGGTCCAGGTCAATATGTTTTTGATATAGTAGTAAAAAAAGGAGGATTAGACGATAGAGAAAGTGTGAAAATTATAGTAACTGATGCAATTACAACACCAACATGTACATCTACTCAGCATTTGAGTAATGGAGTCTGCGTTGCAAATACATCAATCCCTACTCCTGAACCTAAACCAATACCAGAACCAAAAGAAACAGGAATAGCATCTTTTGTTGATCCTAACAAAGATCCACAATCTTATGTTGACAGATACAACAATGAGCCAACCTACAAGAAATGGTTTGATGAAAACTTTCCAGAATATTCTTCAATTTATGAAGCAGTTGGATTAGAAGAGCCAGAAGTTGCAGAATTAGAGTTTGGAGAATGTGGTCCCGGAACTAAACTAGTAGGTGACACATGTGAGGTTGTAAATAATCCAAAACAAGGCGGCGGTTGTCTGATTGCTACTGCAACATACGGCTCTGAGATGGCATCACAAGTACAGCAATTACGTGAACTGAGAGATAATTCCCTATTACAAACAGAATCAGGGACATCATTCATGAATACATTCAATGATTTCTACTATTCATTTAGTCCAGCAATAGCTGATTATGAACGTGAAAATCCAATATTCAAAGAAGTTGTCAAAATTACCCTTACTCCAATGATTTCATCGTTATCTCTTCTGAATTATGTGGATATAGATTCAGAAACTGAAGTATTAGGTTATGGAATTAGTTTGATTGTATTGAATTTAGGAATGTATTTTGTAGCGCCCGCGATGTTATTTTATGGCATTAAAAAGACAAAAACAAGACTAAGTTTTTAATTGTAATATCTATTACTAGTAACATGAGCAAATT
The DNA here is from genome assembly GCA_016844465.1 of Nitrosarchaeum sp. Taxonomy (GTDB): domain Archaea; phylum Thermoproteota; class Nitrososphaeria; order Nitrososphaerales; family Nitrosopumilaceae; genus Nitrosarchaeum. The sequence goes on along the minus strand of JAERMO010000007.1, from coordinate 12,782 downwards.
AAGCAGAAATCTTAGAATTTGTGGAGATTGTGGTATTGTCTACACTTCTGTTAGCTTTACAAAATATATTGATCAGTGTCCAATATGCAATTCTAAAAGATTTGAGGTATTACCAATTAAAACCACAGCGGATTAGAAATTATTAATAGAAAAATCTTTGTACAAATTTACTTGAAAATCATCCAACATAGATTTTTTAATAGAATCAAAATATTTGTAGATATTGTCAGATGATCCTGAAATTGAAAAAATAAAACAAAAGAAACTTGAAGAGATGATCCGACAAAGCAGGTCTCAGATTCAGCCTGAGATTATTGACTTGAATTCTACAAATTTTGTTCAAACAGTTTCATCAGACAGTCCTACTCTTGTAGATTTTTGGGCAGATTGGTGCGGTCCATGTAAGATGATGCATCCTGTCTTTGAGAGTCTTTCAAAGAAATATCCAAAGATAAAATTTGCACGAGTCAATGTAGATCAAAACCAAAACATCGCCATTAAATTTGCAGTACAGTCGATTCCGATGTTCATCATGTTCAAATCAGGACAAATGATAGATAAAATGGTAGGTGCAGTCGGCGCTCCTGGAATACATATGATTTGTAAAAAATATTCCGACTAGTAAGCGTAAGATGCGTCTTTTTTTCTTTGAATATCTATGATATGATTTAGAGTGTCTTGTTCTTCAGAATTTAGCTTGTGCATAAATTTGTCAAGTATTTTTTTAGCTTCATGTGATGAAGGAAATGTATAAAATATTTCTTCTTCAAAAATTTGTCTTCCTATTGTTACATCTTGAACAGAACATGCAACTTCTTGTCCAGTTTTGGCAGAGGTCACAGTTTTTCCATCAAGTTGAAGTTGATGAACCAACCCGATTCGTTTTCCATCCTTGTTCATGAAAGGTACCTTTTGTCTCAGGGTTCCAACATCTATTCTAATTCCAAAGACGGCTGGATTGTTATTTCTAAAAACATACCCTTTAAGAAATGTGAATTTGGAAATGGGTGCTAGTTCTGCAAAAGTAGCGTCTTCCTCATTAGCAGTATCTTCATCGACCCAAGCATTGTATTTGTCAATTAGGCTGTAAATTATTTTGTCCTCAAAAATTTTGATGTGACTGTCCTCTGCTTCTTCTTTTGCATCAGGAAGTATCTTGACATTAAAGGCCAATACTACGCCAAGATGTCTGTTATTTTCTTTTATCGCTTTAGTTTCCATGAGATCTCGCCGATTAACTGGCCCAATGTCTGCTTTGGCTATTGGTACTTGGGAGCGTCTAAGCATCTCAACTATAGCCTCAAGTGATCCTATAGTATCACATTTTATGACGACCCCATTTGTTTGGGTATCAATAAAGACTGATTTCATTTCTGACTCGATTAGTTTAGTGTATTTTTCCACATCAGCACTATTTGATGCAACATACAAAGTACTACCGGGCAAAACTCCTTCTAAATCAGGTGATGCTATTTTGATTCCTGCTGCTGCATTTACAGATTGTACTGGTTTGAATTTGTCTCTAGGATCTCTCATCTCATCAAGGGGTTTTGGCAAAAGAATCGCTTTTGGTTTTGTTACAATAACTGAGTCTCGTTTTGCAACAACTATAGTGTCGCCTTTTTTTAGAGTACCATCGATTAAAATTACATTTGCTGTATGACCTAATCCAATCTCTTCATTTACTTCAAGCACAATTCCTCTTGATTCTTTTTCTTTTTGATCTAATCGTTTTTGTAAGTACTGTTGTGTCAATCCAACTAATACTGCAAGTAATTCAGGTATTCCAACTCCAGATCTTGCAGAGATTGGTACAATCGCAATTTCTGATTTGAAGTCTTTAACTCGATAAAATGCCTCGGATTGATATCCTAAGATAGATAGTGTTCCAACTACATCATATATTTTTTGATCAAGATCAGTTTGAATAAATGCGTCTTGTTCTTTAATTGCCTGCGTAATAAATTTAGTTTCAGATTTTCTCCATCCAGATATCTGATCACATTTGTTTAGTGCAACAACAAATGGAACTTTTCTGCTTTGTAAAATTTTTAGACTCTCATTTGTTTGCGGTTGGAATCCTCGGTTTACATCAACTACCAGTATTGCAATATCAGCAGCAGAACCTCCTCTTGCCCTAAGATTTGTAAATACCTCATGTCCCGGTGTATCAATTACTAAAATTCCAGGAACTTGGTTTTCTGATTCTTGTAATTTCTTGTATAGTAAGCCACATGTTTCCTTGATTGTCTCAGTTGGAAGAAAACTTGCACCTATATGCTGTGTGATGCCACCAGCCTCTCTGCCTTGAACACCTGTGCCTCTAATTCTATCTAAGAGAGATGTTTTGCCAGAGTCTACGTGACCGAGAACTACCACAATTGGTTGACGAATTTGCAATACAGATCACTCAAATGCTACCCTCGATTCGTGATCAAAACTTTCCTCTGAATCAGATGCATGAATGATATTATCGCTAAATCCTAGCCCAAAATCTCCCCGGATTGAACCAGGTGACGCCTCAAAAGATTTTGTCGCACCAACCATAATTCGAGTAGTTGCAATTGCATTATTTCCTTCTATTATTGCTGCAACTACTGGACCGGAGGTGATAAATGATGTAAGTTCACCAAAGAAGGGTTTGTCTTTATGAACTCCGTAAAAGATTTCAGCTTGTTTTTTTGTAAATGTAAACATCTTTAATTTTAAAAGTTTAAACCCCTTTCTTTCAAATCTCGCAATAACTTCACCAGTAAGCTTTCTAGATACGGCATCTGGCTTTACAATGAAAAGAGTTTGTTGAGTCAATTTTATTTCTTGTGTCGAATTCCGCCTTTGACATATTTTTTGGTCCACTTTAGTTTTCTTGGATCACGCTTTAGTTCTAGTGAATTTTTTTTACATTTTGCTGAACAAAACCACAATACAGTTCCATCGTTTTTTGCAAGCATTGTACCTGAACCTTTTGCTACTGGTCTAGCACAAAAACTGCATGGTTTTACTAAAAGACTCATCTATTTCACCTAATGAATTTTCTTTGCTTCTCTTTCTGTTTCCCTTAGCATTAAGATTTCACCAATTCTAACAGAACCTTTCACATTTCTAGTTAGAATTCTTCCTTTATCTTTACCAGAAAGAACCTTGACTCTAACTTGGATTACTTCACCAGCAATACCAGTTCTGCCAACAATTTGAATAATTTCAGATTGAGTTACATCATCGACTATGTTACTCATTTACTAGTCTTTCCACCCTTAATTTTAGCAATTGCTGATATTACTTGATCAACTATGTGTTGTGCATCACCGGCATCAAAAATTGCTGCAGCTGCACAAGTAATATCAATACCCAAAGATTTGCCCAATTCCTGCTTACTTGGAACAAATGCATATGCTGCACCTTGTTCTTCACATAGGATTGGAAGATGAGCGACTACCTCAGGTGGTTCAACATCTTCAGCTATAACAATTAATTTACTGGTTCCTCGTTCAATTGCCTTGGTGGCCTCGTTGGTTCCTTTCTTTACTTTACCGCTAGTACTTGCTACTCTAACTGCCTCCAAGATTGGATTTACGAGTTCTTCCGGTGTTTCAAATTTTACATAATAAGCTTTACCCATACTATGTCACCCTTTAGGGATCATTCTCCATTCCAATCATGCCCACTATTGGTTTTAAAAGTGTTATCGGAAATGATAGACCTCACTTTTTGGAGGTATTTTGACATCAAAGTGTCAAGGTTTTCCCGATTTTCAGCTTCGGCGTATATTCTAATTATTGGTTCAGTTCCACTTGGTCTAATCATCACCCAGTTTCTAGAATTATTTATAATTTTTATTCCGTCAGTTGTATCCGAATTAGGAAATTGTTCTTTTAGCGAACGGATTAGTTTCATAGCATCCTCGTAAGAACATGTGATTTTATCCTTTGTTGTAAAGGAAGGTGGCAGATAAGAAATTTCTTCAGAAAGTGTTTTTTCGGATGTAGCTAAAAAATCTAACATTAAAGCCAAAGTCATGCATCCATCTCTTACCTGATTATGTTTTCCAAACATAAATCCACCATTTTCTTCAAAACCAATCAGTGCGTTTGTTGAAACCATTTTTCGTGATACTTCAACACTACCAACTTTTGTGCGAATTACTTGTGAATCAAATTTATTTGCAACAAGTTCTATGCTTGAACCTGAATTTAAACAGGTAACAATTAAAGAATGTGGATTTTTTTGCAAGATAAATTTTGTAAGAATCAGCGCGGAAATATCTCCACTAAGTACATTACCTTTATTGTCACAAAAAATACTTCGATCGCCATCACCATCAAACGCAATTCCAAGATCGGCATTATTTTTTCTAACTGTTAAAGATAGTTTTGAAAGATTTTGTGGGGTTGGTTCTGATCCACGTCCTGGAAATAAACCATCAATTTTTTCATTGATTAAAAATGTTTTGCAGTCAAGCATTTTGCAAAGTATGGGTGCTGATACTGCCTGTACACCGTTTCCTAAATCTATAACAACTTTAAGCTTTTTTGATCTTATTTTCTTTGAATCTATTTGGGAGATTATTCCATTTACATAAACATCAACTGCTCTATTTTCTTTTACTGTATTTCCCCATCTTGAAGGATTTTGGATCCAATTCTTTTGCTCAAAAATATTCTCAATTATAATCTCATCCTCTTGTGAAATCTCCACTCCATCTTTTGCAGCAGATTTAATTCCATTGTATTGTGGTGGATTGTGAGATGCAGTGATCATTATTCCACCAGAATAACCAAGTTTCTTTACAGCATATTCAAGACATGGTGTTGGTACAAATCCTGCATCATTACAATCAATTCCAAGATAATTTAGTGCAGAGCATACAACTTTTGCAATTATTGGACTCGATTCTCTTCCATCGTATCCAACTAACACTGGTCCTACTTTGAAGTATGTTCCAATCGCTAATGTCATATCATGTACAAATTCAAGTGTAAAATCCTCAGAAAAGACTCCCCGAATTCCATTAGTTCCAAAAAATTGGCAAGTCCGATGCGGGAGTCGCCCAGCCTGGTCAAAGGCGTAGGGCTTAGGACCCTATCTCTTAGGAGTTCGTGGGTTCAAATCCCACCTCCCGCATTTATTGTAAATTTCTGTGAATGATTAATAATGAGAAAATGATGTTAAAAAAAAGTTATGAAAAAAATCGTGATTGGAATTACAGTCGTTGGAAAAGATAGTGAGGGGATAGTTGCTGCATTTACTAATTTTGTATTTGAGAAGGGCGGAAACATTGAAAAAGTAAACCAAAATGTAATCAAAGGACTTTTTGGAATGTATCTCGAAGTCTCTTTTACTAAGGAGGTGAATGTAAAGGAATTTGATTCTGGAATTCAAGCCTTATCAAAAAGAGAGAAAATGGATGTAAATACACATCATGAGACAAACCTGGAAAAAAACATTGCAATATTGGTTACAAAAGAACCACTTTGCCTGGAAACAATACTTGATGCTACTAAAAAAAAGTCACTAGTGGGAAATATTTCTATTATCATAGGAACTGAAAAAACTCTAGAGTCAATAGCAAAGAAAACAAAAATTCCGTTTATTTCAATTGAAGAAACGAATCAAGAGAGAGCAGAAGAAAGAATATTAGAAATTTGCAAAAAATATGAAATTGATTTGATTGTACTTGCAAGATATATGAAAATTCTTAGCCCTAATTTTGTTTGGAGATATCCAAATAGAATAATCAACATTCATCCCTCATTACTGCCTGCATTTCCGGGTGCTCTTGCGTATGCACAAGCCTATGAGAGAGGAACTAAGATTGTTGGCGTAACAGCACATTATGTAACTGAAAACCTAGATCAGGGACCAATAATTTTCCAAGATTCTTTTAATGTTGATCCAAATGATACGCTGGATGAAATAAAATCAAAAGGCCAAAAACTGGAAGCACATACTTTGTTAAAAGCAATAAAAATGCATCTAGAAAACAAACTTGAAGTTAGATGGAGAAAGGTTCACATTAAATCCAAGTGAATTAGATGATAGAAATTAAATCTCATTTAGATCCGAATTTGAGAAAAATCATTAAGAAGAAAAATCAAATTGCAGTAATTCCTGTAGGTTCAATAGAACAACATGGTCCACATTTACCAATTTCAACTGATTCAGATATTGTTACCGAGGTTGCAAGGAAATTATCAGAAAAGAAAAATTTCCTACTTTTACCTACAATAACCTATGGTGTCTCATTTGAACATACACCGTTTTTCAACTTGAGTATTAAAGAATCAACACTTCATAGCATCCTGACTGATTTGTGTCTGTCACTTCTTGCAAACAATATCAAGACAGTTTTTATCATTAATGGTCATTATGGGAATCAAAATACTTTGAGAGATATTGATAAGAAATTGCAAAAATTATCAAAAAATAATCTCAAAGTTTTTTCGCTTTCATATTGGCATTTTATGCAAAGAGAGTTTGATCATGGAGGATTTGTAGAGACTTCCATAATGCTTGCAATATCAAAAAATGTAAAAATGAAATTGGCCAGGAAAGGATTGGTGACTGATGGTCTGAATCAACAACAAATTAACAGTTTAGAACGATTAGCATCAAAATCATTTCCAAAAGCTACCAAGAATGGAATATGGGGAGATCCAAGAAAAGCTACAAAAAGAGACGGATTGTTGATTTTAGATGAAATACTTAGAAATCTCGAAAAAAAAGTGTCAAACTTGCCTCACATGGTATAGTTCAAAGTTACACCAATGAAATTTTAATATAATCCCTCAATATCAAAGTCAATAAGTGAAATAGATGTCAGTTGATATGGCAGTAAAAGTATTGGATGAGAGTATCAATCAAACTGTATTGATAAAGCTCAAAGGCGGCAAAACCATTAGAGGTAATTTACTCGGTTTTGATCAGCACATGAATCTGCTAATTGATTCTTCAGAAGAAGTTTCCGCTGAAGGTAATGCAAAAAGCCTCGGAACCATTGTCGTTAGAGGGGACAATGTTGTCATGATATCCCCTCCTCCAGCACAGCATTAGGTGATTTTGGATGACGAGGGGCACAACTTCAATGGGTGGGTTTACAAAGAAAAAACCACATATCAGATGTAGGAGATGCGGTAATAATGCACTTCATAAACGTCATCATCAATGTGCCAGTTGTGGTTTTCCAGAGGCAAAACGCAGAAAGTATTCCTGGATTAAATGGTATACATAGATGCAAGAGATTGTAATTATTCTTAGTTCGCTAGCAGGTGTTGCCACAGCTGCCGCCGTAAGAAAAGTACCAAGAAATAAAACTCAGTTACTAAGCCTTGGTGCAAGTTCCCATATCAAAAGTCAAATAACTTCCTTAAAAATTGAAAAAGATATTCTTACTAAAACAATTTCCAGATTGTATCAAACAGATTATGATTTATCAAAAATTCAACACGGTAAATTATTGTTAAAGTATCAACACCAGCTTGGAATAGTATTAGCAAGATTAGAAAAACTTGAGGCTGCTAGTCATCATCCAGACTTAGGTCCGGTTGGTGATGGCTTGATTACTTTAATGGATCAAAAACTATCAAAACTTGATGAGAGATTATTTGAGATATCCTCAAAGATAGCAACTGTAAATGTTTCCATTCCAGAAATAAAGAAAAATGAAGTATTAGAGATCAAACCTGAAACAAGACAAGAAAACAAAGTGGAAGTGAAATCAGTTGAAAAGATGTTCAACTTTGAAGTACCAAAAGAAACAAAGTCAAATACAATCGTGATGCCATTAAAACAATCAATTGAATTAACTACTTTAACTAGATTTTCAAACAAGGAACCAAAATTCCCATTATTTGAAAATATAGTTGAACCAAAAGTAGAGATCAACAAAGAAATGATCATCCCAAAAGAGGAGATTATAAGGAATATCGTAAAGCCAAAAATTGAAGATAAGATTGAGATCATAGAATCAGTTAATATAAAACCAGAAACTAAGTTTGAAACAAAACCAGATATTAATAAAGAAATTGCAAAGATAACTGAATACAAAGCACTTCCTGAACCACAAAAGAAATCAAACCAACCCACAGTATTAGAAGATGATTTTGATGAAGATAATTCAGATGACCTAGATAAAATTAAAGGGGAAATATTGAAAGTTCTCTCCAAGATTGAGCAGGCAGAGGTAGAGTAATTGTCTTACGATGATGCCATAAAGGCATTATCAAATGATGCATTAAAATTTGTAAAAGATGGTTTTGTGGTCGGCCTTGGTAGTGGCAGGGCAGCTACAACTTTGGTAAATTCACTCGCATCATTAATCAAAGTTAAAAATTATAATATTAGAGCAGTCCCGACATCATTACAAATAAAACTTGTCGCTGAAAAAAGAGGAATTCCATTGTTGGAAGCAGATCAAACGGATCACATTGATGTTGTCTTTGATGGTGCTGATCAAATTGATTCTCAAAGATATGTAATCAAAGGGGGGGGTGGAGCTCTTTTGCGTGAAAACATTTTGTTTAGCTTGGCAAATAAAATAGTAGTAATGGCAGATGAATCAAAATTTGTTAAAAACTTTACTAGAACAGTTCCAGTAGAAGTCCATCCTCTTGCAAGAAATTCGGTAACAAATGCAATAAAAAAATTGGGTGGAAAAACAGAACTTCGTTCCCTGAATAGAGGTTATCCATTTTTTACAGAAAATGGAAATATTATTCTTGATTGCAATTTTGGAGTAATCAAAAATCCTAAAATACTTTCCCTAAAAATAAAACAAATACCAGGCGTGATGGAGTCAGGCATATTTATCAGGAAACCAGATATTATTTACAGAGCTATGATTGGCGGTAAATTTGAGATTATTTAGAGGATTATTCTAGATCATTCTAAAGTTGATTTTGATCTTCTTATACAAGTTTTGATTTATTGTTTGTTCCAGCATAATTGATCAAAGAAAATTTTCTTTAATACTTGTGAATAATTTGTCAAGGCCAACGTTCTCCCAAATTTCAGAATTAATAATTATTGAATTTGGGTAAAATTACCCAATCTTGGACTGGATTATCTAATAGACAAGTGAATGACCGCATTAGATTATGAAGATCATGGTAATTTCAAAAAGTTTCCTTAAAAGACTTGCATAGAAATTATCAGTATGATCTAAATACTATTTTGACAAAATAAATTTAATTGGAACTCTCACCAAACAACTAACCGTTTTTGGTCTTAAGATCCAATATCAATATTTTTTTCATTATATCATTAATAAGGTAGTATTTCATGGCTAGTGATTTTTGGAAGGATGTCGTTGAACAAATTTTCCATAGCCTAGATTTCCAACAACTTCAAAATCTTCAGCGACTAGCTGTCCCCTTACAATAGTTTTAACAGGCCAACCCTTCAATGACATTCCTTCATATACAATATAGTCCGAGAATCCGCCAAACATCTCTGAAGATACTTTATTTTCTTTTTTAAGGTCTATCATTGTTATATCAGCGTCGGCATCTTTGTCTAACGTTCCTTTTTTAGGATACATTCCAAATATCTTAGCAGCGTTACTGCTTGTAAATTTTACAAGCTGCTCAAGAGATATTTTATTTTTGTTTACTCCCTCGCTTAACAAAATTGGAATTGCAGTTCCAATTCCTGGAAATCCTGCCAATGCTCCCCAAATATCATTTCCTCCAAGTTTAAGTTTTAGTTGATTTGCAACATGATCTGTACCTATAGTATCAATTAGATTATTTGATAATGCGTCCCATATCGCCGTATTATCTTGTGAAGATCTAATCGGAGGCATAACTTTGGCAAGATATCCATGCTGTTTTTCATATGATAATGTAAGATAGTGAGGACATGTTTCAACAAAAATTTTAGTTCCAAGCTCTCGCTCCTCTTTGATTTGCTGTAATGCCTTCTGAGAACCAATATGAACAAAATAAATTATGCATCCATAGTCTCTCCCAAATTTGGAGACTGTTTTAATTGCCTTTGCCTCAAATTCAGGAGATCTGCTTTCAGACCAGGCAGGAAGGCCATCCCATTTTTTTTCTTTGGCAGTCTTTATTCCACATGCACAAGATTCATAGTCTTCGGCATGAACCAAAACAGGACATCCAAGTGACGCGGCAGTTTTTACAATCTGCTCTACTAGTTTATCATTTATCTCAACTTTTGCCTCGGATAATTTAGAAGAATATGGTGGCATGTCCATATACACATGACCAACATCGCCCCCAAGATTCATGTAAATTTTAAATGAAGTAATTCCTTTTTCAATACAATAAGGCATTTCACCTATCTGTTGTGAAGAAAAAATTGATACATGAACAGAGTAATCAATATAATGATTTTTTGATGCAGCCTCTAGCTGAGCTGGTAATGAAGATTTTAATGAATTTCCCAATCGAAGCATTCTCATCATAGTTGTAATTCCTCCAATTGCGGCTGCATGTGATTCACTTTTTGCAGCCTTATCAATAGGAGAATATACACCATAGTGAACGTGAGTATCAATAGGACCAGGTATCGAGATTAGACCATTCCCATTTATCTTGTGATCACATGCAGGGATGTCATTTGTAAAACCGACAACTTTTCCCTCATCTATTATGATATTTTTATCAAGCATTCCTTGCGGTAAAATAATGTGTGAATTTGTGATCACGGTGTCATACGTCATCAAAAAAATTTTGCATATTGCAGGCTATTATTCGTTGATAATCTACATAGATTTCAAAAATAAGAATATGTGATCATATTGCTTGTAGTAGGATAAAAACAGATTAAATTTGTCTTATTTTGAACTAGCTGACGCCTATATTGTAATCGTTTCAATTCTAGTCTATTGGTTAATTCGCAAAATCAAGAACTATTTGGTTTGAAGCAAATAATGCTATTGGCAATTGTTGTAACATTGTCTTTTGCAATCAATAATGCATATGGTGATGCAGTATGTCCAAAAGACACAGAATGGGATGGAGAAAATTGTATTCATCTTGATACTGGAACACCAATAGTATTTACCGATTATTTAGGAAATCCAGTGAAAAAATCAGACCAGAATGACCAAGACACTAACCAAGTACAAAACACGGTTATTACTAAACCAGTGCAGGAAATACTTGCAGATTTAATGATTATAAAACCAGAAATTAATGAAATTGATTACTTGGAAGGCAAGGCATTAGAACAAAAAATATTACATGATCAAGAGATTCCAACTAACCTAACTAGGAACAATTATTATTTTAATCAAATAAAAGAATATAGTATGAAAAATGCAGAAGTGATATTTGATAAGTTGGTGTATGGAAAACAGATACAAAATCCAGATTTTGGCAAAAATAATGAACCTCAAATACAATATAGTAAACGATATGAAAGAAGCGAAGACCCAGTCTTACAAAATGGAATAATTATTGAAAATCAACGTGCTCAACAAACATTCCTTAAAAATTTCGGAAATTTTGCAAATTATTAAGGTGTAGAAACGGATTATTCAGGAATCTCCCGTTGGAAAAGACAGAAAACAAATTGGATTTAAAATATTTTTGAAAAGAATCTGCCAAGTTAATTTATGGCATTTTTAACAAAATATCATAAGCTCTATCTGCCTCATATTGTATCTTTGCAAGTAGCTCTGGGTTTTCTGATCTTTGTAGAAATTCTGGCATTTCATAGTAAAAGATGTCATTAATCTTGTCATATGGTTTATCAGTGCACTCTGGACATATCTTTTGCATCATTGATTCAGCGATGAGTAGTTGTCCATTTTTTACTTCAACAAACTTGATGTGGTTTCTATCGTAACCAAATAGGCCAGATATGTCTTGAGGAGTATTATCCTTTAACATGTGTTTGATTGCCCAAATTTTTTCAGGATTAACAAGATCTGGATCATGTCTAATTATAGGCTTGAAATCCATAGTCCACAAACCATATTCAAGTGACCAAGTGTTCCCTAGATCATCAGTTGAGGTGGTTCTGCTAGTTTCAGTCAAGTGATAGATCACTCCTTTGTTAATTCCGTCATATTCTTTTGGAGGATTCATTGAATTTCCGGTTATATGTATACCATGATTGAAGAAATTTTGCCAAGAGTTTTCCTTTCATCCCAGACATCAGTTCCAACAATGTTAAACATTAAGGGAGCTCTAAATGTATGATATACTGTAACTAGTAAGCATTTTTCATCTGTAGAAGAACTAGTACACTTTACATTTTCTCGTTCTATTCTGAGTGAGTTATCATCGATCGCATTTTCTGGATCAATTTGTGAAATTACGGCATTACCCTCAGAGTCAATATCGTATACGATTACGGCGTTGCTCTGACTCATATACTCACCTGTTGCTAGTCCAAATCCTAATGCTACATGTCTTATTTGTTCAGGACCACTGTCTTCGTATATCTTTAATTTGACAACATTTTCTTTGCCTATTTCAGCAGTGATTAGTGGAAATGGAGTAAAGAAATAGTTAACTTCAGTTGTTTGACCGTTGTAGGTAAATCCACCATCTACAAGCTTTCTGCCAGCGCTGTCATATCCTAAAATTGGCGGATTACAATCTGTACATCCTCCGCCTTCGACAGAAACAGGTTCGCCAGTGGAACCTGTTGATCCTGTTGATCCAGTAGAACCTGTCTCACCTGTTGAGCCGGTGTTACCTGTAGAACCTGTGGAACCTGTTGAGCCGGTGTTACCTGTTGATCCTGTGGAACCTGTTGATCCAGTAGAACCTGTCTCACCTGTTGATCCTGTGGAACCAGTCTCACCTGTT
>JAERMO010000115.1 GCA_016844465.1 Nitrosarchaeum sp. | reverse complement strand
GTATCCACATGTCAAAAAGGGGATCTCGACTATGCCACTTTTTGTTTACAAGGTGCAGTTTACAGAATTGTTGACCAAAATGGAGTCGATGAAGGAATTTCTTTATGTAAAGAATTCACTGACAAATTCAAGGAAGACTGTTATGATACGATAGGAAAATGGGCACATACAACTGAATCTGACGTACAGAGTAAAGAAAAAATTTGTTCAGCAGCAGAGACACTAGAATATTATCTGGTTTGTATTAATGCCAATCCAGAAGAATTAGAATCGCTCTAATGCAAAATTCTCTAATTGTAATAACTGAATTTTTCTTGTAATTTCTCTGATTTTAGATTACTTGTTCCTGACATGTTACATGAAGGGACTGTTCTAGATTATCCAGTCCATAATAAATAATATCTAGTATTAATACAAAATTCTATGAAAGATACCAAGTCATTAATGACACTTTCTTTATTGGTAATAATTACGAGTCTAGTTCCAGCTGCACTTGCAACTGAACTCCCTCCACCAGATATTGATTTCGATGGCGTACCTAACAATGCTGACAATTGTCCACTAGTTGCTAATCCAGATCAATTAGACACCGATCTTGACGGATTTGGAGATGCATGTGATCCAGATATTGACGGTGATGGAGTTGCAAATCTAAATGATGAATGTCGAGACACTCCACCTTCTACACCAGTAGATGTGAGGGGTTGTACCCTTGTGACAGTTGCAGGAGAACTCTTATCACTTGATTCTACAGCATTATTTGTTTCAGGATTATCATCTAGTATGATTTGGATGGTTCCATCACTTGCAGGAATTGCAGGAGCTGGAATTTACTTTATCCGAGCAAGAACACATAACAAAGAGAACTAACCTATTTTTTATTTTTCTAGATTTTAATCTATTTTTGATACAATGACTAGAGTTTAAGACCAATTCCGTTAGGAAATTTTGGTGACAACTCTAGTTTTTAGATGACTTGATTTTTCTTTAATAGAATTGCTATTAACTACTATTTTGTTCAAAAAATACCACACTAGTAATATATTTTCATGAGTGCAGTAATATCATGATTAACGTGTCAAGTATATTTGAAACAAATGAAAAACTACAACTGAAATTACTGTATATTTCCATTTTAGAATCAAAGGGGAAATCTGAGGTATTCATGACAAGGTGAGCGATTATCGTGACTAGATTATATTCAATACACTAAAAACCAATTGCGATAAAAAAATTCTCTAATACCACAAGTAATTTTTCTACTCGTTGAAAATAATGTAAATAATGTCAATCTCATTATTGTAACAAAATAATGTCGATCTCATTATTGTAACAAAATAATGTCAATCTCATTATTGTAACAAAATAATGCTACATTGGATCATGCTTAATTAGATATTTGACAAAAAATCTCAAATATGATTCCACAAAAATTAGAAATTCCAAATAAATTAATTTTAATGCTGATGGCAGTATCGATGCTTGGGGCAGTCTCACTAACAAATGAAGCATATGCATCTTCACAATATGCACGACCAGATGCAGACATTGAGACAAGTGGTTGGATTCCACATCCTCTATTCTCAAGAATAAATGAAATGGTGGCAGATACTGCATCTGTAAGAAGTATCATCAATCCGCATGGTGAAGATTTTACAGTATCTTTATCTGATGTAATGGACCCACTGTCATCAACAGATCATATAGTTAGATACGTGTATGACAAAGACCTTGGTGCAGATCACCGCTCAAAAATAATTAATTTAACCGTAGACCTAAAGCAGGGTTCAACCATTATATCTTCAAAGACTCATTTTGATATTTCTGGTGACCCGACGCCTGGATCATTTACATTGACTACATCTGAGGCAGATGAAATTACTGATTATTCCGATCTTCGATTAACGTTTACTGCGACTACGGGTGCTGGTTCAGGTGAAAGACTGGCCAAAATAAAATGGGCTGAACTTGAAGTTCCAGCAGTATTGTCACCAGTCAATCCTCCAGTAGATACTAGTGGAGATCCTCCAGTGGATCCTCCAGTTGCAGGTGAATTGTTATCAATTAATTCTACAGCATTATTCATTTCAGGATTATCATCTAGTATGATTTGGATGGTTCCAACACTTGCAGGAATTGCAGGAGCTGGAATATATCTGGTCAAATTCAGAAATAAGGACAATTAGATTTTACTCTTTATTTTTCTAGTGTAACAAAATAATGTTACACAAAAACTGGTTTTTTTAACACAGAAATACTATAGATATATGGACATGATCTTTGTTTTGTTTTTTATATTTTTCTCGACTTTTCTTTTGGCAATTCCATCTAGTGCTACAATGTCTTCTGTATTTCCAGAGACACCTTTTTCTAGATCTGATGGAATGATCACATTTTTACAAAATGAGTCTTGTCTTCCTCCGTCTTTGGGGGATTGGATTATAACCTCAAATTGTATAATTATTGATACCATTACTGTATCTGAAAATGTTGAAATTCAAAATAATACTCTGGTTACAATAGAAAATGGAGGTATCCTCAATGTTGATTTTTCAACAAAATTCTTAAAGATTCAAAATGGCAGCGGCGTCTTGATTAAATCCGGGGGGACCATTAAAAATAATAATTTAACTAGTGACTTGTTTGGAATAAAAAAGATCTATCCTACTATAACTGGTGGTAATACATGGTTTATGGATATGATAAACCCAACATCAGATCCTAGATTTGACCCTCAAGCAACAATCACTCAAAATCCTGATGGTTCGTGGAACATGAAAAATAACACTGATGTGAGAATGGGGGTATTCTCAACTGACAAGATGACTTATGAAAACACGCCTATTCTAAATTTTTCAAGAACCCATCTGGCTGATATCGGTTACATGCAATTGCCATCTGATTGGAAAAATTTTGAGATGACAGGATATGTTAAACTAAATGCCGGAAGTAGTGATTCTTTTACATGGTATGGTAGGGGCGGCTCACACAATGATGAGAACAACGGATGTGAGGGTTCATCTTACAAGGCTGAACTTAGTTTTAATGGAGGAACACGATTTGGAAAAGAAAGCTGGCATGTTCACTATGATTATACTGATGAAAAGCCCAGTGTGCCAACTATACTAAACAAATGGGTGGGATTCAAATTAATCCTCTACAACAAACCCGGAGTAAACTTTACACAACAAGCTCAAGGCGAGATTTGGATTGATTTGGAAGAAAATAACAACTGGGTAAATGTGGACTCTTTTGTAGATGACGGCTGGGGGTCAGAAGCTGATCACTGCGGTCCTGCAATTGCAGACAATATGCCAATTACATGGGGGGGTCCTGAAGCCACATTTAGAACAGACAGCAAACCTAATTTTGATTTCAAGTATCTGAGTATACGGGAGATTAAACCCCCAAGTTAGAGCGTCCTATATTTTTCAGTGGTGACTCTAAGTGCCGTTTACCGTCATTAATGTCTCCTTTATTCAAACTTCAACTTGTACAAAATCAAGTGGAAAAATATGTTTGAAAAATCATCAAAACACTGATTTATTTTGTAGGTTAATGTTCTCTTTACTAACCCAATAGACATTGATGATGGTCAACAGTTGATGTTTGAATTACGATATTGTTGGTAGATGACTCTTTAATTGCAATCTATTTTAATTCGACATTATTCTTGTTTAATTTGATAAATCATGTGAGACATAATAGAAGCCGACCTGCCATCCTTTGCATAGCGCCGAATGTAATCGCTCACCAGCAACTCGATGGAAACTAGTAAAACCACAGGATATTGTGTCAGCTTCCTGTTCCGTGTATTGCCTTCTGAAATAAAAGTAGATCCTTTATTCTAATCCAAAGTGTAACAAAAAATTATTACAAAAATAATACTACAAAAGATTAATTTTAAGTATTACCAAAGTAATTGTTTTGTAAACTCGTTTTCAGTTGGAACTCTCACCAAACAACTAACCGTTTTTGGTCTCAAGTTCCAATTTTAATTTTCCTTGTTTTCTGTTCGTTGTATGATGACGTTTTTTTCTATTTTGTAAAATTAATCAAAATTATTAATCATATGATGAAATCCGACACGTTTTCCTTTTCCTATGTTACAAATTCCTACTATTTTCTCAGTTACTCAATTATTTATTATACCCAAGCGAAATAATATTTTTTGAAATATCAGGCATTTCGTTAATGACTGGGAAAAAATAAATCCATTGTATCTTATAATGATAAATGTAATTCGATTCTAATTTCTTTATTCAATAAAAAAATAAGAAAAGGGGAGATCAGTTCTCTTAATCTTTGTGCATTCTGGATCTTATTACAAATGCTCCAGTTCCTGCAATGCCTGCCATTATTGGCAACATCCAAAAGCTGTTAGTAAACAATCCTGAAATGAACAACGATGTTGAATTGATTGAAAGTAATTCGCCTGCTACTGTAGAAGGAGTATTGCCACCGCACTCTGCAATGATGTTGGAAATTATTTGTCCAACATCTGAGCCATCTGCTGCTGATTCAAGATAAATGCCTCCACTTGTGTTTGCATCAGATTGGAGCATTGCTGCTTGACCACTATAGTCGCCAGCTGTTGGAACAAATACATCAGAGATATGAATTCCCAAACCCGCTGCTGTAGTTGGATGTGTAGTACTTAATGCTAAAATATCTCCTGCGTCTAAAGTATCATCAAATCCGCCTGGAGGAGCATCGTTAAAGTCACCGGTTTGTCCTGTTCTTGCTGAAAGGTTGTTAACTACTGTGTTTTTTGCCTCATCAGAAGCTTCGGGTAGATTGCCACCCACACTTGCAGTTAGACCACTAATTGCGGTAAGAACTGGTCCTTGGGTTGAAGTTAAAGGTGAAACTACAGTTACCTCATCCTTGAATGTAACTAGTCCTAGATTTGCATTACCATCTGCATCTGCAAGGTTTGCTTGAGCTGTGATAGTCCCCAAGTTTGAAACAATGTTTCCAATTGCACCACCCATACTACCTGTAGTATCTACGATAAATACCAAATCTATATCTCCACAGATTCCTGGAGTTATGTCCTTAATTGTTGCTACATTTCCAGCAGCCATTACTGATGATTGTTCAGCAAATGCTGATGAGAAAGTCATTGATGCTACTAAAAGCAATAGAGAAGTTGTTGCGATTATTCTTCCGTCGTTGTTAATATTCATTGTAATCTTGATCAAATTTTTCTTAATAACCTTTTTGAAATAGTATGTCTATGGAAACAACGTGGATCTACTAGTCTATATGAGTAAGTCCATTTTGTATTGATTTATTCAGATCTTAAAATGTAAGTGTATGAGTAACCCTACAAAAAATTTATCATTTAACATTATCAATACTTAACTTTATTCTAAATC
>JAERMO010000168.1 GCA_016844465.1 Nitrosarchaeum sp. | reverse complement strand
TTAGAAAAAGCAGTTCATTTTGAAATTACACGTCAGCAAAGCTTGCATTCACGAGATATCCCAATCATTCAAGAAACACGTCATTGGGATGATAAAAGAAAGATTACTGTCTCTTCAAGATCAAAAGAAGAAGACTTGGATTACAGATATTTTCTAGAAGGTGATATACCCTGGATTAAAATTGGAAATGAAGTCAAAGAAAAATTAAAATCTAAAATGCCTGAAAGTATTAGTTCTAAAAAACAACGATATATTTCAAAATATAATATTCCTGCACAGGTTGCAGATGTACTTTCGTCTGATAAATTTTATTCGGATTTATTTGAAGACGCGCATACAAAAGAAAATGCCAAAGAAGTTGCAAATATTATCACAACTGACTTGATGGGGCTGGTAGATACTAGAGAAAAAAGAGCATCCTCAAAATTAAAACCATCTCATCTACAAGAGATAGCTGATTCAATACAATCAGGCAAAATTACTCGAAATTCTGCCAAAAATGCATTGTATGAAATCGTAAAAACAGGCAAGAAATTATCGGACATGATCTCTGAACTTGATCTAGGTAACGTCTCAGATGAATCTGAATTATTAAAAATTATTGAATCAGTCATTTCAGAAGAGCCTCAAGCTGTAGAACAAGCAAAATCCAATCCTCAAACTATCAATTATCTTGTAGGAAAAGTAATGCAAAAGACAAAAGGAAAGGCAGATCCCAAACTAACTCTGGATTTATTAAAAAAGAAGATTCAATAATTTCATGAGTGATCTTTCTTTAGAAGATATTGAGTTTATCAAAATACTAGCAAATTGTGATTCCACTATATTACAGGCAGGAATGAATGAGGCAACACGATACCGACTTGATGTCCAAATAGGCGTGATTTTACAAGAATATTACAAAGAACATACCATGAATACAAAAACAGGATGGATAGAAAAATTTGAAAAAGCTGGTATTACTGAAGATGACGGTAAAGCTGCAATTGCATGTGCTCGAAGACTGGGAATGGATATTTCTTGATTATTTGAGGTTAATTTTTACTGTTTATTTTTCTTGGTTGTTTTGGAATCTCAAAGTAAAATGTCGTTCCAATATTTTCTTTGCTTTCTACCCATATTTTACCACCCAGACCTTCTATGATTCCTTTACAAATTGTCAAACCTTTTTTCTACTTGTAGATGTATCAATTTGATAAAATTTCTTAAAAATTTCTTTTTGATTAATTTCTGAAATTCCCACACCATTATCTTTTACAAAAAATTGTACATACTCTTTATTATTTTTTGCACCAATTATTATTTGTCCTTTTTCTGATTCTACAAAATCAATAGCATTTTTAATTAAATTGGAAAAAACTTGATTGATTCTGTCTTTATCACTAAAAATAATTTCATTTTGTGTATTCTCTTTTACTAGATAAATATTTTTCTCACTGATAATTGGACTGAAATCTTTTATTATTAAATTCAACAATTCTGTAACCTCTATATTTTCTTGATTGAATTCTAATTTTCCTAAATCTAACTTTTGTGTTGTTAAAATATCTCCTACCAGCCTTTGCAATTTCAATGCAGATGAATAAATTTCATCTACTGCATCTAATTGTTTTTTATTTAATTCTCCCATCAATTCTTGTTTTTGTAACATTTGTACATATCCTAAGATTGGTACTAGTGGAGTTTTCAATTCATGTGATACCATTGATGAAAATTCTACTTTTTTTCTATCTATCTCTTTTAATTTCTCGACATATTCTTTTTGCACCTTTAATGTTTTTTCAACTTTTTGACCCATATTTTCAAAATTCTCGTTTAATTCATAAATTTCTTTTATGTTTGTATTGATTGGTTTTTTGTTTGTAATCTTGTTTGTTTTGGAAAACTCTGTCATATTTTGAGTAAGCTTTTCGTGATGCTTTTGGAGATGTATACTGTACTCAATAATGTTCCAGCCGATACAGCAGTTGCAAAAATTAATAGAATTATTCCAGTAGATGATTCTACTGCCGTGATATAGTTTACCAATCCCATATAAAATATAATAAAACTAGACACTCCTGAGACTAAAAATAAAATATGTTTAATTGGAATCATTTTAGGTTACTCCCAACATTTAGGAAGTTGCCGATTCAATAATTTTTGATAATAATAGATCTATATCGATTGGTTTTAGAATGTATGAATTCACACCACGACTAACTAATTGATCCAATTCATCTTGAGTGATAGTGGATGCTGTAAACACGATTATTTTGTTGTTTTTTAACATATTTTTGTTTTCTAATGCCTTGATGATAGCATATCCATCAAACTCAGGCATGGCCAAATCCAATAAAACTACATCATGTTTATTTTCTTGAATTAATGCCAGTCCTTGTTTACCATCATTTGCAACCGTACACTTGTGATTTTTTAGTTCTAAAAAGGTTGTAAGCATTTTTGTAATCTGTTCGTTATCATCAATTATTAAAATATTCAAATGATTTGAATCTATACTATTGCCTTTTATTGCTGAATTTTTACTCATTTTTTAACTCCTGGCTTATTTTCCAATAGTTTGAAATTCTTTTGCAAATAATTCAAAATAATTTTTTCTTGCTCAATTTCTCGCAATCTATGTTCATATGTAATTTCAGAACCTAATAATGACTCTGCGTTTGATTCATCAATATGATGTGCTTTCTTCCATATTAGACTAAACAATGATCTTAATGTAGTTACAAATGTTTTAGAATCTGTCCACATTGCCCTCATGTCTTTTAATTCTGAATTAGTCATAAAGAAAATAACTTCGCTGTCATCTTTGATTATAAAACAAAAATCTTCCCTATTCTTGTCATCTAACTTTTTAATTTTTTTAGAAGGAATATCTTCAAAGATATGTATGCCTTTATTTGAATAATCTGTAAGAATTTTTAGTTCTGATTTTGTTTTTTTAAGAAGATTTGAAAAATCCGTA
>JAERMO010000114.1 GCA_016844465.1 Nitrosarchaeum sp. | reverse complement strand
GATCCAGTAGACACTGACGGTGATGGTATTGCCGATGGCGAAGACTCTTGTCCAAACGATGCAACCAACACTTGCAATGATCCTGTAATCATAGAAACTGAACTTCTCTCAAAAGGTGGCGGATGTACTGATTGCACCCCACCAATTCTGGGATATGACAGCACTGGCAAAAAGCTAGTAGATGGTGGATTCACCTACAACGGACTGGTATCTGATGCAAACTATTTCTTTACTCCATACCCATTGATCAATACTGAAATTGGTAAAGAAAATGTGGCACAACTAAAGATATACGAAGACAGCGGTCTTGAGCAAGTAAGACATGTTGCCCTAGGATTTGGATTGGCAAAGGGCGAGTACATGAGTCAAAGCAATGCTGTGATTGCGTATGACATTGATTTCCAAGGCAATACAGTAATATCGCAAATCGATCCTGAAGATGCAATCGATGATGATTCACTCAGAATAGAGCGAGAGAATGTAAAGTGTACTGCTTCAGACATTGAGGAAAAATGCTTGCTAGTTACCATATATCACACATTCCGAGCTCCACTAGAGTTTAACATTGTTGGAACTGATCTCTGGGATGACAAGAATAATTCCTGGCAGAATTTCTTTAACCACGGTATTGAGATAACTGGAGAGACACTAAATGAAATGCCAATCTATTCAGTACTGGATCAACGTGGTTATGTTCACCTTGTACAATATGTAGATAAAACATTAAAGGACAAAACCAGCGTTATAGATATAGAGACTGGCAAGTTTGGAAAAATAGACCAAGATAGATTCTTGCAAGAACAAGAGCAAATAGTACGAGCATCAAATAGCGAGAAAAACAGAGAAGGCTCTGTATTCCAACAGATCAAAGCAGATCAAAAAGACAGTGCTCTACAACATGCAAAGTCATTGTACAAACATGTCTATGACAAATGCTATGAGGAAATTGATGACATCTTTTCGTACACATACAAACCAAGAAACGAGAACAGACTAGCCGGGACAATGCTGAACTAGAATCACTTCCATATTTTTTAATTAATTTGAATATTTTGTAGGCTTTAAAATCACTGGAATAAATTCTAGTATTTTTTCAAAGTATCTTTGTACCTTTTTATTGCTTCAATTATGACATTTTTTGCATCTTTGGATGACTTCCATCCTAGAATCTCTACTTTTTTTCCCTCCAAGTCTTTGTAAACTTGGAAAAAGTGTCCAATCTCTGAGCGATAATGATCTTCGATATCTGTAATGTCTACTGTATGAAGATATCTGGGATCATTTATTGAAACGCAGATAATCTTGTCATCCAGTTTTCCATCATCTTTCATTTGCAGCAACCCAATTGGTCTTGCCTCAATTAGTATGCCTGGATATGTTGCATTTGTTACTAATACGAGTGCATCAAGGGGGTCTCCATCATCGGACAATGTCTGAGGGATGAGACCATAGTCTCCCGGATAATGAAATGGGGAAAACAATACTCTGTCAAGTTTTATCATGTTGTGTTTTTTGTCATATTCATACTTGTTCATAGAACCCTTTGGAATTTCAACTATTACATTGATTATATCTGGAATGTCTGTTCCTGGTTCAATATCATGCCAAAAGTTTTTACTCATTTTCTAGTTCTTTGCTTTATTCAATATGTATATGAATTCTATGACCTACAATTCTGAATTTGTAAATTAGACCTTGTAAAATCTATATTCTGTCACTGGTATTGTGAATTACCCTAAAAATCTTAACAGTGTATTTTCCTTCAAAAATGTCTACTATTTTATCGGTAGTTTGATCAACATTTCTTATTCTGAATTTGTACTCGTAGGAACCATCTCCTTTGACTTTAACTTGCGCAATGTGTACTGGCTCGTCTCCTTTGTAAAACTGAATTATTACCGGATATCTTTCTGCATAGTCTGAGGCCTCTCCCTTTACTGCTCCCCACGACAAGGAAACATCCTTTGGAATATCCATACTAGTCACTGTCTTTTCAAGACTAATTTTTTCATTAATTGGAGTTATGGTTGTAATCTCCTCCGGTGTTTGAATCAAGGCTGATGCATTTGAGGGAAACAAAACAAACAATGCCGCAATAACTGAGGCGCCAATTATGACTGATTTCAATTCAAGATTTGTTTTGATATATGGGTTAAAAAATTTATCACTAAATTATACTTGTTTTGAGCCTGGATTTTGAAACTACATTCTAGATCCTGTATTTCAAGTACACCGTTAATCTCATTTCTAAAAATCATCATCTGGGTTTTAAGGTATTTGAATCCAGTTTTTTCTATGACCAATGTAAAACAAATAATGAAAAAACCAATTACAATAGACAATTCAGATTCAATTCTTAAAGCAATGACTAGGATGATTGATTTAAAAAAAAGTCGCCTTCTTACGACAAACAAATCCGGTGATATTGTTGGAATCATTACTGAAAAAGACATTGGATTTTTTTTGCTCTCAAATGACTCTGAAAAAAATTTGACTGAAATTCCAGTCTCTAGTACTGCAAAATCACTAATTGAGGTAAACGAGTCTACTCCAATTAAAGATGTAGCGCATATTATGACCTCAAAAAACATTGGCTCTGTTGGCGTGTCTTCTTCAGATACGGTTGGAATTGTAACAAAGACTGATCTTGTTCGTCATTACATCCAAAATTACGTTGGCCACAATAGAGTGGGGGATGTCATGACTGTCACCTATTCCTCAATGTACATGGATGACTCGCTTTACAATATAGTTTCAAAGATGATTGAAGATAAAGTGTCTCGTTTAATCATCAAAGATAATCAGGATACAGTCAAGGGAATCATCACCTTTAGGGATTTGTTTAGAGTTTCTATGACTTTGGGAAAAGATAATGACGTGCTAGATAACACTGATCCTGTAATTTCTGTGGTTTTTCCAAGGAAGGGATTTTTGACTCAGAGTGGGTTTGGGGGAACCATTTTTGCCAAAGATTTCATGACTCCAAACATCACAACAGTTGATTATAACGATGATCTAGTTACGGCGTGCACTGAGATGATTGACAATACCATAAACGGTGTTGGGGTTTTAATTAATAATCGCCTATCTGGGATTGTAAGCAAGACTGATGTAGTTAGGGCGCTATCTGAATTAAAGGATTAAACCAGTATCAAAATTACCGTGTTTTTTCAATTTGAAAATATTTTTACGACACTATTTCTCCCTAAATTTTTCACAATCTTTTTTTCGCACTAAATTATTTATTTGTATTTTCAATGTTTTTCATTGAACCTTGAACTAGTGGATTTCGTACAACAACGTTGAATCCTTTAATGATGATGATGATGAAAATCAAAATTTAAATCAAGAAATTATTTTTTACTCTGACATGTCTTGTTTATATTATTGGTGTAATTTATTTCAAAATACTTTTTTACATAAATCATAAAATATCTTTCTCATATTTTGATTATTAATTTTAGAACGAGGCTAAAATGATATTATTCTCAT
>JAERMO010000113.1:3552-6477 GCA_016844465.1 Nitrosarchaeum sp. | reverse complement strand
AACGGATATGCCCAAACCACCACCAAATTTTCACTTTGAATTTATCTTCTTTTGATGTAGTAAACAATGTGAATTTTGGAAACACACAAAACAAAACTGAACAGTTCTATTTGGAATTGATTTCTGGCAATGATGCGGCTGATATTATGCCAATATCAAAACAGCATTAGAAAAGATTAACCAATTCTCTTAATACCAACATTCAACTGTGGTTTTCTAAAAAATTCTTAAATCATAAAGCGTATAATTAATCCCATTGAACAAGGCAATAGTACTGTTACTAGTATTCATTATATCTGTCTCTCTCTTTTCAAGCTCTGTCCTTGCAGACTCTAATTACAAGTCTAAATCCAATCTCAAGGGCATCAAAGAAATCCAAAACTCGATAGATGACAAATCTGTAAAGATAACCAAGATAACCAAATCCAGATTTCTCCAAGTTTTGTATATTGTAACAATTGAAACCTGTGCAGGAAAAGACAAGCTTTACTCCCCTGAATTAGAGCTAAAATCAGACAGGGAATCTCTGACTATCAAAATCTCAGGATTGATAATGCCGCAAACTTGTAGGACTGGCGAGTTTTTCATACGCGCCAACAATCCTGACTCTATTTCCATAAGTTTTTCAAATGCCGGTTTTAACTTGCAAAGAATACCTCATTAGCAATTTTACACTATTCCAAAACAATCTTTTCAATTTTACTTGCTTTTTTGAAAAAAAAGACAATCAAATACTGGAAAAATCATATCCCAACATGGGAATCAGAACCGTATCTGAATACGTACAATTCTATCTTGGACTGAGTATGCAAAACAGCATTAGCCTTTTGAGTTTCGTAAACAATGAAAAATTGGTTCTAAAACACAAGCTGGAAAACAAGAAACTGGAAAAAGAACCCATGCTACAAGGCCTAAAACTCTTAGATGAACTAGCAAATGAAATACACAATATTGGCGAATCTGTTGTTTTAGAAAAATATGCCAAATGATCCCCCGACTCTCCTAAATTCTACTAGATCGAGATTTTCTGCAGACTGATTTTTACTATACCTGCCCGTGACATTCGCAATGACACGAACCAATAACACATCTGTGTTTTTTACAATCAAGACAACGTTTACTCCTGCCTGTTTTCATTCGCAATTCTTCAATTCGCTTTTCATTCATGAAAAATAAAACAAGTCATATGTCAAAATGCCTTCCATGCTAGCCTCTTGGTTCATAATGGCAATCACAGTTACACCCTTTCATACATTTAACCCGCCTACAATCCTCACACAGTTTTCGCTTATAATAGCTCATTTTTTACCACTTGGTAATAGCCTGCCAAACTTATCAATGATCGGCTTAATTCTGAATTGCGTATGGGTAATTCACGGGCAAGAACTTTCACTCGAACGCTGAACTCATGCTGTGCTAGTATGTCTATAGGGGATATTCCAAGAATCAGCGAATTTTCTTGTGTCGGTACCTGTTTTTGATGTATCTGGTATGATACTGATCATGGGAAAACGCATATTGCATTAAACCGTCATGGATCTTTTTTGACACGCCAAAATACTGGTATATTCCACCCTGACGAAATTCTATTTCCAATGTTTGTGTTGACTCGTCATAGCCAACTGACCTAAGATCACTGGATTCGATTCGTATTCTTTCCATCGTATCTTGTGGGATGATCTACCATAAAATCATACTAGGAAAGCCCAAAAAGAAGGAGGGATATCTTATTGTAACCGCCGCATATGGGACTGAATTATCAATCATGTGCAACTATTACAAAAAAATGGGTGATGCACCAATTCACGTTATCCCCTGAATCATCGTTGATTCTGGACAAGGTATGGAATGGAAATAATTCTACTTGATGCCTGAATTTATCTTGGAATTCCAGCATTTTCTATTTTGGTTATCAAAAACAGATCAAAAATCCGATCTGAGGCCGTAATTTCTCTCAAATGCGATAAATTTGCTCTAAAAAACACTTAGAATTCATTTTCAGAACGAGAAAATGATCCGATCAAATGATCATTATACAATAAAATGTGATCAGACATTATAATTTTGATCATCAATGTATTTTCTGTCTAACAAATATTGTTAATGCCCGTTCTCATTTTTTCAATTCTTTCCAAAACATTTTTTCAATATCAAGTCGATCTTTTTTGAAATTGATTTTATTTTTTTCAAAACAACATTACAAAATTACAAAATCAGCATGTTTAATAGCATACAAAAAACTTACAGGTATGGCTACAAAAGCAAAAAAATCAACTTCTAAATCCAAAGGCAAGAAAAAATCAAAGTAAGTGACCTGAAAAAAGGTCTGTTTTTTTTCCATCCTGATAACATTAGTTATTCGGTCACAATAATTTTTTTTAAAAACAACAATGTAAAGATATATCTATGAAAAAATCAGAACTTCGAAAATTAATGCAAGAATACAAAAATCTAAAATTAAAGAAACACAATAGGTATGATTTATCGCAGAATCACAAAATATCCGAAAAACTAAAGGAAATAAAACATCAATATTTCCACGAAACTGGAAATGATATTGAATCTGATTTAAAAATTAAACACTAGAACAAAAGTCAATTTCATAATTTGATGATATCTAGGGAAATACTGCATCTTTGAAATTGGTTATTTTATACGCACATTCCAAAGAACAATAACTGCTATCAGGAGGCATTTCATCTAGACTTTTGCCACAAGTTTTACAGTTCTTCATGTGATTTTAACACAATATGATCTTATAAAATAATTTGATTTCAAAATAAACAATCAAGTGTATAATTATGTGAATAAAACACCACATGAAATCAATAGGAACTTTCAAAAAGACACAAAATCAAAAAATCCTTAGATGAAAATTCTTCATATCCTAATACTGGTAATTATTGGAATCATCGTAATCTATTA
>JAERMO010000113.1:0-3502 GCA_016844465.1 Nitrosarchaeum sp. | reverse complement strand
AACAACAGACAATTAACAAGCAATCAATCTACGTTCATCTACAGCCTGATTGGAACAGCTATCCTGGGAACATCATATATGACATAACAAATGTTTGGTCGCAAACCAAAGAACAACCGCTTCAACCTGAAGCAAGATTAGAGATTGCAAAAGAAGCAAACGTCGATGAATTAAGATATGTTCATGGAAAATCGTACACTTTGGTACAACATGATAATACTAATTGTCATGATGTATGGGAGCCACACCATGCCAGATTTGGCGCAGACGTTGTACGACATCAAATAGAATATCTCACAGGCAGGCAAAAGAATCTCGACCCAAACATTACTCTATACAATCCAATCAAAAGCAAACAAACTGACAAAGAACAGGAAGACTTGCTAAAAACTGGCTATTCACAATTCATTCCAATTTGCACTTCAAAAAATACTACCTCCTTTGATTACAGTGTAAAAATAAATGATGATTCCATTGGGTTTGACGTTTACTTTGTATCATCAATGTCTGAGCAAAAGGATTATGATAAAAATGGTAAATTCCAATACTATGAAAATGACACATGTTCTGGAAAAAACTATGTGAGTTTTAGCGGCACCTGCAATAATGTCGATAAAAATGCTGGGCTGCTGATTATAATTCCAGATAATTTGACATTACCGCTGACAAAACTGGATGTATATCTGTACGAAAAATGACATTTGGATAATTATTTTAATTGCAGTATGAATATGATTATTACATGAAAGCGACATTTGGTGCAGGCTGTTTTTGGTGCGTAGAGGACATATTTAGAAAAACAAAAGGAGTCACATCCACTGCCGTAGGATACAGCGGAGGATGGCAAAAAAACCCTACATATCAAGACGTTTGTACTGACATGACAGGACATGCCGAAGTGGTGCAGGTGGAGTTTGATCCATCAATACTGCCATATGAAAAACTATTGGATGTATTTTGGCAATCTCACGATCCTACGTCTCTTGATCGACAAGGACCTGATATTGGAAAACAATACCGCTCTGTAATATTTTGCCATGATGAAAACCAAGAAAAGATCGCAAAACAATCAAAAGAAAATCTAGACCATTCGGGCAAGCTTGGCAAAAAAACTGTCACAGAAATCAAGCCCGCAGCGGAATTTTACAAAGCAGAAGAATATCATCAGCAGTATTATGCAAAGTGTGGCCTTGGATAGGCAGATGAATGATTTCTTCGCGATTCTTTTATACAAAAAATATTTTAGCTGTTTTAGATAGATGGGATTAATGCTATACTGTGCCAGACCATTCCCCATCTATCAACACAAAATACTGACATCATTAGCGACTCTTTTAAGCGATAATTCCATTCTGTGATGTGTGAGTTCAAAATCCGTCATGATTCTTCCCCCATACTGGTTTTCCCTAGATGCACCTGACTCCATTCCACTAAAGGACAGAATTGAAAAACTAGTGGAGATGCGAGAAAAAATCAACAATGAGATTTCTAAAATCAATTATTGCAAAACAGCCCGCAAATTCAATTTAACGGAAAATACGTAGATTAGAGCAGCGTTTCCAATTTTGGGATTTTATAGTTAATTTATTATTTTGATTTTTTGATGAAAGCAGCGTGAAGTGCAGGCGCTGTGGAAAAGAGTTCCAAAACCGGGCATCAAGCTTTTGCTCTACTGATTGTGCCCTAAAACACGCTGAAAGCAGTACTGCTTAAAAGTAGAATAACTTGGTAAATCTTTGTATGAAATATTATGTTTTTGTGATATTTGGATTACTGGTCATATCATTAGCAAATCAAGCATATACTGAATCGCCGATCATACTGGGTGACAAACAAAAAACAAAGTCAATTGAGGTTGGAAAACAAGTACAGATTGCAGCCGATCTTAGAAACAACCAGGATGTGGAGCAAGATTTTGCATATATCGTTCAAATACATAATGAAGACGGCGTTACAGTATCACTGTCTTGGCTTACGGGAACACTGACTCCTGCACAGTCATTTAGTCCAGCATTATCTTGGATTCCAAACGAGTCTGGAAAATACATCGCAACAATATTTGTATGGCAAAGTATTGACAATCCTTCCGCACTGTCTCCCACGCTTTCACTAACATTAAACGTAGGACAATCTGCATAGCATCTACAAAATAATGGAGTCTGTAATGGAGATGCAATTTGAAAAAGAAGCAAATGACATTAGAGGCAAAATAATGTTCCTCAGATATGGTGACAAAAGAATCAATCTAGTAGAAACAAAAAAAGGATTTTCACGTGGAGGCCACTATCATGCTTTTGAATCAAAACATATTCTCATATCTGGACTTGTTGAATACCGGGAAAAAAATTTACAAACAAACGTAGAAAAAACCCAAACTCTCTCAGCGCCTTCTGTTATAGTGACAGAGCCAATGACTCCACACCTGATTACTGCAATAATCGACTCTGTCTTTGCCGAAGAGTTTGAGCAAGATTATTCTGCTGTGGATTATTCAGAATATAGAAAAATTGTTACACAAAAGATGATCTAATGTATTCGATTTGGGCAGAGCCAACCACAAAAGATGCAAGATATTTGCTGCAAATAATATGTAAATTAGGAAAAAAATACGACGCTCCGACGTTTTATCCTCACATTACCGTGTTTAGTGGAATACGTAGTTCCACTGCAAAAACTGCCATCAAAAACTGCACCGACATAAAAAAATTCACTGTAAATGCAATGGATGTGGCGTTTTCTGACAATTTGTGGAAAACCGTATTTATCAACGTGGAAAAAAATCAAAAATTAAAACAAATCCATGATACGATAAAGAAAAGCACTCCAAATTCGAAATACGAATTCAATCCACATATCAGTCTGATATACAAAAAACTGGATGATTCTGAAAAACAAGGAATCACAGACAGCCTGAAAATAAAACGAAAATTCACATTTGACAAAATCACAATAATTGCATCCTACAAGGACGTGGAAAAATGGAAAGTAGTTGATCGAGTCATCCTAAAATGAGATGTACTCTTTCACATGCTGTGGTTCTAGTTTTGTTAATTTAATTTGAGTTGTTAAATACTAGTCCTGTATACAAAAACGGACGAACATGGCCAGCTTGTCGTCAGACGAATATCAATCATTTGTTGAGAATCTAATTACTTCTGGTATGGGTGATTATGGGAGATTATCTCACATTCTAATTGCATTAAAAGAGGGACGGAAACTTTACGACTCTGACAAAAAATATCTTGATGCAAAACTTGCTAACGAAATAGGCATATTACAAAAACCCAAAGTCGAGGAAAACCTCATGATCAAGCTCCAAACCCTGATAACCTCAGGAAATGGCGACACTGGAAGACTGCAGTTCATCCTGGAGAGTCTTCAGCAGGGAAAAACGCTTTATCACTCAGACCGAAAATACTTGGAAAACAAGCTTGGCGAGAAAATTAACCTGCAGAGTTTGCACCTGACAGATTCTGACACCCTTGAAAATTTAAAATCGCAA
>JAERMO010000038.1 GCA_016844465.1 Nitrosarchaeum sp. | reverse complement strand
TGACAGTTAAGGAATATATCCTTTAATAATAAACTCGTAATATGTTGGAACAATTAGTAGGTGATTCAAAGGCATTAGATCGAGCAATTGCTGGAGAAGAATTATCATATGCTGATGGTCTTGAATTAATGAATTATGATAATTTTCATATTTTGAGTGCTGTAGCTGATATTGCAAGAAAGAAACTAGTAGGTGATACTGTAACTTTTGCTGCCTCTTATTACATGAATTACACAAATGTGTGTGCCGCAAGCTGTCAAATGTGTGCATTTTATAGAAAAGAAGGTGATGAAGATGCATATACTCTCACTCCTCAACAGATTGAACAACGTGTTGCCATTGCAAAAAGTTTGGGTGCAACTGAAGTTCACATTGTAGGGGGCTTTCACCCAAAACTCCCTCTTGAATATTATGAAGATATGATGAGGATAATAAAGAAACATCATCCCCAATTAAAAATAAAAGCACTTACTGCAGCTGAGATCTTTTATTTGTCTAAATTGACCAAAAATTCTATCAAGGAAATTCTTTCTCGTCTTAAATCCGCGGGTTTAGATTCTATGCCTGGGGGAGGTGCTGAATTATTTCATCCTGAAATAAGAGGAAAAATTGTTAGAGGAAAGTGTTCTGGACAGGAATGGTTAGACACAATAGAACAAGCTCATAATCTTGGAATCAAAAGTAACGTTACAATGCTATATGGTCATATTGAAAAACCAGAACACATTATTGATCATTTAATTAAAATTCGAGAATTACAAAAAAAGACTAGAGGATTTATCACATTGATTCCACTTAAATTTAGTCTAGATAACACAGAGCTTGAAAAAGAACACTTGGTTAGCAATGAATGTTCATCTGTATATGATTTGAGAATTATTGCATTATCTAGGTTAATGCTTGCAAATGTTTTAGATAATATTTCTGTTTATTGGGTGGCATATGGAAAAAAGCTCGCACAAGTTGCATTGTCTAATGGTGGAAATGATTTAGTTGGAACTGCATTCTCTGAGGAAATTTATCGTGCTGCTGGCAAGCCGACCACATCATCTGTGGAAGAATTAGCAACAATGGTAAAAGAAATTAGACGTCAACCAGCACAACGTGATACATTTTTCAATATTATAAGAAAATTCTAATTTCGTTTTACTTATGTCCTAGATGTTTTTTTATAGATTCTACCTTCTCTTCCATTTTTACTTGTTTGTCATTCCTAGAATCTATTTTTAAAATCATTTCAACTCTATTTACACCTAAATTGTGGATTACCTCCCTGATATTTTTGACGGCTTCAAAAATTTTGTCAATGTTATCCGATTCTAAAATTGTACCCATTGAATTGATTTCATATCTTACTTCTTTGATGTTCTGAATGGCTTCAATTCCTTTTGCAATGTAAAAACTTGAACTCGTGGTATTTGTTCCAATTGGATATACACTAATCTCTGCGTGAATCAATACTGAAGATTGATTAAATAAAGTAAGATTAATTCGTTGTTCTCGTAATTACCTGTTTTACTCGGTTTTCCTAGATTGTACCGATGGTCTAAAAATGTTCATTCACATACGTCAATAAATTACCTAAAAGTTTTTTGATAGTGAATTTGAATGTGATTCCTTCTATTTCTTTAGCATCATATTCATTTTGACAATTTTTTGAAATTATTATAAAACATACATGAAATAAATTAGATTTGATTTCACTTACTAGATTACATTTTATCTTTTTCTAAAGTATGCTGTCTAATCATATATATTTAGAACTATCTTATCTCTAGTTTTAATTGAAGTCTATGTGATTGGTTTTTTTTCTTCTTTTTTTGGACTACCTTTTCTTCTTCTAGCTCCAAAACTAATTAAAATTAACATAAATCCAATTCCAATTAAAATACCTACAAGTGTGTTTTTGTCTTGATTTTCTTTTTGCCTCATCATTAAATCTATTACTTCCTCATTAGTCATTCCTACATGACCTGTGGGCATCGTTAAGCTGAGATTGATCATGATGACTGTGCCTATAATTAACATGGAAATTCCAACTGCAAATATTTTTTTGTCTACTAGCACTACTATCTCATTGAATGTTGAACCTCATCATATATTAGGGAATTCATTATATTCCTCAAATATTCTTACTAACCAAATCTGTTTCTTTTAAATTATTAAATTAAATGATACACACTTTATCAAAACTATATGCGTTATTTTATTGTCACAAAGCACTTTTTTTTAAAATGAAATCTATCATTGCGTATAATTTTGTTTTAATAAAAATAAATTAAACAAAAACACAATCAAAAGATGATTGTAATTACAATTACTATTATGCTTGCTATTAATCCAATTAAGGCTAGTTTGCTATTCTTACTCCATCCTTTTTTTATTGATATTATTCCCATCTTTACATTCTTGATTTTATTGTCCAATTAAGTTTTTAGTTAAACCATGACTATTCTAATTTTTCAATAATTAAAGTGTCATAAAATTTTGCTTATTTTGTTTTAATCTGTTGTATGATTACATAAAAATTTATTGAAAATTCATTTTCCTTGTTTTAGTGAATTTATCACATTGTACTTTTCATTAATTTAGTATGGTTGACAGTTTTATGATGAAAACTTTAGTGATAGAGAATTTTGAAATCCTCTATCACATGACTGTTTGGCCGATGTCAGTATTATGTAAAAATCCTAATTACTATATTATCTTAGTGAATGTAAAAACCAAACAAATTTTTCAAAATAATTCATGTGTAATTTGATACATTAATTTTATAATTCGATCCTTAATCTATCCTACGTACTTTTTCTGATGCTTTCAATGTTTCACCAAAAGAATATGGCGATTTGGGAATCATTGGTAATGTTGAAACATTGTCTCCTACCATTTTTTGAATTTCTTCATCATGTATAGATAATGTTTTACACTTTGGACAAAACCACCCACGTCCTTTTATGAAACTGCAACATTCAACAATGATGTTAAATCCACATGCCGGGCATTTGGTTGGGTCGATGTGTATGTATTTTACGTAATCAAAAACGATCCTTTCTACACTCATCACGTTTTATCAAACTCAATGATTTAAAAAATATACTATTAACTAATCTGTGAGATAATCAGACAATCTAGATGTGTCTATATGACAAATTGGTCTAGTTTTTGTTGATCTATCCTTAGATCTAATCTTTACCCTATCTGAAAACATTAACCGTTTAATACCAAAGTTAATTTTAACGTAAAAAATGATGATCTGCTATGAAAGCGTCATACACAAAAGAAACAATCCCGGATCCAGAATCTGATAATAATACATATTCAAATTTTATATTAAAACGTGATACTGATTTTTGCTGTGAAAAATTTAAAAATTACTGTAAAAAATTTACTGTTTGGAATTATGATCAAGGCAAGTTTGCCATAATAGATCAAATTACTTATGAAAGTCATTCTGTACAGTCGATTGATTTTTGTCCTTTTTGTGGGGAAAAAATAGAATATGAAGATGAAATTACATCAAAGAAATCAAAAAATAAAGTGTAAATAATGTTCTAGGTATTTGATTATTGCAAAAATTCATGATTTTCAACTAAGGACATGACAATCTCTCTAAAAAAAATTCATTTGATAAAAGAAAAAATTGTTTGATTTTTTGAAAAATAAAAAATTGGAATCTAATCTAGTTTAATCACTCTTTGCTGAACTAGGAATTTTATCGCACTAAGAAGTTCGTCATCAGAAACTTGGCCTTGTCCATACCACTCAAAGATGTTCTTTACCCAACCCGGAATTTTTGAATTGGATGTTTCTTGAGCGTTTATTTTATCCAAAATTATATTTGTATCAATTAACGTTGATGACCATTTTCTAGTGATGTTTATGCCATTCGATTCATCATTGATATCGCCATCTAAGAGCAATCTGATCCCTGTTTCTTTATCATAAATTAGTTCTATGTGTCCTCTTTCTCCTTCACTCTTACATGATACTGAATTTCTTTGAATTTCATTATATTTATACAAAATATCATTACATGAAACATGAAATCTTTGATCTAGCATAAGTGAATTATCTATGATGATGGGGATTATTCTCATCTCAACAAATGATTTAATTTGTTTAGGATCATCCAAGCGAAATGCTTCACTTGTTTGTTTATCTAAAATGTATTTATTTTCATAAGAAGTTCCATTCACATCTGTACCTTTTTCTAAATATTGGATTCTTTTATCTATGGATTTGCCAAATTCATAGTATAACTCTGATCCATCATCTAATTCATACTTGAGATAATCTCCTTTTTTTACACAGATCATTTCTGGCTGACATTTACTCAATTCACCGTATGCACTAAATGAATGTCCTACTCCAATGCTAAATACTGCAATCAAAAATATCACACAAGTTGTCTTCCACAATAATTTTTTAAATTTTCTATAAACTTAAGGGTTTAGAAAAATCAGAAAGTAATGTAATCATTCTCCGTTGTAAGACACCCTTAATGTTGCAACCCGCTCACATCCAACTAAAATGTCATCAGGATCAATTTCAAGATCCACATTGTCCACTAAAATAACATCATTTCCATCACCACAAATTATAATGTCAACTTCACTGTCGTCTTGTAAAAATATAACATCATTGCCGTCTCCCGCGTTAATCACATCTGCCCCATTGCCTGGAACAACGTAGTCATCTCCGGAGCCTGCCAGGATTTTATCCTTACCCTCATGACCATAAATAAGATCTTCCAAAGGCGTCCCTCGCAGATTGTCATTTCCACTTGTGCCATTTACATTACAACCAGAGGACAATTCACCACAACTACCATGTGCAATTCCAGTTGGAATTACTATGAACAATACGATGCTTGTAATTATGCTAATTTGTTTTGAATTAAACACTAGTGGTTTCTCTTTTATCTAATATTTCAACTAACGGATAATATTTTGAAGAGTAAAATTAGCCAATAATTTCTTGATTCTATTTGTGCTCATTGAAGAAATAATTTGCTGATTTTTGAATCTGTGATTTTAAATGGCATGTCAATCGCTTAAATTCCATTATGAGATATCTAGAAATTTTTAAATCTAATATAGCGAGTAGTTGATACTTTATTATTGATTACCAAATTGAATACTCTTGACGCAAAAAGAGTGGCTAATGACATAAAAAACTTCAAAGTACAAGGTGCAAATCAAATAGCCCTCTATATCTTGGAATTTCTTAAGCAATATGTTACCAAAAATGGATTTGATTCTAAATTTTTTCAAATAATTAATATTTTAGAAAATGCTCGACCTACGGCTGTAGTTTTACATAATTGTTTAGAATCAATTAGAAAAAATAAAACTTTGACTAATATCAATGATCTAATTTCTTTATTAAATATATCTCACAAAAAGAACATAGATGCCAAATTAATAATAAAAAATAAATCCACAATAATGACTTATTGTCATTCTGGAGAGGCCATGTCTTTGATTAAAGAGTTGGCAAAACAAAAAAAAATTTCAGTATATGCATGCATTACAGAACCTTTAGAGCAAGGGTTGAGGACAGTAAAGGATCTAAAAAAATCAAAAATAGCAGTCACATTAATTGGTGATAACGCCGCTGGATTATTTATGAAAGATACGGATATGGTGATAGTGGGGGCTGACGCGTTGCGAAAAGAAGGGGTTGTAAATAAAATAGGAACAAGTTTATTGGCATTTGCAGCACATCAAAATAAAAAACCATTTTACGTTGTTGCTAATAGCTGGAAGATAGACAAAAGAAAAATTTTTGAAATAGAAGAGAGATCACCTACTGAAATAAATAAAAAGCTAACTTACAGGATAAAAGATACCGTAATTCGAAACCCTGCTTTTGATATTACTCCTTGGAAATTTATTTCATATGTAGTTATGGAAAATGGTGTGTTTCGTCCCTCACATGTATTGATGAAATTAAAATGAAATCAAAAGATCAATATCTTGATTTTGTTGATTATGGTTATTCTCCAAAAAAATCAGATGTTGTTTGTTTGTTTAGATTTGAACCTGAAAAGGGAATAACCATAAGGGAATCTGTAGGTAGACTGGCATCTGAAAGCTCTACTGGGACCTGGACTAGCTTGTCAAAAATGCCTACACGGGTGAAAAAACTCCAGGCAATATCTTTTGATGTTAAAGATAATTTTGTAAAAATTGCATATCCTATTGATCTCTGGGAAAAAGAAAATATTCCTCAATTTCTCAGTGGAGTTGCTGGAAATATTTTTGGGATGAAGGCCATCAAAAATCTCAGACTGGTGGATATCTCAATTCCATCTGAATTTTTATCCAATTTTCGTGGACCTGAATTTGGAATATGTGGAATCCGAAAACTGCTGAGAGTCAAAAAAAGACCAATTACTGGTGCTGTAATAAAGCCAAAAATAGGGT
Source organism: Nitrosarchaeum sp. (assembly GCA_016844465.1). GTDB lineage: Archaea > Thermoproteota > Nitrososphaeria > Nitrososphaerales > Nitrosopumilaceae > Nitrosarchaeum. The sequence continues at coordinate 3,831 of JAERMO010000038.1, read as the reverse complement.
GGTCTGCCTTAGAGCACTGTCAAATTGGCTATGAGACATGGATGGGTGGATTTGATCTCATAAAAGACGATGAGAACCTAACATCTACAAAATTCAATAAATTTGAAGATAGGGTTAAAATCGCATCTAAAATGCGAGACAAGGCTGAAAAAGAGACAGGAGAGAGAAAATCTGCACTTTTCAATATCACAGCTGAGACAAGACTAATGGAAAAACGTGCAAAATTACTTTATGAGTTGGGGTGGGAATTTGCAATGATTGATGTAATTACTGTTGGAACTTCGGCTCTCCAAACTATGAGGGAAACATGTCATGATTTTGGTTTGGCAATACATGCACACAGAGCAATGCATGCAGTATTTGATAGGAATCCAAAACATGGCATATCTATGATGGTTCTTGCAAAAATTATGAGGATGATCGGTGTTGATCAAATTCACATAGGAACTGTTGTTGGAAAAATGAGTGGCAGTAAAACTGATGTGACTAGTATCAAAAATCAGATAACTGAAAGAAAAATCAAAGGAAACTCACAAAACTTTATGCTTGATCAAAACTGGGATTTCATAAAGCCTGTTTTACCAATTGCCTCTGGAGGTCTTCATCCAGGATTAATTCCCAGTGTAATTGGAACTTTGGGTACTGATATTGGTATTTTAGTTAGTGGTGGGGTTCATGGACATCCAAATGGAACTAGATCTGGCGCTATTGCTTGTATGCAATCAATTGAAGCTACCATGCAACACATACCAGTCAAAGAACATGCAAAATCTCACGGCGAATTACACCTTGCCCTAGAAAAATGGCCTAATGTCAAATCTGGTTGATAACCACTCGTACTACCTATCAATTACAAATGTTCTTTCCACGATAGGAATTTCTTTGATTTTATGAATTAACATGTCAGTTTTTGAACCTATGCCCATTGGAGATTGATTCATTAAAATGTTTTTGACTCTATGTAATCTGTATTGTTTTTCAGCATAAACTGTAAAGAGTATCTCTCCTTTTTTTACAAAATCTCCATTTTTTTTATTAAACACAATTCCGGCACCTTTATCCTTGGGAGCACCAGCAGCACGTCCAATTTCCACGATGATTCTGTTTTCCATCCAAAGCACCTGCCCTGTTTTTTCAGATCGTATCTGTAATGTGTATTTGCCAATTTTGATGTCTTTGGGTTTAATTGCCGGATTGCCTCCCTGGGCTTTAATTATTTCACGCATCTTTGTTTCTGCTTTTCCTGATTCAAGGGCATCTTTTGCAAGCGCATATCCATTTTTTCTACCAGTCATTTCAAAAATTGCCCCAGCTATATTGTAGGCTTTATCTAAAAGATCAGGCACACTTTTGTGATTCATTAGAACTTCAAGTGCCTCTTTTGCCTCAAGTGCAGGTCCTATGGAATTACCAATTGGTTGTTCCCCAAATGTAACGACACAGTGTGCATGCATATCTAATCTATTTCCAAGTTCAATAATGTCTCTAGCTAAGAGATCTGCCTCTCCAGTTGTTTTCATTTTTGCTCCCCTCCCACATGGAATATCTACTACTAGATGTGTTGCACCAACTGCTTTTTTCTTGCTCATTATGGAAGGTAAAAGAAGAGGATCAATGTGAAGGGAAAATTCTGTTTGGACAAAAATATCATCTGCCGGTGCCAATTCAAGTGATCCGCCCCATGCAATACATCCATTGCATTTCTTCACAACTTTTTCTAGTTTTTTAATGGTGAGATTCACTGGCATTAGCACCTCTGCTCTGTCTGCAGTTCCAGCAACAGAAGTAATTGCTCTAGATGAAGTTTTTGGAATCGTATATCCTAAAGATGCAACAATTGGAACTACTAGTAATGTGGTTTTGTCTCCTGGAACTCCACCAATACTATGTTTGTCTACAATAATTTTCTTTTTAATTTTTAGCGTTTTTCCAGTACACACCATGGCGCGAGAAAGACTAGTAGCCTCATCAAGATCTATTTTTTCAATATGTAACGAAGTTACAAATGCTGCAATTTCACTTTCATTTAGATTTCCATCTACTACGTCCCTAACTATTTCAGTAATTTCTGGATACAGTAGCCTTTTTCCAGAAAGTTTGTTTCTAATAAATTGCAAGGACGCTGGAAATGGTGCAATCTCGACATTTACTTGCATATCATTTTTTAACAAAAGATCTTTTCGTACTTCTTCAGTAATTCCTATGTAGCCACATTTAACAGACATGGATGATATGTTGACTATGGCAGTCATTTTTTGTTTTTTACCAATTGTGACACGCTCAGAAGCTGTAATGTTTAATTCATCGGCGTCTTTTTTATTTAGAAAAACAAATGGTTTTCCACCTGAATCAATGCCTAAAATTTTAACTCTTAATTGCATTAGTCTATTATTTTCCATTGAATAGGGCGGATATCGTAAACTTGATTGTGCTGAAAGATCATTATTTTCTAAAATTGTAAACCCTCATGGATTTAAAAAATCAAAAAGATGTTGGAATCTAATCTTTAGATTCTTCATATTTTTCGTCTTGTTCATAGTTTTCTTTTAGGTCCATCTGATGAGACTCTTCCTTCATTTCTTCTTGCTCAAATTTCTTTTTTTCATCTTCTTTGAATGAATTAATATCCTCAGATTTTTTAGACTTTGCCAGCTCTGATTTTAGTTTTCCAAATAATTTTTTAAACATGTTATAGATGACTTTGATCTAGTTATATACCCATGAGTAAATTCCTCTGACTGGAATTTCAAACATGTCTTTGTAAATCAAATCCAGATGTTATTAGTTGATTTAATGTAAAATCCTCAAATTTCTTCTTTTTATCTAAAATGCTGCATATTTCTATCATCTTCTGTAAAAAATCTCCAATAAACTTCAAATCTTTGGAATACTCTTTTTTATAATTTCTTGTTTTAAATATGAATTAAATTCTAAATTCATTTTGTTTATTAATTGCATAGGGTACTAAAAAATATGAAAACACCAAATAAGAAAATGACTAGTGATAAATTAAAAAAAGCCCGTTTGGAAAAGAAAACAGATGAGGAATTTCCACCTGCAAAAGGAATTCAAAAACAAGCAAAACTTGCTAGAACAACCAACAAGAGAAAATCACACAAAGCTATTCAGTAGATCGTGATGTTCTAGTTAACATTTAATCTCACGAGGATTATCTCTGAGATAAATTCAATTTGAATTTATTTTAGTGTAAATCAAAGTTATTAATGAACCTAAAATTACATTAATCCCCAAAAAAGAGATGTAATTCAATTTTTCTACTTTGCCAAGATTTACATTCTTTAAATTTTGATTATAATATATGGTAATTTTCCACAATGAAAAATACATTGTATTGGAGACATTTAGAAAGAATGGTGTTTCTGTTAAAACCCCTGTCTGGTTTGTAGAAGATGCTGGCTTGATCTGGATAGTCACAAGAAAATTAACTGGTAAGGTAAAGAGAATAAGAAACAATGACAAAGTAAGAATTGCATCTTCAAATTTCTCGGGAACTCCAAAAGGAAAATGGTTTTCAGGTAATGCGCAAATAGTTCAAGGGGATTTTGCAAAAAATGCAATTTCCCTTAGAAACAAAAAATATGGCATAATGGCAAAACTGATTGGAATTTTTAGTGCAAAAAAAGGTGATTATGTTGTATTTTCTATTAAACTTGATTTATAATTGCTATACATTTTTGAAAAACTAAATTCAAGTTTTCAGGATTTAGCATAGTTGCTCATTCCAGTTAGATCAATTAGGACCACCGGTTCACTTCCTACTACCCACGCATCATGTCCCGGGGGAATCACTGACGCGTCACCTGGACCAAG
>JAERMO010000167.1 GCA_016844465.1 Nitrosarchaeum sp. | reverse complement strand
ATGCAATGAAATTGGCTACAATTAGTGCATTTTATGATAATCCAAAATTAGTTTGGGAATGGTATAATGAAAGAAGAAAGAATATTTTTTCTGCAGAACCTAATTTAGGGCATAAGGCAATAGTCGAATTAGAAAAATTTGTAAAAGTTGTTGTACTAACTCAAAATATCGATGGACTTCATCAAAGAGCAGGAAGTACAAAAGTATTAGAGTTACATGGAAGTATTGTAAAAATAAAATGTACTGTTTGTGATTTTAAAAATAATATTTTAACTGAATTTATACACATACCGCCTTTATGTAAGTGTGGAAATATTCTAAGACCGGATGTAGTATGGTTTGGAGAATCTCTTCCTCAAGAAGTTTGGCAACAGGCTATAATTCATGCAAGTAACTGTGATGTCATGATAGTTGCAGGTACATCTTTAGTAGTATCACCCGCAAATACTTTACCAATTTATGCTAAACAAAACAATGCAACTTTAATAGAAATAAATCCAGAAGAAACAATAATGTCATCAGATATGGATTTGTCAATAAGAAATACTAGTGTTATGACACTGCCAGAATTTGTTTCAATTTTTAAATGAAATCTAAATTGTAATTAAGAAAATTTCATTAATTAAAGAGAAAATATGTGTCCCACATTCAGAATTATGCCTAATTTGATAGATATTCATTATTAATCTAAAAATAATTTTTGGATTATAACTAAAAAATAGATGATAAGAGTTGAATTTTGTTATCTAATGTAACTAATTTCCAAGGATTACAGATCCAACAAATGCAGCTTGTTTGTTAAGATAAAACCAAGTAGAATCATTTTCCAAATTTTTTTCAAGTTGTCGTTGATAGATTTTTTGTGATTGATTAGAATGAATAACATCATAAATTTTTTCTAGTAAATACAAATCTTTAGAATTTGATATAATAGAAGAATTATCAGTTTTGATTTTAGCATTTGGAAATATGTTCAAAATAGCTGTTTCAATTTTTTTTGGATCTTCAGATGAATTAATTGAAGAAAATATTTCTATTTTACAACTGATATTAGGGGATCTCATTCTATCCAACCTTCAATGATTTTGAAGGAATGTTCAATTAATTCATCTTTTGTTAAGTTATTGTTAGAAATTGTTTCATCAGATAAGGCAATTGAATTACTAATACCAACACCTATTTCTCGGTTGTCTCTTTCTTCAAAATTTTCTTTTGTTTGTGGATCATCTGATCTTCCTCTTTGTTTTAAAAATCCAAATCTCGTATTAGTAGATGCATGTATGGCAAGAAGTTTAACTGTTCCATATTTACGTAAAACCTCTATTTCAGCGTTAGATCTTATTCCATCAATTATTATTACATTTGATTTTGAATTTTCAATTTGTGGTGCAACTAATTCTGCTATTGCACCTTGACCATTTTTTACCAAGATTATGTCCAGTCGGTTCAAGATTTCTGTTTTTAGCTTCTGCTCTTACTGCATTTCCCATGTTAATTATATCGTAACCTTTGGATTTCAGTCCATCAGCTATTGTTGATTTACCTGCTCCAGGCATACCAGTTAAACATACAATTAGTTTTGTCAATATTAGAACAAAAATGTAGCCGGGTCTATGAAGCTACCGGAAATTATTATAAAACATAATTAAAAGAAAATCATATGCGAATTTTTGTAGCAATTGAAATTTCTTCTAATGAAATAATTGACTCAATTTCTAAATTTCAATCTGAAATTAACATAAATGCTAAACCTATAGAACCACATAATCTTCATTTTACATTGCAATTTTTAGGTGAGATATCACAAGATATGGTAGAGAAAGTAATGGTGTCATTAAATTCTATTAAATTTTCAAGTTTCATGATAAATTTCAAAGGTATTGGCGCCTTTCCCAAATTAAAATTTCCAAGAGTTATCTGGATTGGGACTGATGAAAATGGTGGAAATTCATTGATAAAATTAGCAAAAAAAGTAGAAAATACATTAATTCCATTGGGTTTTTCTATTGATAAACCATTTAAACCTCATATCACAGTGTTTAGAATTAAAAACAAGATTGGAGATGTCAGTAAAGAATTGGATAAATTCAAATCAATTGATTTTGGAACGCAAGAAATTACGGGGTTCAAACTCAAACAAAGTGTTCTTAGTTCAAAAGGTCCTGTATATTCTGATTTAATGGAGATAAAAGCTAGATTATGAAACAAATAATTTCTAAAATTGGGAAATCTGTAATACCATCTAAAAATATAGAAAAATCAAAAAAACAAATTGCTGATGAAGCTTTTACTTTAGTAGAAAATCAAATTAAAAATTATCCTGAAATAGTAGGATTGGAATTTGGTGGATCCTATGCTAAAAATACTTGGCTATCAAAAGAAGCAGATATTGATATTTTTATTAAATTTAAAAAATCAATTCCTGATGAAAAATTTGCAGAGATTTCAAAAAAAATTGGTTTTGAATCAATGAAAAAATATAATCCCTATGTTAGATATTCTGAGCATCCTTATGTTGAGGCTAGAATTAAGAAAACTAAAATTAATGTAGTTCCCTGTTATGATGTAAATTTAGGAGAATGGAAAAGTTCTGCAGATAGATCACCATTTCATACAAAG
>JAERMO010000037.1 GCA_016844465.1 Nitrosarchaeum sp. | reverse complement strand
GATAGAACTACTCATTTTCATTATAATGCACAAATCATTCCTGAAATAGCTGGAAAGGGTTCAATCATATCTCACTTTGATATTCTTGGAGATCAGGACACTGCAGAAGTAACTGCAACCTACAATGGACTTTCGACCGGATTAGATATTGTTGGAATTGACAATGGTGGATCTGGAGCAGGGGGAGCAATACATCGACCTGGCCTTGTACTTAATTTCTTGGGATCTTTACTTGGAGGAGGTAGCAGTCAATCTGTTCCGCCAACACTAGGATTAGACGAAAATCAAAAACTAATCGTAGATGAAGGATTTTCATTTAATGGCAATTCAGTTGATGTAGAACAATTCTTTACTCCTTATCCTCTAATTACAACTGAGGTAGGAAAACTAAACACTATCAAATTAAAAATTTATGAGAACAATGGCCTTGACAACATTGCACATGTAGGATTATCATACGGACTGGGCAAAGGCGAAACTTTCAATGAAGGAAGAGCGACAATAGAATACGATAGAACCTTTGATGGTATAGAGTCGGTCACTTTATTTGATCCAAAGCATGTTCTTGGAGGTGTCAATGTAACTGCCACTACTATACAATGTAGCATTAACAGTAATGCACAATGCCTTGAAGTGACATTTGACCACATCTTTAGAGAGTCATTGGACTATAACATGGTCGCTACAAACATCTGGGATTTTGAGCGAAATGGCTGGCAGAATTATTTTAATCATGGAATACATATTGTAGGAGAATCCATGAATCCTCCAGAGCAATATTCTGGAATATATCATGGTCGCATATACCATTTAACTGAAACTGGAAAAAATACTGCAACAGATGATGATGGAAATAATTGGACCTTTGATAAAATTTGGGACCGTGATTACATCAAACCAATAATCGTGGATAGTGATATTTTGAATCAAAATAAAATATATGCAATAGAACAACTTGGATTCAAATACTCTGATGGCCAAGAAATTTTCGGATATGCTAGAATGGATCATCGCTTTGAAGATACAAAGAATCAGGAGCAGGTTGAAGCTCAAACCATTATGAGCGGTATATGTCCAGAGTGTCAAAAAGAACCATTTGAAAAGATTAATGATATTTTCTCGTATGACATGCCAACTAGATACTCTAAACTAAATAATCCTGAAACTGTAAATCAAATGCATCTGGAGGATCAAAAGGCTCAAGAATTCTTGAAGCAGTATTTTGAAAAAACATACCCTGGAAGAATAAATGACTTTTCTGTGGGTTTCAAGCTGGCTTATCCTGTTTATCTGGTATCGGACAAATGAGATCTAATATGTTCTTAAATATGCCACACCAAATAGACATCAATGAATTATTTTATAACTTACTGTATAATTTTAGGGGGGAAATAATTTGAAATTAAAATATATCACATTATTTACAATTACACTTTTTCTTGCATTATCTTCACATAATGCATTTGGTGTTAATTCAATAAATTGGACTTTAGGAGGTTCACCATTAAACTCATTACCATTTCCTACGGTCACTCCCTCATCTGGAAATCTATTGCAAAACCCTATTAGTGTTTTAGTTGATGCGACAGATGAAAATAATTTTACAACGAATGGAATTATTGACACAATAGATGTGTTGGTTTCTTCTGTTGGCTATCCAGATGTAATAACATATACTTTGACTGAAACAGGAATTAATACAGGACTTTTTACTGGGACAAATTTTGTCTTCCTTGTAGATAATAATAAATTTCAAACAACAGATACTGTTGATGTGATTATTAATTCAGATCCTGAGAGAGGATGTTATCCAGATGATACAATAACTCAGCTTGATAGCACAAGTGTAGGTGCAGGTGATGGGGTTTTGATATTCTCAAATACTGATCTTGGAGGTGTTGGACTTGTTTTAACTGAAACTGGAGAAAATACATGCAAATTCATAGGGAAATTAAAATTTACAACTACTGATTCTACCGATGAAATTACAGGCACCTTAAAAGTTTCTCCGGGGGATATCTTGACAGTTTTCGATCCAATTATTTTTTCTTTCACAAATGCACAAATTATTCCAACGGTAGATGGAAAGGGTTCCATCCAATCTAATACTGATGACAATCAAAACACTGCAGAAGTATCTGCCATCTATAATGGCCTTTCTGCAGGACTACATATGGCAGATGATCCGGGCGGTAGTGGAAGTGGGGGGCCGATAAATCGACCTGGCCTTGTACTTAACTTCTTGGGATCTTTACTTGGAGGCAGCAGTCAATCAGTCCCACCAACACTAGGATTAGACGAAAATCAAAGAAGGATAGTTGATGGAGGATTTTCATTTAATCATAATTCAGTTGACGTAGAACAATTCTATACTCATTATCCTTTAATTACAACTCCAGTTGGACAAAATAATACGATAAAGCTCAAAATCTATGAGGATAAAGGAATTAACAATATTGCACACGTTGGATTGTCATATGGACTAGGTAAAGGTGAAACTTTCAATGAAGGAAGAGCTACTATAGAATACGATAAAACCTTTGACGGCAAGGAATCCGTCACTCTATTTGATCCAAAACATGTTCTTGGAGGAGTCAATGTAACTAGCACAATCACAAACTGTAGTACCAATAATAATGCTCAATGCCTCGAGGTTACATTTGATCATATCTTTAGGGAACCATTAGAGTACAACATGATCGCTACAAACATCTGGAATTTTGAGCGAAATGGCTGGCAAAATTACTTTAATAACGGAATACAGATTGTAGGGGAATCTATGAATCCCCCAGAGAAATATTCTGGAATATATCGTGGACACCCATTCCATCTAACAGAATCAGGCAAAAATACTGCAATAGATGGCGATGGAAATAATTGGACCTTTGATAAAATTTGGAACCGTGATTACATCAAACCAGTAAATGTAGATAGTGATATTTTGAATCCAGAAAAGATAAGCGCAATAGAACAACTTGGATTCAAATACTCGGATGGCCAGGAAATTTTCGGATATGCTAGAATGGATCATCGCTTTGAAGATACAAAGAATCAGGAGCAGGTTGAAGCTCAAACCATTATGGATAATCTATGTCCAGGGTGTCAAAAGGAACCCTTTGAAAAAATTAATGATATTTTCTCATATAACATGCCAACTCGTCACTCTAAACTAAATAATCCTGAAACTGTAAATCAAATGAATCATGAGGATCAAAAGGCTCGAGAATTCTTGAAACAATATTTTGAAAAAATTTATCCTGGAAAAATTTATGATTAGGATTTCCAGCTAGAAATTTAAATCAAATTTTTTTTAGATTAATACAATAATAACATAAGATTTTCTAAATTTTTATTATTTTGCATGATTTTTGGAAATTCTTATTAATATGTTTGTAATAATTCATTCGTGAAATACCAGGTTTGTTTGATGATACTTTCTGTCCTTATTACTTCATCATTTAGTTTCTATGATGCTTATGCCGCCACTACCAATACCCTAAGCTTTGATTACACAAGCATTGTATTGGAACATAGTAGTGGAATTACCTGCCTTCAATGTAGTGTAACTGGTAATACTATATCGGTTACATTAAGTAGTCCTGGCAATACTAATCTCATAATTACTCTAACCAGAACTACTGGGACCAATGATTTTTTTAGTCCATGGATAAAATTTACTGTAACTGGCACAACTGGTGGAACTAATTTTGTTACTTCTGGAACTCAGGTAATTTCTGCATCAACAACATCAACCCTAAATCCGGCAATCACATCGGCTCTACCAGCCACAATATTTACAAATTGGTTAAGCTTGACAGCTAACAATTCACTATACCAAAGAAATGCAGCTATAATTTCTCCAAATGATGCGACCATATGTAATACCAATGGTGGTGATAGTGACGGAGACGGCATCTGTCAAAATTGGGAAACTAAAGCATCATTTCCAGCAGGTACTACATGCGCAAATTCTGGGCATAACGGATTATGCATTAGAACATCACCTTCTGCACCAATTTATTGGCTAGACTGTAGTGCTGGTGGTACAACATGGAAAAATATGTGTCCTGATCCAGCTAAAGATGATCTGTACTTTGAAATTGATTATATGACTGGACACCGCCCAAGTGATGCTTCATTAGATAAAATATACAATGCCTTTTTAAATTCCCCCGGTGGTAAGACTTTACATATACAACTAGATGAACAACTTCCACATGTTAACGTAATTTCCTCTTCTGGTATTCCCGCGGCCCCTGGATATGATCAATTAAAGTATTGGTGGTTTGGAACTCAACCTGAGCGAGGAAATGTCTCACTCCCGACTAATTTCGAGACGAATTCATGGATGACTGGAATTCGAAGTCAAAAAGGTCAGGTATTTCATTATGTTATTTTTGCACATCAACAACAAGGCAATACTGGTTCATCGGGTATAGCCGAAATGCCAGGAAATGATATCATGGTCTCATTAGGCAGCTTTACTGGTAAAGTTGGAACACGAGATCAACAAGAAGGCACATTACTTCATGAGATGGGTCATAACTTAGGTCTGGATCATGGTGGCAATGACGGTGTAAACTGTAAACCAAATTATCTTAGTGTCATGAGTTACTCTAGGCAGTTTTCAGATTTAGTTGGCACCAGACCTTTGGATTATTCTCAATCTTCTCTAAATACATTGAATGAAGGCCAACTTGTTGAAAGTAATGGAATCTCACAAAGTCTTCCAATAAATTTACAGACAGTTTATGGTCCACCGACTCTAATAGTCACCACAGCTGGTACCTCGCCTATTAATTGGAACAGAGTAGCTCCTAGTACAGAGACAGTTACAATGGACATTAATAATATGGGAACAACAGGCTGTCCTGCTTCTATATCTCCTCCACAAACACTTTACGGATTTAATGATTGGGGTTTTACTCTAAAATTATTTGACCATGGAGGTGTTGGCTCTTCTAATGGTACTAGTGCTCCTTGTCCACCTGGCATTTCGTGTAATTTAGTAGGTAGTCCTATAACCTGTGCAAGTACAATTGGCACCGGATGTAATAGCGCTAGCAGTAATAATCCTAACGGTACTGATACATCGGATACACGACCAATTACTACAAACTATATTGATGAATACTCACCCACTAATTCTCTTGTTAAAAAAGATACATTAGATCTAAAGACAATAAAGAAATTTGAATACATACCCAATCTAAACGATCCTGTGAATTCAAGTGAAGATCAGAAACTTGTCACACATCCTCCATTTTATACAGGACCTACAGGGATTAATGATCCTGGAGCGCTAATTTATGTAGGGGATTCTTGGTCTGATGATGGAATGCATGCACCTCTAATCGATAAAGAGTTAGACATTAGTGATGTTGCAGTAATGCGTATTGCACGAATAAATTCACTAATACATCTACTGGACGGTATTTCTCCGGATGATTTTATTATTAACAAAACAGCTGCGGCAGATATATACAATAGAGAACTAGAACTCATAAAAATTGATATTAATAATATAACCTATGATAATTCAATGTTTGATGCTTACAACAAAATGCAAGCATTTCAAAGCCGATTTGATGATAAGGGGGATAATGAAATTCTTAAACCAAATAGTGCAGGTCTAAATTCTACACAAATCCTAATTGCTGATATTATTGAATCACAATCCAAAGCGCTTCCAGAATTTTCAACTTTTTCAATTATTGTACTTGCAGCAGTATTTACATCAATCGTATTTTTCTTTAGAAAACAATCAGGATTTAGCTCAAAACTTGGGTACGCTAACATCTAGTCAGATAAAAAGATAAAACACCTATATTTTTTCCACCCAAAATTGATTCATCCAACTATCTGAATAATGATATCACATTTTAGATTTTGAATCAAAATTCCATTTATACAATCTCTAAATAATCCCAAATTCCAACTCAATTCATGCAGTGGATTTTGGGATTTGTAGCAATTGCACTTCTTACAGGGGGCTTGATTGCTCAGGCATTTGAGATGAGAAAAATCCGTAAAGCCAATCCCGATGAGTTGGGCTCTGCAAATATTTTCCTAAACAAGAAAAATTTCAAGTGGTATGCAATAATTGGCGCAGGACTGATTTTGTGGTTTGTAGCTGAGCGTAACTAACTGATCTATATAGATCAGCTCTAAATACTAGAAAAATTAACTATAACTAACGCGTGTTTTTGGGTAACGCCGGACTAAATCATGATAACGGTCCATGAATAAACCCTTAATGGCGCTACAGGTGCGAGCCCGTAACGCCACTTTCATTTAATCAAAATTAATCTCTGATTTTTCTTTATGGACTGCATTGATTGCCTTTTTGATGTTATCTCCAGAATCTTCAATTACAATAATTATTCTTGAAGTCTCTTCTTGCGCATCCATATTCAAAATGTTTAGTCCAGCTTCACCAATCTTTGAACTGGTTCTTGATGCTACTTGCTGCACTCTCCACATCTCATCGCCAATTAATGTAATGACTCCTCTGTTGTATGTAATTGATGCAAGCGAATCAAATGCAAGAAAATATTTTTCGTTTCTCTTTACATAATCCCCATCTAAAAATAAAATTCTTGAAAATTCAATTCCGTCTTTGGTAAATGGTGATAAAATAACATACTCACTGTATCGTTTTTCTTTATCAAGGGATGATATTAGACGTTGCCCAGAGCTTGTCTCAATTTTAAAAATGGCGCAATTTTCTTTACCAGTAACTATTTTGATTGGATGACCAGTGTTGTTATCTGAGACTCTCTTTATTATAGTAACCTTTGATGGCTTTTGCATGTTTGTAACAATAATTGGAATATCTACACCGTTTTCAACAATTTCCTTTATTGCAATGGGATCTAAAATCTTCATGCCAAACATTCCTGCCAGTCTTGCTTCATTGTATGATAACTGGTCTACATCACTCAAGCCAAATTCCACAATTTTTGGATCAGCAGATACTACAGAACTGTCTTTTTCAAAATCTATTCTGGTCTCATATTTTTCATGAAATAATATCCCAAGATCAGCTGCTGTTCTATCAGAGCCTCCTCGCTCATAGGTAGTAGTTACACCTTCTAGAGTCTTGCCAATAAATCCGCCAATTGTCACTACCTGATTTTCTTCAACTAGTTTGGCCGTTTTATCCAATCTTTCTCGAGATTTTGATGCAAGAAAATTTGTTGATTCAATGTTGTGATCTGTGATTATTGGCCAATTGTCATAACTTACCGCATCAGTCTTTACTCCATTGCTTTTTAGAATGTAATTCATTACATGTGACATTAAAATTTCGCCTGAAAAGGCAAGTGCGCGTGAACGTATCTCCTCTACAAATTCCTTTTTTTCAAGGGCCTCATCTAGTGCAGTTTGAGCTTTATCTAGGAACAAATCAATGGTTTTCTTGCAATCTTGTTTGTTCTCCGCATTTACAAATTCCAAAATTTTTTGATAGCATGCCTTTATTTCATCCAAGTTTGCCTTTTTTCCATTTTCTGCATTTCTTCCCTGCTCTAAAATCACATCTGTAAGGGAGCATTTTTTCCCATTCTGAATTGTAAGGGGGGCTGAAAAAACTGCAATAACTTTGGAATCTTTCTTTAAATCATTAATTCTATCAATAACCAGAGGAATGGATACGCCATCAATTCCAAGTGCACTTCCGCCAAACTTGGCTACGACTAATTTTGTCATCGCACTTTTACAAAATTAATTGACCATCTATTAAGGATTGGATCTTTCAAATTAACTTTTTAATTATCTCACTTGCTTTGATTGCCCCCTTGGTTTCCACAGTAGTTCGCATCTGATCTAGTTTCTCAAGAATTAATTTTTCCAATCTATTAATATCATCAAAAACAAATCCTTCCTCTCTGGCATTGTCCTCTTGTTCAAAATGGCCCTTTATTGGAATAAAAATTGCAGGTGTTCCATACGCTCTTGCTTCATCTATGGTTGACTTGCCTGCAAGAGATACTAGAACATCGGCTGCATAAATTATCTCATGAAGATTATCTACAAATCCCAAATTTCTAACAGACTCGTCAAACTTTTTACTCAAGACGGGACCTGAAACTATGACCAAATCTAGATCTATTTTTGGTTTTAATTTCAGCATTCTTTCAATGAGAAACAATCCTGCATCTGTTCCTCCAATTGAAACAACTATCGTCTTTTTATCAAAAGCAAATTTTTTCCGAAGATCTTCTCTTGAAAAACTTGTTTGTCTTACAATGGGCCCAACTCTTTTTATATTTTCTTCATCAGGACCGTTTTCAGGAATAATTACAGTGTCGCATTTTTCTATAATCACTTGCATTGATTTATTCATCTTTTTTTCAACAAATGATGTTAATCCCCTTACAAAATTAGTCTGAATGATATCTGTAATTAAAACAGTCGGTATTTTTTTATTTTGGGCAACAGAAAGTGACGCAAAATCTTCATCACTTACAACTAGGTTTGGTTTATCACACTCTATAATTTTGCTGGATTGTTTTTTACATCTTTTATAATATTGATAATATTTCCATAGCCACCTTGTGGAATTTTTCAACACTCCATTTTCTACAATGAATTGTGGAGGTACGTATACATCTTTGACACTAAAGCCCGAATTTTCTATAATTGTTGCAGCTCCTTCACCTGTTACAAATTTTATTGAAATGTTTTTAAAATTATTTGCAATCGCAATGTCTCTTGTTGCGTGACCTAATCCTATTGGACTGGAAAAAAAATCTAAATCAACCATACTTGTTCAAAACTCTAATCAAATTTCTAGATTCTTACTTGTCTCAAAGTTTAAATGGTTTTCATCAAGGAATGTTTCTGGGCTCATGGTCCAGATCGGTTATGACGTCGCCCTTACACGGCGAAAATCCAGGGTTCAAA
>JAERMO010000112.1 GCA_016844465.1 Nitrosarchaeum sp. | reverse complement strand
AAATTTGATAAAAATGGAGATTATAAAAAAAATATAGTTCCAATCACACAAAAAAATATCACAGATTTAATCCGACAAGAAAAAAAATTCTATTACGACGAATTAAAAAAGCTAAAATCGGATAAAAGGACTTCAGAATTTATTGAGTATCATATAGCCAGGATATTTGGAATACTAGAAGAAATTACACTGCTATCACTTTCAATCGATTCTGGGGCATTGGGATATTCTACAAGCAAACAGAGATTAGCTCAAGAAAATAGATCTCGATACGATGAATTTTTAAAATTGTTAGTCAACAACTTGTATGAAAGAGATGAGAAAAGAGCACCTTACATTTTATCAACGATTTACAAAATTGTAATGGATACACATTATATCCTTAAACTAGATTCCCTTAGATTTCAATCCTAAAAGCAATATTTCTACATTGGCAAGTTTTTTCTCCAAGTTCGTTATTCTTTTATCTTTTTCAGATTCATTTTCTCTAAATTGTATGTCCTTTTGTTTAATTTCTAATTTTAATCTGCTTTCGTTATGGATAATTAAATCAGGCGTTGCCTTTTTGTACGACTCAAAAAGCTGCTCAACTGTAGGTCGTCTGTAATGTTTTCCAGATAAGTATCCTGCATGATCCATTAGATACTGTGTTGCCCCCATTGAAACTTCTGGATTCATTTCTAAAACTGTATCAAATCTTTTTCTAAATCCTCTAATAGTAGCAATGTCATAATTATTACCTATTTTCTTTCGTTTAATTCCAGAATTTTTCCAAAGTCTTGTCATTGTAGTTTCCATGACACTATTGCTCATTTTCTCATGACACTCCGAAAAATTCCCTTTAAAAACATGGGAATCATCTGTTAGATTTTCACCCCTTGATCTTCGCCATTCAAGGTACTCTGTCACTGCTTTTGCAGCTTCTGGATGAAGAAATGTCACCATTTCATGAGAATGTCCTGAATAAAGAATCAATTTGAAGAATCCATCATGATTGGATTCCATGTTTTTTAATTGTAGTTCACAGATTGCTTCAGGCCTTGCCCCTGTTGCGGAAAAGACATGAATCAAGGCTTTGTCTCTTTTGTCACCTGTAGAGTCTAACAATATTTTACATTGTTCGGTAGTTATTGCCAAATCTCCGCCAAGTTTCGATTTTTCTGGAAACAACTGGGTAATTGATTCTATCTCAATTTTCTTTCTGTTCACTTTGAGAAATTTGAATATCCCATTGAAAAAGTAAGGAACCGAATTAGGGCTAATCTCTTTATTATCAACTCTTTTTTTAAGATAAATGCAATAATCTTGGAGTATCTCTTCTAATTCAATTTGTGGAACTAGTAATAATGATTCAAAATCTTTATGTGCCCATTTTAGAAATCTATCGAGAAACTCTATGTAAGTTACAAATGTCTTTTTTGATTTGCAAGAATTTTCAAATAAAATCAAGCAACGTGGCTTGTTATCCATGTATCATGTCTCGTAAAATTCGCATATCAAATTTAGTGACAAAATGAGGACTAACCATGAATAAATAACAAGATAGTGGTATTAGTATTGCAAAAGTGAATTTTTATTCTAGACTAGGTGGTTCTAACAGAAGGCATTCGTTTGTCTTTGTATGTAACAACATAAGATACACCATTTTTTGGATAAACACCATAGATGAGTTTGGCTTTTTGTACAACAGAGTCTTTTAGTGAGACCATAATGAATTGACTTTCTTGAGAACGTTCCTCTAAAATTTTTGCTAGTCTTTCAGAATTTGGAGCATCGAGATGTGCATCTACCTCGTCAAATAGATAGAAAGGAGAGGGTTTTAATTTTTGAAGTGCTAAAACAAAGACTATTGCAGCTAATGTTTTTTCACCTCCACTAATCGACGTTGATTCTCTTTTTGGTTTATTTGGAAATTGAATCATATAAGAAATTCCAGAATTGAAAATATCATCTTCATTTTGTAATTCAAGCCAAGCATTACCACCAGTCATTTTACTAAAAATAAGGCGAATTTCTTTGTCTACTTTATCAAATGCGTCCAAGAATGTTTGACGTTTATCTCTTTCAATATCTTCAATGAATTTTACAATAGAGTTTCTTTCTTCTTCTAGTGAATTTTTACGTACAGACATTGAGCGATATCCATAAGATACTTCAAGATATGTTTCAGGGGCCTTGGCATTAAGAGCATTAGGTGAGTTTAATTCAGTAGTCAACCCTTGCACTACAGATTCAACATCAAATGTTTCCATATTTTTATCAAATCCAAAAGACGAGAGAAGATGACGTAATTTTGTTTCATTTTCAAGTAAATCACGTAAGTCACGATTTAAAGAATCAGATTGTCTTTCCAGAGAATTAATTTCTTTTGTGAGTTCTTTATCTTTCTCAGAAAGAATTTTTAATTTATCATCATATTCTTTGAGTTGTCCAATGGATGAACCAGATGTAGAGATAAGATCCTGTTCTTTTTCTCTCAATTTTACAAGAATTGCAGTTTTAGATTCTTTATTTATTTTTAATTCGTTAATTTTATTTTCTAATTCTTGATGTTGTGATATTAATGAAGACTCTTCGTCATAAAGACTCTTTATTTGGGACTTTTTCCTATTTTCTTCAGTCTGCAATATAGTTAATTGTGAATCTTTATCACGGTATTCATTCGTTATTGTAGTGTATAGTTTTTCAAGGTCAGATTTCTTTGTATTCACTCTGGACAATTCATTTGCAATACGCATTTGTTCCCCACCAGCATAGTTTTCTTCAACAATAGCGATTCGTGTATCAAGAGAATCGATGTGAGATTCATGAGAAGAACCCTCCACAAGTAAGTTGGCATTTCGTCTACTTAATTCAGCAATTCTTGCAGCAAGTTGTTGTTTCATATTAATTATAGATGAAATTCTTGATTGTAGATTAGAATACTTCTCATCAGTTGATGCAAGACCTTGTTCTGAAAGAGACAATCTCTCAGTATAACTTTGAATAGAATCTTCAAGTGTCTTGAGAGAGAATTTTTTCTTTAAAACATATTTTTTAAGTAAACTGATGGATTCAAGTAATCCATCAATATCGGTACTCATTGAGATAATTTTAGTTAATTTTGAAATTTTTGAATTAATATCTATTATCACTGCACCACCTTTAGCCTCAAAATACTCTCCATCCAAAGTTACTGCTTTATGACCTAATTTTGAGATACGATATGCAGAATCCCTAGAGTCAGCAAGAACAACATTTCCAAAAAGAAATGTTTTAAGAGCAGAATGAGAGGGATTGCACCTCACATAGTCCGAGAGCACTCCAATTACGCCCAATTCCTTTGGTAAATCTAATTTGAATTTTGGAATTGCATCTTTGGGAGATTTTTTGAACGCGCAACCTCTGCAATGCCAAGTAATGTTGCAAAGTCTGGCACAACAATTGCCTTAATCCAATCAGAACTTACAGCAAGTACTGAGCGCTCATATTGTTTATCCCAAGAAATCATTTCATAAACCAATCCTTCAATACCAAGTTTATCCGAATCTTCTTTTAGTTTAGCAACAGTGTAATCTTCATGCATTATTCCCTTTACTGTTTTGATTTTTGTGTCATATTGAGCTGCAGCTTTACTTGATTTTTCTAAAATTAGATCAAGTTCTTCTAAATCATTTAGTGTTTTAGATTTTTTTGAATTTAGTTTAGAGATTCTAGATTTTAATTCAGAAATAGAGGCATTGTGATTATTTATCATAGACTCTAATCTTAATTTCAAAGTAGAAAACGTCATAATTGCTTGTTCCAAATCAGATAACTTGTCAGAATTGGATTTGATTTTAATTTGAGATTCTTCCTTTTCATTTTCTACTTTAGATAATTTTAACTTAGTTTCATTAAGTTGATCAGAAAGTAATTTTATTTTATTATCAATTTCAGATTTTTTAGATGCAGCAACGGATTGTTCTGTCAAAATTTTATTTCTTTCAGAATCAAGTATTTCCAAATCATCATTAATTTTGTTCTTTTTTATGTTTGTTTCATCAATTGATTCTTTAGAATGTAAAATATTAGATTCGATTTCAATTCTAGATAAATCAATTGTTTCAATTTCATTTTTAATTTCAGGAATTCTAAAATCAATTTGCTGGAGTCTTTTAGTTGA
>JAERMO010000111.1 GCA_016844465.1 Nitrosarchaeum sp. | reverse complement strand
GATGCAGGAAATACATGTAGATAAATTCACATTAAATGTCTCATCGGGTTCTACTGTAGTATCACCATTTACTAGTACAGTTACAGTCTTTGTGGTTTCAGTAGCTGTAAAGCCTAGGGTACCAGAGTTTGATGTATAATCAGAAGCAGAAATTTTTGCAGTTCCATCTATTGTGGCAAAGTTGACAGATGATGCACCGGCTATATTACCTGATCTTGTTACTGTAAATACAAAGTTCTTGATTCCAGAATTTCCTTCAGTTAAAGAGACATTACTAATAGAGACTATAGATTCCCCTTCAGAATCAGTAGTTGTAGTACTGCTGGAAAGAATTATAGTTGCTTTGTTAAAGTCTAAAATTGAATCAGAATCTGTAACTACTGTTACATTTCCAGATGAGAAAAGATATTTTAACAATTCAAAAAAAGATGAAAACGGACCATCAGAACCATCAACTTGGGCAAAAGACTGTGCAGGCATAAAAACAGTACCAGAAATCAATACTAGTCCAAGTAAAATTCCATTCAGTTGGTTCACTAGTAAAGAATTTCAAAATTAGTACTTGAAGCTTGGTGATAACTTTCTAGTAAGCTTGAAATACTAAAGAGTGATTTTTTCGTAGGAAAAAATCAAGTCTGATTGAAAGGAAGCCAAGTTGACACATTTTATAATATATTTCATACCTAGTTTCTAAGATATTATTTAGAAAATTTTAAATTTTCACATCAGGATTTCCTGCTTTTAGTTTTTCCCAATCAGATAGAAAATTCTCCAGACCAATATCAGTCAGAGGGTGTTGTAACATTTTGTCTAAAACAGCAGGAGGTAAAGTTACAACGTCTGCTCCAATTTTTGCCGCATCAATAACATGCATTGGATGACGAATGCTTGCAACAAGAATCTGTGTTTTAAAATCATAGTTAGAAAATATTTGCTTTATTTCTTTAATCAAATGCATTCCATCTTGACCAATATCATCCAATCTGCCAATAAATGGACTGACGTATTTTGCACCTGATTTTGCTGCAAGCAGTGCTTGATTTGGAGAAAAAACCAACGTCACATTAACAGGGATTCCTTCGGATGAAAGTGACTTGCATGCTTTCAAACCATCCGGAGTCATTGGAACTTTAACAACGACATTTTTTCCATACTGGCGTAGGCGTTTGCCTTCTTCAATCATTCCAGAATAGTTGGTACTTAGAACTTCCAGGCTGACATCGCCTTTGATAATTTTGCAAATTTCTTCCATGGCATTTTTTGGATTACCGCCCTCTTTGGACAAAAGAGAGGGATTTGTAGTAATTCCGTCAAGCAAACCCATGTCGTTGAATTTTCTAATTGATTCTAAATTTGCAGTATCAAGAAAAATTTTCATAATTTTTTATTCCTTATTTCTCTGACTTGTTTTGCCATATTAAAAGATGTTATTCCATGTTTTTCTAAAAGCAGTGGAACTTCGTTGTCTCTAGCAGATTCGCCAAACATGTCTTGAACGCCTATTCGCTTTATTGGTACCGGATATGTTTCTGAAACAGATTCTGCAACTGCTGAACCCATTCCCCCTAAAATATTGTGTTCCTCACATGTAACTATACAACCAGTTTCCCTTGCGGCTTTTTCCAAAAGTTCAGAGTCAATTGGTTTTACACAAAACATGTCCAATACTCTGCAAGAAATTCCTTCCTGTTGCAATAATTCAGCAGCTTCAAGTGCCATTTTGACAGTTATACCACAAGCAGCTAGAGTGCAATCAGAACCATCGCGGATTGTAATTCCTTTACCAGTTTGGAAATCTTGTGATTCAGAATAGACAACAGTAGTACTTGATCTTGCCATTCTCATGTAAAATGGACCATACTCACTTGCCATCAATCTAGTTAATTTTGCAACTGCAAAAGTATCAGCAGGTATGAACACACGAAAATTAGGAATCACTCTCATTATAGCAATGTCCTCAATTTGTTGATGAGAACCACCATCAGGTCCAACAGTCAACCCTCCGTGAGAAACAACCAGTTTTACATCAAGACCTTTTTTGTTTCCAGGTGACGGATATGCAATTCCATTTCTTATTTGATCTACTGCACGTCCAGGTAGAAATATTGCATAAGTGCTAGCAAAAGATATTTTTCCAGAATATGCCAGACCCGCAGATAGAGAAACTAGATTAGCTTCTGCAATACCTACATTAAAGAATCTGGTTGGAAATTCCTTACCAAAGCCAGAAATTTTAAGCGAATCAGTAGTATCTGCACCTAAAACCACTATGTGTGGATTTTCTCTTCCAAGTTCAATTAGCGTTTTTGAATACTCTGAACGCATGTCAGTCATGATGGTTGAATTCAAAGGTAACCTTCCTGTGCAGCTATCTTTCTAATGTGCTCCTTTTTTTCACCAATAATATGCAAGTCAATCCACTTTTTCACAAGAGTAGAGCCGCCCAATTGATATGCTTTATCTAGTAAAATTTTTCGTCTTGCTTTTAGAATGTGAATCCTAAATTCATTTATAATTCCGCGTACATCTTTTTGTCCAATAATTGCACTACCCCCTACAAAGCATCTAGCACCGTCTATAAAGCAAGAGCCAGCATTTTCAAGGGTTACACCGCCGTCAGCTTCAATGTATCCTGAGAATTGGTGCTCATTTAAAATAACATTCAATCTTTTCATTTTTTCGTGAGTTTCTTCAATGTATTTTTGACCGGATTTACCAGGCACAACAGACATTACAATAAGTTGATCAAGTGTTGGTATGAATTTGTAAGACCAAACAGGGAGTTCAGTATCAGGGTTGATCGCAAGGCCCACACCCACTTGGTTGTGTTTTAATAAATCATGAATTTCACCAAAGCTTGATTCATCACACACTTCAGCATGAACTGTAATGATGTCGCTTCCTGCTTCAACGTATTCTTTGACATGTTTTACAGGTTCATCAATCATTAAATGAGAATCAAATGGGAGTATAGTTAAAGATCTTAATTCCTTAATTTTATTATGATCAAAAGTTTTGTTGGGGACAAATTTTCCATCCATTACATCAAGATGTATGTAATCTGCCCTTCCAGTTACACATCTTTTTATTTCATTTTCCAAGTGTGTCATATCGCCAGCAATAATTGAGGGTGCAATCACGAATTGAGAGTCTAGCTCTAAATTAATTATTGGAACTGTATCAGAATCAGGAGCTTTTCCATGCCATTGCGGATTGCTTTCCATATGCTCAACAGATTTTCCTTTAATTGTTCTAGCAATAATTATTGAAGGGATTCCTTTGGTAGAGTTTGCTTTGGAAATTGCAGCATCAATTTGTTCAATTTTGTGACCTTCTATTTCAATTACATTCCATCCAAAAGATCTCCACTTGTCACCTGTTTTCCATCTTGATGCATCATTCCACATTTCTGAAATATCATTACCTTCCAATTTTTCATCAATGGCATAATTCTTTCAGTGTAAGAATCTTGTTGAATGAAATTTCTATCCAAAAAGGCGGTAAGATTATCTGCCTTGTATTTAGCTGCACACATTGCAGCTTCCCATACTTGTCCTTCATCAGATTCACCGTCACCCATT
>JAERMO010000110.1 GCA_016844465.1 Nitrosarchaeum sp. | reverse complement strand
AACTCCTTTCCCTTTAATTGTTCTAGCAATAATTATTGATGGAATACCTTTTGTGGAATTTGCTTTAGTAATTGCAGCGTCAATTTGTTCAATTCGGTGTCCATCTATTTCAATTACATTCCAACCAAATGATCTCCATTTATCACCAGTTTTCCATCTTGATGCATCTTTCCACATTTCAGAAATGTCATCACCTTCCAATTTTTCATCTAATGGCATGATTTTTTCAGTATAAGAATCCTGTTGGATAAAATTTCTATCCAAAAAAGCTGTAAGATTATCTACTTTGTATTTTGCAGCAGTCATTGCAGCTTCCCATACTTGTCCTTCATCAGATTCACCGTCACCCATTATAGTATAGACATGATGATTTTTGCCATCAATTTTTGCAGCAAGTGCAACACCTATAGAATAAGATAGTCCAGTTCCCAATGAACCGCCACAAAATTCAACCCCAGGGCATTTTAGATCAGGATGTCCCTGTAATTTACTACCAAATTTTCTTAAAGTTTCAAGTTCAGATTCTGGAAAATAGCCTGCAATAGCCATATTTGAAAACAAACCAGGTGCAGCATGTCCCTTAGATAAGATTAATCGGTCTCTATCATCCCATTGTGGATTTTTAGGATCATATTGTAGGTGTTTGTAGAATAGACACCCTAGAATTTCAGCCATCGAAAAAGAACCTCCGGGATGACCGGAGCCAGCATTGCTTATTGCTTTAATCACTAACTTACGGGCTTGTAAAACATTTTTCTTGATTTGGTAATAATTAAGCCCCATTTCTCGATTATAATCATTCACAAATTTAATAAAAATCTACTTCTGTAAAATTTTAATCTAATGGTAATTAAGCAGTATTGTGAATATCAAAGAAAAAGTGCCAATGGTAGTTTATGATAATCAATGTTATTTGTGTGTGAAATTTGCAAAAATGATTGAATTTCTCACAAGAGGTAATTTGATAATGATCGGACATTATTCAGAATTTGGCATAAAACTAAAAAAAACAATATTGGGAGAATCAGCATTAGAAATGTTTTGGTTAATAGATGAAAAAACAGCATATGGTGGAAGAGCTGCACTTTTACCATTACTAAGAGCAATAATTACAACAAAAGGAGGAAACTCAAACAAAATTAAAGTGAATGAAAAATGTGAATATGAATGTAAAACTGTAAAAGCTGTTTTTATAAGATCTGCAAGCTTATTCACAAATAGTAAAAAAATAGATCTCTAGTAAATCTAAATAGCACATCAAAACTCAGATTTTCATAATAATGAAGATAAGAATAGAAAATCCAAATAATTCAAAAAAGAAAACAACGATGCTTTGTGGATTTGTATTAGAAGATTCAGATAAAGTATTAGGATTAGAAAATATTGATTCTAAAATCACCCCATCAATAAAACAATCAATAAATGACATGGGTGGGGGATTTGGCAAAATATTAGTCATTCCAACTATAGGTAGAACAGCATCGCAAAGAATACTCTTAGCAGGATTAGGTAAAAAAGAGAACTTCACTAATGACACCATAAGATTTGTGTCAGGTAAAATTGCTCAAAAGGCCAGAGAGTTAAAACTAAAAGAATTTTCCATAATAGCGCCACCAAGTTCTCTAATTGAACCTATTTCATCAGTATCTCAGATAGTAGAAGGATGCAAAATGTCTCTTTATAAATTTGAAAAATATAAATCAAAAAAAGAAAATAATATTCCAGATCTTACTATTTTAGTTTCTAAATCAGAAAAGATTTCAAAAGCAATAAAAATTGCAGATATAGTTTCGGATGGTGCCATATACACAAAAAGTATTGCCAATCTACCTCCAAACGAATGCATACCTGCAACATTAGCAAATTTTGCAAGAATCATATCAAAAAAGAACAATATGAAATGCAACATCATTTCAAAAAATGAACTCAAAAAGAAAGGATTCGGCGGAATTACTGCAGTAGGACAAGGAAGTAAAAATGAACCTAAACTGATAGTTTTAGAATACAATCATGGTTCTAGAAATGAAAAACCAATTGTATTAGTTGGCAAAGCAGTAACGTTTGACACAGGTGGTATTTCATTAAAACCTGGTGAAAAAATGGATGAAATGAAATTCGATAAATGTGGTGGATGTACAGTTATTGGAATAATGAAAGCAGTGTCAGAATTAAAATTGCCAATCAACGTAGTGGGAATTATTCCATCAGTTGAAAATATGCCTGGAGGAGAATCATACCGACCTGGAGACATCATAAAATTATACAGTGGAAAAACTGCAGAGATTCTAAATACAGATGCAGAAGGCAGAATAATTTTAGCAGATGCGTTATCTTATGGTGAAAAACAATATTCACCAAAGGCAATTATTGATTTTGCAACATTGACTGGTGCGTGTATAATTGCACTAGGTACAAACATAGCAGGTATGGTTTCAAACAATGACAAACTAACACAGAAGATCATGGAATCATCAAAAAGAACAACAGAAGAGATTTGGGAGCTCCCACTAAATGGCGATTATATGGACATGGTGAAATCAGATGTTGCAGATATGAAAAATGTTGGAATTGGAAGAGCTGCAGGCACAATTACCGCTGCAGCATTTTTAAGAAATGCGATTGAAAATACACCTTGGATTCATATTGATATTGCAGGTGTTGCATGGACACAAGTAGCAACAAAAGAAAAGCCTTACAATCCAAAAGGTGCCACAGGTTTTGGAGTAAGATTAATTCTAGATTACTTACAAAATATATAAATTAAAAATACAAATTAGATCAATATCATTATTGAAAATCAGTTTCTAAGTTATTATACAAAAATATCATCAACATAACATGGTAAAAAAGAGTCCTTGTAATTGTAACGATGTACATCATACAGGTCATGATTACATACATTACAAACACATAGGGAATCAATGTATACATCCAGATGGACACATGCACAAAATTGGAGAAAAGTGATGACTATTGAAAATGCAATAATGCGATTAAGTGATCTCATAATGGAACGTGAACAGTTCACAGAACTAATTCAAAAAGAATTGAAATACAACATATCAGAAAGCGCTAAAACAAGTGTAATTGCAAGAGTTGATTTTCTAAATGATGAAATAGAAACACTCAAAGATATTTTAAAAGAATTGGATTAAATCAGTAGCCCCTACTGTTTCTATCGGGTTTGTCGGTATTGGGATTTCTAAAACCATGTTTATCCATCATATGATTTAAAAATCGTATATCATCTGAAAATTGCTGTCCACAAACAACACAGGTAGGCATTGAAATCACAGTACGAATCATAAATTCCATATTAAAAGATTGATTGAGAGATAATAGAAAATGCCAGCACTGTTGCTTCCCAAGGGCTCTCGCACCTTAGTAGCACAACAGCGACATTAGGTTTGACTTCCAAGTTCGGAATGGGATTGGGTCGCACCCTAACGCTATGGCCGGCTTGAACAACGTTGACAGATTCTTATCTATTAAGGTAACGCCCTATTTTAGATAGTTCAAAAGAGGTATAAAGCAAGGAATAATCGAATTACGACATGACTCACAGAGTTGCAGTATTAGACAAAGAT
>JAERMO010000109.1 GCA_016844465.1 Nitrosarchaeum sp. | reverse complement strand
AACCTATTCCACATAATGATGATGGCTTAGACTATCATAGAATCTAACTGATTTAATGTTAACAAATTCAAGCATTCCATATCTTGATAATTCTCTTCCAAATCCACTGTGTTTTATTCCACCAAATGGGATTCTTGGATCTGAAATTACCACATTATTGACACTAACTATTCCAGATTCTATTCGTCTCGATATTTTTTCAGCTTTTGCTAGATCTTTAGTCCAAATACTTGCTCCTAATCCAAATTCTGTATCATTTGCTAATCTTACAGCCTCACTTTCATTTTCAACTATTGTTATAGGGGCAACTGGACCAAATGTCTCTTCTTTTGCAATTCTCATATTTGGTTTAACATTTGTAAGAATTGTGGGCTGATAGAAGTAACCCTTTCCATCAATTTTTGAACCACCTAAAAGAATTTCAGCACCCTTCTCTTTTGCATCTTCTACAATTCCTGAAATGGTTTCTAAACCACCTTTACTTGATAAAGGTCCAATATCAGTTTCAATTAAAGTAGGATCTCCAACTTTTAATTGAGATGCTTTTTTGATAAATAATTCAATAAAGTCTTTAGCAATATTTTTACTAACAAAGAATCTTTTAGATGCAACACAACTTTGACCGCAATTAATGAATCTGCCTTTAACTGCTCCTTCTGCAGCTTTTTCAATAATTGCATCATCTAGTACGATAAATGGGTCACTTCCTCCAAGCTCCAAAACACATTTCTTTAAATTCATTGCAGCTCTTTGTCCTACCTTAGCACCTGCATCTGTGCTGCCTGTAAATGTCACCGCATTAACATCCGAATCTATAAGATGATTAGCAGATTCTACACTTCCTACTACTGTCTGAAATATCCCATCTGGTATGCCTGATTCAGTAAATGCTTTTTCAATTTCAATACCTGTTTGCATAGTTACTCTAGATGGTTTCATTACTATGACATTACCTGCCATTAAACATGGTGCAGCAAATCTTAGAGCTTGCCAATAAGGAAAATTCCAAGGCATAATTGAACCAATTACCCCAAGTGGTTCAAAAGTAAGAAAACTTTTTCTTGCGTCTGTGTTTAATACTTCATCAGCAAGAAAACTGTCTCCATGATCTGCATAAAACTCCAATGCCCATGCACATTTTTCAACTTCACCAATTGACTCTTTGATTGTTTTTCCCATTTCAGATGTTGCAACTTTTGCCAATTCCATTTTGTTCTTTTTTAAATATTCAACTAATACGTAGATGTAACTCCTACGTTTTTCATAATCTTTTTTCCATTCTGGAAAAGCTCTTCTTGCCTTTCCAACTAACTGGAATACTTGTTCTTTATCCATTGGTGTATATTTTGCAATTTCTTCACCAGTTGCTGGATTTATTGTAGTTATTTGATTCAGGATTTTACCACTAAATTCTCCTATTTAATTTAGTAACTTTGTTCTCAAATTTTTAGATGCTCTAAAAGTATTTTTGTATATAACTTGATGATAATATGAGCAAATTCTTCATACATTCATTCTGGATTGATATTTTTTCTAAATATTATATAATATTAGAATGTCTGCTGCATATCTTTTTTAATCTCATCAATTTTTTTCGAGTATGCTTTTTTTGATTTATCATTCTTTTTTAAATTTAATACATTTCCACATGATGGACACTTGAACATTCCTTCTAATGCATCCTCAAATGTAACTCTGTGACAATCTTCATTTCCACAATGATAAAAATCTGAATAATTTTCATAATCAAATCTTTGTTGTAGTCTTTCTGTAATTTTCTTTTTTTGGCTCTCTATGAAATGTTCTACTTCCTCTCTACGTGTTCTCCATCTGTAAACAAACCATCCTTTACGTTCATCTTTAACTCTAATTCCAGTGATGAGTGATTTTCCAAATAGATCATACAATACTTTTCTAACCATGTTGATCCTCAAACCCGTAGAACTAGCAATTTCCTCATCTGTAGCATCTTCTGCCTTCAAAAGTGATCTTGCAACCTTGAGATATTCGTCTCCTCCTATCATGGATGCGATTCTAACAAAAGGATCTTCGTATTTGTCTACCAACTCTAGTCACTGCTGATTTTCTATTATTAATCCCTTGTTCCGTTTACTAGTACATTTTTACCTTTTCTTGTGGGTATGATCTTTCTTTTAGCCCCTGGAAAACTATTTTTAAACTGCTCTCCTTTTTGAATACGATCAAGAAGTATAGCTAAAGCACTAATCTCTGAATGAGGCTGATTTCCTATTCCTACGTTGTAATCTGCAAGTTCATAGATTTCTCTAGGTACTTTTTCTGCACCTACTACTATTAGTAAATTTTCTTCTTTTCTAAGTTGCTCATCTACATCATTGATACTTTCTCCGTACATAGTGAGATGG
The DNA here is from genome assembly GCA_016844465.1 of Nitrosarchaeum sp. Classification (GTDB taxonomy): domain Archaea; phylum Thermoproteota; class Nitrososphaeria; order Nitrososphaerales; family Nitrosopumilaceae; genus Nitrosarchaeum. The sequence goes on along the minus strand of JAERMO010000109.1, from coordinate 1,215 downwards.
ACTATTTTGTATTCTTTTTTTTTATTTTTTACAATTGACTTCCAATTATCAATAAACTCAACAACAAAATTGCCGCCCCATGTATTATTGATTTTTTCTAAAGTATCTTTAATCTCTGGATTTACTTCGGTCATGAATATTTTCGCACAACCAAAAGCTCTTGCAACTAGAGCTACATGTGTAGTTACTCTATCATCTCTAACAAGACGTTGTCCGATCCTTACAACCTCAATTACCATACATGTTGTCAAATCCTTTCGGAGTCTCTTTTTTGAATTCTGGTGATTTTTGATTTTGAATAATATTTTTACTTAGATCTTTTAACTCATTAACATTATATCCTGTTTTAGCTGATACTGCAATTTGTTTTTTATAACCTTTTAAATTAAGAATCTCTATTTTTTCTTCAATTTCATTAGTTGTCAATAAATCTGATTTATTTAAAGCATAAATTATCTTATCCATTTCAACTCCCAATTCACCCAAAGTTCGCATACAGCTTGCAAATTTCTTTCTTAAATCAAATAATGAATCACTAATGTCAACTACAACTATTATTACATCAGTGTGAATCAGTTCCTCTAATGTAGATTTGAATGCATCAATCATGTATGCAGGTAATTTGCTGATAAATCCAACAGTATCTGCAATTAAAAATGGTTCATGATCAATGGAAAATCTTCTTGTAGTTGTAGAGAGAGTTGTGAACAGACTACTACTTTGTTCTTTGGACTCTCCTGTAATTTTATTAAACAATGTAGTTTTTCCAGACGACGTATATCCTGCAAGAGATATGGTTTTGAATCCAAGTCTTTTTCTTCCCTGTCGATGAAGCTCTCTTTGTTTTCCAGCTTTTTCAAGTTTTAATTTTATAGATTGCATTCTATGTTTGATATCATCATGATAAACATCAATCTCAAATTTTCCTATTCCCATAAACCCTGGTTGTTCTCCCATGTTAGAAAGACGCACTTTTTCTTTAGCCCTGACCAGTTCATATCGTAGTTGGGCCAACTTTACTTGCAATTTAGATTCAGCACTGGATGCTCTACTTTCAAAAATTTCAAGAATTAGTGCTTCTCTATCTAAAATTTCTCTATGTAATACAGAAGCTAGGTTATAATTTTGACTAGGCTTTAGTATTTCATCAAAAACAATAACATCCGGTTTGAGTTTTTCTGCCATCTCTTCTAATTTTTCTAAAACCCCTCCACT
>JAERMO010000108.1 GCA_016844465.1 Nitrosarchaeum sp. | reverse complement strand
TAGATTTCTATCTGCCGAAGAATGTGCCTGCGTCCTACTATCCCACGTTCTTAATCTCTCAATTGAACTCTTCATTGATGACGTGAGTGGTTTTCCAGTAGAATCTTTGTTGGCAGCACCAATTACTGCTGATAATCCCATATCGTGCATTGTCAATGATGTTCCAGCACCTACTCTGGTCCTGTTTGTATCATCATTTGCAAAGGAACGCCATTCTGCTCCTGTTTCTGAAATTTTATCTGAAACTACAAAACCACATCTTCCACAAAACAATTCCCCAGTGGTTTCATCTGTTACCAATTTTTTATCCCCGCATGAAGGACATTTTGGTCCAGAAACTACGGTGCTTTTCAGCATTAATTATAATTCAGTAATTAGCTTATTATTCATTTTACCTAATTTCTGCAGGTTAATTGTATGTAGGTTAAGCTAATGCTCATTCTAATTCTATAAAATTAGAATAACACTAAATGATAATCAGAAATGACCATTTTATTTTTTTAATTTGAAAATCATCCTAACAGACAATATGCATAACTTGGTTTTAACGAAGTATACATTATGTTATTTGGATCAGATACATGTTCAAGTCCTATTGAATGACCTAACTCATGTGTCATTATTTTTTCAATAGTTTTTACATCATACAGCTGGAAGATTCCATCACAGTTATAATCGCCTAATGTGACTTCAACTATTCCCTTTCCCAAATGTGCATGACCAAGTACGCCTTGCCCTATATCTCGTACGACCCATGTAATCCATACATTTGCTTCATGTTTTTGATTAGTAATCTCGAATTTTATTCTAGCTTTTTGTCCGTTGGTGCTTAATTCTTGATTTTCCCAAAACAAAAATGAATTTTGCAATGTACTGACATGATCTAATGGCAGTCCTGTTGGCTGTTCATTTACAAAAACCTTGTAATGAATAATGTATGTTTCATTTATGATTTGGTATGTGGGGTCTGGAAACTTGCTCGATGCTGTTTTTACCTCTTCTTCAAAATTCCACTTTATGTAATCTCTGAGGAATTTTTTTATTACATCTTGGCTCGGATTTGTGTCTTCTATGTATCTTTTTTCGTCTATGATGTTCTTTGAAATACTTCGTAGGTATTTTTCAAACAAATAAAATTGCTCATCATTCTCTTTTTGAATCTCATCTTGTGATTTTTTAATATTTACTGTTATGATTCCTTTTTCTATCATGTATTGGATACCTAAAACAAAATCCTGATCATTTATTGTGTTTTCTGCCCACCAAGACGCATTGTTTCGTATCCAATCTGGTATTTCGTCCACAGTTTCTGATTTTGTTTCTACTGGTGGAATTTGTATAATTCTATTTTCTATCATAAATAATAATGCTGATACAAACTCAGAATCTTTGATCTGCCCTTCTGACCACCATTTTGCAATTAGTTTGACCCAATCTGGAATTGTTATCCCTTTTTTTCCTAATTCATCTGGTTTTTCTGTTGGAATGTATGGATATTTTATAATCACTTTGTTTGCAAATTCTTTGTAGTTGTTGATCACAATACTATCTGGTTTTTTCTTGGATGCTTTTTCAAAGTAGTATTTTGCTTCCTGATATTCTCCCAAATTTCCAAATCCAACACCAATTCCAGTAAGTACTGTAATATCATCTGGTCTAGATTGAAGAATCTTGAAGAACTCTTTTAGTGATTTTTCGTGATATCCGGAATTACTTAGAGCAATAGCTTTCATTTTTAATGTAGATAAATTATTTGGAGCAACTTCTAAAATATTATCATAGATTACAATTGCTTCGCTATATTCTCCTTTCACAAAGTATTCGTTAGCTTGTTTGAACATTATTTGTGCATCATCTGAAGTCTGTGCAAACACAGGAACTGAAATGAAACTAGAAAATAGTAAAATTGCCACTAGAAAAGCACGAATCATCAAGTATTTGATGTTTGGATTTCAGATATATTTTATTTCCATTTTGTGACAAATTATGACTATTGACATATTGCTGTCATTTTTAGCTCAAAATTCCGTTTAACTTAGCAAATCTTTAATCTTTTAACAAATACAAGTTTCTAGATTGAGTAAAATCGGTGTAGGCAAAATTATCTATGAGTTTAGTAAAAAAATTCAAGAGATCAAGTCAGAATTAGATGAAATAGGAGGTCCAACTTCAGACATGCCTGAATTAATTAACTCTGCAAATCTTTTACGCTCAAATGAGTATCTTGCCAAAGTATCTAAAAAACAGTCTGAGTTACTATCTATCTATGGTCAGTATTCTAAGGCGCTAGAAGACATGATTACCGTGATTTTTGATATCCAAAATGATCTCAAAAATATCTTGAGAGAACAATCTGATCTAATCTCAAATAGAAAGCCTAAAAAACACTCTATCCAAAAAAACAAGAAAAAACCTATTAAAAGAAAATCTCCAAAAAAATAATGTGAATTTCATTTATGTTAATTTGAAATATGTGTTATGTCCCCTGATGTAATTCGTCTGTTTTTCTTGTTTTCTGATATGACTAATGCTCCATCGACATCTATTTTGATTGCCTTGCCTCTAATTTTTGTATCTTCTATATTCAGTTCTATATTTTGACCAATAGTTGATGATTTTTTTGTCCAATCTCTGATGATTTTTTTAGTATCTCCAACATTCAATAAATTGTATATCTGTTCTAACTCCATCAAAAATGACTGTATTAGTAAAATTGGTTTTACTGTTTTATTTTGTTCACTCAATGATGTAGCTCCGTAAAAATTTGGTGTGTCTTTTAAGCTCTTTTCAATTCGTTTAATGTCTACATTAAAATTTATTCCAACGCCTAGAATGAGATTTTCTATTTTATTTGATTCTAATGATGCGTCTACTAACATCCCTGCAACTTTTTTGCCTTTGATTGTTATATCATTTGGCCATTTCAATTCTGATTTGATGTTCAATGTTTTTTCTATTGCATTTGATAGTGCTAGTGCCGAAGCTATTGGAAATAATGTAATTACTGATATGTCAAATTTTGGATGTAAAATTATTGAAAACCAAATGCCTCCTTTAGGCGAAATCCATTTTCTACCTAATCTTCCTTTTCCACTTGTTTGCTTTTCTGCAATTATCACTGTCCCGTTATTTGTTTCATCTGAAGCAATTTTTATTGCCTGATTTTGAGTAGAATCAATCAAGTCAAAATAATATACTCGTTTTCCAAATACTTTGGTCTTTAACCCTGATGTGATTTCCCATGGTAGCAGCATATCTGTGCTGGATTCTAATCTATATCCTAGCTTTTGTTTTGACTCTATTTTGTATCCTAATTCTCTGATTTTTTTAATGTGCTTCCAAACTGCAACTCTGCTTATTTTCAAGACATCGCTCAAATCTTGACCTGATAGATATTCGGTATTATGTGATTTTAGAAACGATAGCACTTTGACTAGACCTGAATTGTCATACGAGCTGTAAATCAACTGTTTGTGTTCTTTATCTCAAGTATAAAATATCCACTTTGTTTTAGAATCCAACATCAAAGTCAAATCCACCCCCATCAGACCCACCACTATCAGAACCCATATCTGATCCACTTTCTGATGAACTATCTGCTCCTGCATCACTAGG
>JAERMO010000107.1 GCA_016844465.1 Nitrosarchaeum sp. | reverse complement strand
CGTTTTTTGACTTTAATGATTTGTAAGAGTAATTGATGATTCACTACATTGACAACTATTCTATAATTGCCGACACGATATCTAAAGAAAGGTTCCCCCTGTAATCGCTCAAGATATCTAAATGGATCTAATTCTACTTCATCGGTTTTATCTATGATTCTCTTTTGATCATCTTTGGGTAATTTCTTTAACTGTTTTTTTGCAGTATCTGACCATTGAGCAGTCCATTTCATAATATGAGATTATAGTTTCAGTTCCTTCCGAATATCTTTATTTGTTGTAAATCTACCATTTGCAAAATCATCCATTGCTAGTTTGATATCCTTTAGATCCTTTGCGTTCAGACGTTCATCTTCGTCAAAATGAGATTTTAAAATTCTATTAATCATACTTTCAAAGGATTCTTGAGGGTGATTTTTGAATTGTTTCCATTCTTCTTTTGATTCGTTAGAAACTGCGATGGTTGATTGCTCCATAGGTATCTATAGAATACTATAGTATTTAGATATTTCCACATTTAGATAATTCCATATTTAGATAATAAATGATCTAGGCACAAAAAGAGTCTAGAATTTAATTTATTTTTCCACCGGATTTAATCAAAATACCGCTACCAGAGTGAATCTTTACATATTTCGTTGTAAAGTCGATGTTTAGTGTACCATCACTTTCTATTGTAACTACAGGTACCATTTTGTACATCAACGTTACCTAGTGGATGAACATTACTGGTAATTTTACAGCTAGATGTAATCACCCAATTTCCAGATGAAGGAACAGAACAAATAACATATGGAATTGCACTGACAACATTCGATGCCACTCCAGTCCCAATAGTATTTACTGCAGAAACTTTGAAATCGTATGATAATCCATTTGTCAATCCAGTTACGGTAGCTCCAGTCCTTGTATTTGTTGAATAGAACGTATATTTTGTCATTAGAGTTAGTTTTGGTGACTTCTTCCTTGACATCATCTATTTACTTGTTGATTTGTTTTGTTGAAACTTTGCTGACAAAATATGTCAAATTGGTGTAGAATTGAGCCGATGTGGTTCCTTTTGCCTTTATCTTTGATACTGTCTAGATAATCCTCAATACTTTGCCTATTCTCAATGTACGACATGCGTTATGTCTAGTGATAAATGGTAATAAGAAACGGTAAAGTGTAAAGTTTTATAGAGTTTAGCTTTCAAAACTAGAAAACTTCTTTCACTTAAATTACGAAGATGAAAAAAGAGAATAATGCAAGTGATTGAAATTCTTCGAGAGGTTTCAAAACGGATTTATGAGAATGTAAAAGATTTGGCTGGCACTGATGATGCCGGAGGAGATTTTGGGAGAGGTGCGGGTGGAGATATTTCACGTAACATCGATATTATTGCTGAAAAAACAGTATTAGACTATCTTAGAGAAATTAATTTTGATTGTATTGTTTTAGGAGAAGAATGTGGTAGAGTTGAATTATCTAAAAAACCTAAAGGGTTTATTATTATGGATGCGATAGATGGTTCTGCAAATGCTGTAAGAGGGGTTCCATTTTTTTGTAGTTCACTAGCATTTGCAACCGAGGATAAATTGAGTTCGGTTACAGACGGAGTAATAACAAATTTATCAAATGGGGATATGTATTGGGCATCTAAAGGCAAGGGGGCATTTCTGAATAAATCAAAAATCAAAGTTCATGATAAAGAACCAATTTACAAAATCATTGGAATAAACACATCGGGCGCTACAATTGAATTAATGAATAGATTACATCCAATATTTGAGCAACATAATCACATTAGACATTTTGGTGCAAATGCCCTCGAAATGGCCTTTTTTGCAAGAGGATTGATAGATATTTTTATAGACTTGAGAGATAAAATTAGAATTCAAGATATTGCAGCAGGATACTTGATAGTAAAGGAAGCTGGCGGAATACTTTTAGATGCAGATTTGAATCCTCTTGATGCAGATCTTAGTTACAAAACAAGAATTTCATTTATCGCAGCATCAAATCAGAAAATCATAGATGATGTGATTTCACAGATAAAGTAATTGCGGGTTCCAGATAATCATAATAATATTTTCCTAAATTTGTGATAGAAGAATTAAATTTTAAATAAAATAAAGTTATTACAAAATGTGTCGGATATAATCTATCCATAGGATTCATACTTAATTTCATAGCTTCCATCTTTACGTTTTTCTTCCTTTGTGACAAATCCTTTAGGTGCCAAGAATTCTATAACACCGTCGATAGTACCCTGGTATCCACAAATGTAGACTTTGGTATTTTCAGTAGTGATTGGTTCTCCAACCAATTCTTCTAATGGCGAAATAGCATTTTTATTTGGTTTAAAGAATGATTCAACTCTACCAACATGACCTGACCAAGTTCTATTAAAGAATTCTTTTGGTCTACTAATAGCTGCCCTGTATTTGAAATTCCATTCATCCTTTCCTCTTTCAATACTTTCGTTTTCTAAATCTGTAAGTAATTCTTTGTAACTTAGTTCATCAACATAACTTGCACCATGAAAAACAACAATTTCTCTTTTATCTCCTGTATCATGTAGATGTTTAGCAAAAGCGATAAACGGTGCAAGACCAGTTCCACCGCCAACACAAATGATTCTTCTGGTATCAGGTTTTCCATTTAGTAATTTATCGTCAATTGTTAAAGCGTTTCCTGTTGGGTCTCCTAAATATACTTCATCACCAACACTTGCATAGAATAATTCAGTTGTAACACGACCAGGTAAAGGCTTTCTTACCCATCTAATTACAAATTCAAAATAATCTCTGTTTTCAGGATGTGAAGCAATTGAATATGCTCTTCTAACAATCTTTTGTTCAGAAGGTATAGGTACTCCGATAGTGAGAAATTGACCAGTAGTATATTTCGGCATACCGTCATTTGGAACTAACCTAATAACGACAAGATCTTCTTTTAGTAACTGCATGTAAGTAACTTTTGCCTTGTGCTCTACCACCATACAAGATAATTTTCGCTACTTTGGATAAATGTATTTCTGTTAAATTTCAATTCTAAATACCTGTACAAACTTGGATCAAATTTGGGTATAATAGCAAAATATGTGATTTAATGATTTGGAAAATATATGATTGTATTAATGATTTTAATAGTCACTCTCCATTTTAGGAACGATTAGTTAGAATTACTCAATTGTTGCTCAAAAGCACAATCTTTTAATATTTATATCCAAAGATTCAAGCCGTCAATTATGGCTAAGCTAAAATGCAGTGATTATGGTTTTGAATGTGATTTTGTAGTAGAGGGTCAAATAGAGCAAGTAATAGAAGAATTTGGAAAACATACTGAAGAGGTACATGGAATCGATTACTCAAAAGAGGCTTTGATGCAATTTATTCTTAGAAAGAAATAGCACTATTCACATCAAATAATTTTTCATTGAGCAATTATATAAGATGACCAATCAAAAAATTTACAAGTTAATTCGTTTCATTGTTATATCCAGCATTGGAATTTCTTTATCAATTATTTTTTCAACGGCAGGCTTTGATTCCTGGAAGTGCAGTTATCCCCTCATCAACTGTTCTGGGTTCTGATAACTCTAAAATCAAAGTTCCTTTCTTTTTTTCTTCCATAACCAATTTTATTCTCTCAAAAGTAATTAGGAAGTAATCCGAGGTAGTCGCAACAAAAACGATATCATATTTATCAAGTCCAGCTAAAACTTCTTCAAATGTAACTGGTTTCCCTCCTAATATTTGAGAAAACCCAGTTGAACGTTCAATGGTTTTACTTGTGACATCAAATGCCAATCCTTTTTTATTAAGAGTTTTAGCAACCATAGCTGCAGGTTCGCCTGTACCTATTAGCAAAATACGTTTCTTAGCATCCAGACCTGCTTTTTCATCTACAATTTTAACAACAATATCACCGAGTGATAATACATTTTTACCTATTCCAGTAGTCTCTCTAATACGAGTCGCAATTCGTATAATACTTTCAAATAGTTTATTCAGTATTTTACCAGACATGTTGATATTTTTTGCATTCGAAAGTGAAGTTTTAATTTCATTCAATATTTCTTCTTTTCCTACAACTACAGAGTCTAAACCGCAGGCTAATCTTAATAGACTAAGATAGACATCTGTGCCCTTGTAAACTTCAAGAGTTTGATCAAAGTGATCAATATCAATTTGCTCTAGTCCAGAAAGGGATTTCCACGTTTCTTTTATTTTGTTTAAAACAAGTGCTTTTCCTTCAGTTCTTCTTCCATCCGGAGTATCTCCTGTTTCTAGATTACTTACTGTAAATATTTCAATTCTGCTAGCAGTCTGAATTATAATACACTCGGCCACACCTGGAATTTTCTTAAAAGTTTCACATGCAATTGCAACATCTTTGAATGCAAATCTAGATAATGCATAAAGTGGTACATTTTTGAAGGTAACTCGTGCATTAATTATATCGAAATTTATTTCACTCATAAAATCACAAATTATTATTTAATCTTGTTCCTTCCACCTTTCGCAGTACGGAAAACATTCATACCAATATTATAATTTTCATAAATAGATTCTAAGTATTCAAGTTCTTTTTGTGTTGTAGTGATATCTTTTTCGGTTGCATCAGGATCTTTTTTTAGTTTTCTAAGTTTCTGTTTGGTTTCTTCCAAGAAATTCCCTACTCCAGATTCATAATTAGATATTCCACCAAATTCAGGACTAAGTACGTGTTCTGGAATATATTTTGGAGTATTATCTATCGGAATCTCTACTTTTCTTGTAAGTTCATCTTGCTCATCTGATGTAAGAATAGGTCTTGGAAATCTATCTTTTTTTGCCAAGAAAAATTCTGGCTCCCCCATTTCTCTCCTAAATATCTCCTCACCTTTTCGTTGATACGTAAATGCTGGTGCTTTTGCAGTTACTGCAATAACCTCTGCGGCTATTGCTTTGTATTCTTCCTCAGCAGCAGATTCTGCAGCTGCTTTTGCTGCGGCCACTTTGGCTAATGCCTTTTCTACTTGAGCTTCTGCTTTTGCTAATGCTTCTGTTGCTTTTGCTGCAACTTCTGCTTTTGCTGCGGATTCTGATGCTGGAATTTTTGTAGGCTTTGTGTCTACCCCTGATTCTTTTTTCTCTTCAGACATCAGAATTATGAATTTTCAAAGATTGTCTTTCAGGAGACAAACTCGTCAAATAATTAAGAATAATTGAAGGCAAGCATGATCTGTCGTCGATCTCTTAGATCTTTATCAAATTGCAAGAAATTAGGATAGATTAGTAGATAAAATTACACATATTAGAATTTTAAGATAAAGGCGCCCTCGGCGGGATTTGAACACGCGTCTCAACCGTGACAGGGTCGAATTCTAGACCGGACTATACTACAAGGGCACAAATTGTTTGAAACAAATTGCCAGATTAAAAGTTTCTGTCAGAGCAAAAAATTTTGTAAAAGACTAAATTATACACGTCAAGCATTTTTGTCAGGGGTCTATGGCGCAGCCAGGTAGCGCACCGGACTTTTAATCCGGTTGTCGTGGGTC
>JAERMO010000036.1 GCA_016844465.1 Nitrosarchaeum sp. | reverse complement strand
CCTGTGGAACCTGTAGAGCCGGTGTTACCTGTGGAACCTGTGGAACCTGTGGAACCTGTGGAACCTGTGGAACCTGTGGAACCTGTGGAACCTGTGGAACCTGTGGAACCAGTGGAACCAGATCCGCCCCCACAACTTGGAGTAATTACTGCGTTTGGTTTGTTTGAATTAGGTCCACCTAGATTACCACTATTGTATGCTTTAATTTTATATGTGACAAAATCTCCCGGAGAAAGTGTAGTATCTGTGTAAGTTTTTACATCTGGACCTTTTAGTGTTTTAAAAGTAGCATGGTCATCATGACCATTCAGATATCTTTCTATTTTATAATGAGCAATTGGTTTTCCATTATCAGATGGTACGTTCCAATTCAAAGTCACCGAGTTACAAGAGTTTACTGTAAGTGAAAGATCAGTTATAGGAGAGGGCAATATTGGATTTTTGTCATTATTATACCAGCGACCGTAGTTATAATTTTCATCATTAATTGCTGGAGATGATTTATCATTTAATGCAAATGCTTCGTGATATGACATCACAAAAAGTGAGCTTATGATTAATGTGGAAAGTAAAATTATAGTAGGAGAAAATATTTTTCTAGAATTCTGTGCAAGGATCATCTTTATTTTTTTCCTCCCAAATAGACATATTGGTTTTTAAAGGATTCAAAATTTTGAGATAGACTGATAGAATTAGCTACTATACTATGAATTTGATACAATTTCTTTAAAAAAAAATATAAAAAACGGAGTATATGTTGGTTGGTCAACTTTTGTGAGAAAATGGATAAAAATACATCTCTAAGATGTAACGTCAGGGCCGGTGGTTTAGTGGTATAATGCCTCGTTCGCAACGAGGATGTCGGGGGTTCAATTCCCCCCCGGTCCATTAATAATTTTTCAAGAAACTAATATACATAATCATAGATTACATGTTTACATGAAGGTTTTTGATGGAAAAAAGGCAGCACAGGATTACATGTCTAAACATACGCTTGCATTTTCCACTCCAGAATTGACTCTAATGAGATTTGCGTTTTGGTTAGGAGATACAGTTCCAGATCCTCAAAACAAAGATAATTCACTTCCAAGAATGTTAACATTTATGGTAGAACAAGACTTTGCTCCAATTTTAATTGATGATGACAAATATGAGCCATCTGGTGCAGTCAAAAATTCAAATGTTTATGGAAATGTGTTTTCAGAGACTAGCGTGGATGGAAAGTTTTGCTCTGAATGTGGTACTACTTTATCAATGACTGCAAAATTCTGTCCTGAATGCGGCACAACCCAGAATTAGTTTTAAAATAATTTTTAAAATTATACTTTAGTACCACATTTTGTGCAAAACTTTGTATTTTGTCTCAATGATGCACCACATGATTTACATCCATTTTCATTAGGAGTGACAATTCTTCTTGGCATCAGGGCTGGATCTGGTGAAGGTAAAGTTCCTACATCACCAAATGCTTCTTTTGCAGATACAATACCTGGAGGTCCACCTACTGGATTTTGTGCGGAACCTAATCTAGAAGGTATTCCCATACCACTCATTCCAGGTTGTCCCATTCCGGGCATTAGTCCAGGAGATTGAGTATTCCCGGAAGCTGAACCGCGTGATTTTTTCATTTCAAAAATAACTTTGATTGCAAGAAATTCCAATGCAGAATAAGCCACAACATAATCACCTAGTTTCTGAAAGAATTCTTTGTCACTTAGTAGACCTTTTTTGTACATGTTATTTGTATCAAGAAATGATTCATAGTATCCTTGAGAATCGTCAAACAAGCTTTGTAATTTATCAAATAGCATGTTTAGAGTATCTACTTCACCAAACGACATATTCGTACTCTACTTTTGGAATATTAATTACTTTAGGATCAAAGTGTCACGTGATATTCACAGGTTAACTTTCCACTTGTATTGAGGCTATAAAAGAAATACAATATCGGTAATTGTCTAAATCGTGGCTAAAATTTATTGGGATGGGTTGTTTCATTCACTAGTCTTCAATATTTCAAAATAATCCATTTCAATTTAAGCCTGAAATTCATTCTATCTGCAAGAATTCCTGTTATCATTGTAAAAAGAATAAAAAGATTTATGCAAAACTAAATATTCAATGCCTTCAATTCTTGTAGATTATTCAGATATAGCACCCCATATTTTTAGAAACTTTTTTAATTATTTTGCACTAATTGTTTACTTTGTCATTGTAAATCTCAATAATGCAAAATAATAGATAAGGAAAATCAAAACCCATAGTAAAAAATTCAATGACTTTTATTATTTAAAAATAAAATAACAAAGATTAGTAAATGATTGTTTCGTAAACAAAAGACATGTAATGATTAGATCCATAATGTGATATTAAATGCATTTGTAGTTGATTCACTAACAAAGAATATTTCAGATGTTATGTTAAACCATAGATGCAACCAAAGTTTATGTAATTATGTTATATTTGTAGAACATGCATAGACTTTCCATTTCATTGATTTTATTTTTTATACTTGCAACATCACTGGTTATTTCAGTATCTGCTCAACAATCAGGCCAAGGGTCAAGACAGACATACATCTATGATAGAGCTGAGATTCTGAGTTCAGAATATAAAATTTTGTTAGATAGTTACATGAGAAGAATTGATGATTCTACATCAGCAGAAATCATCATATATACAATTCCAAGTTTTTTTGGACATGGAATAAAAAAAAATGACCAGGAAATTAACGACAGAGATACACTTGCAAACTATATCTTTAATGAAGTTTCTCTAGATGGAATTAAGGGGATAGGTAAAAAAGGAAAGGACAATGGTGTTTTAATTTTATTATCACTTGAACGGGACTCATCAAATGGATCAATGAGAATTGAAGTAGGGCGTGGATTAGAGGGAGTCATCACAGATGGCACTGCCGGTGTAATTCTAGATTCCTATCTTGTACCTGCCAGAGAGCGATATAATGAAACAGGAGAGATAACTGTATTTGATCAAGCGTTTCTTGATACAGTGATATCGTTAAGTGAAAAAATTGGATTTGTTAATGAGGATCCAGCTTATAAAAAATCTGAGCCCCCTCAATATCAAAATGATGAAATAGATCCAGTTGTTATTTTAATTTTAATTTTCATAATTGGATTTTTTGTGTTATCATTTATCACTCGCGGCCGTGGCAGGTTTGGTGGTGGATATTATGGTGGAGGGTTTGGTGGGGGTGGTGGTTCAGGTGGTGGTTCAGGTGGGGGTGGTGGTGGTTCAGGTGGTGGTGGGGCAGGACGATGATCTTGTCAATAAAGTAATATTTGACTAAAAAAGACAGGCATCATTCATGATTAGTCGTATAATTATTGTGGTAGGAATAGTCGCTGTTGTATTATTAATAATCGGAGCACTGTATGGATCGTATTTTTCAGGTTTTAATGCGGTACAAAGTAAAGATGAAAATGTTAAACGATTAGCAGCAGATGTAGATACGCAATTACAACGCAGATATGATTTAATCCCAAATCTTGTAGAATCGGTAAAGGGATACATGCAATTTGAAAAAAATACATTGGAAGAAATTACAAAATTACGTTCTCAATGGCAGACTTCATCTGGTGCTGAAAATAGGGTGGCACTTAGTAATCAGATTGAACAAGCTTTGAGCAAGATAATTCTTACTTATGAAGCGTATCCAGATTTGAAAGCGGATGGAACCGTAACCAGACTAATGGATGAGCTTGCCGGTACTGAAAACAGAATTGCAGTTGCAAGGACCTATTACAATGACGGAGTAAGAGATTTTAATACAAATATCAGAACTTTCCCAAATAATTTGTTTAATGAGAGGGGCTTTATTGGAGTTGATCCTTGGGGAATGAAACAGTACCCAACTTATGAGGCAAATGAACAAGCGAAAATAACAGTTCCAAAGGTCAACTTGACCCAGAACGGTTAGAAAATATTTTTTAAATCGTATTAGGTTTCAATTTTTTTCAAAGTATGAAATGTTGAGTATCCCATACGAGTGCAATAAGAGTAAATATTGTAAAATGTTTAAATTATAAAAACAAAAAAGAGAAAAACTTGTATTTGTTATGCTTGTAGTGCTCTATCAATCATATTTTTGTATGATTCTTTTGAAGCAGCCCCTACTTGCTGACTAATTATTTCGCCTTTGTTAAGGAGAATTAATGTTGGAATGCTAAAGACGTTGTATTTTGATGCTAATTCGTTTGCCTCATCTACATTTACTTTAACAAATTTTACTTTGCCTTTATAGTCATTTGCCAATTCTTCAACTACAGGTCCAACCATCCTACATGGTCCACACCATTCGGCCCAAAAGTCAACAAATACTGGGATATCAGAATTGATTACATCAATCTCCCAAGATTTTGCATTTGAAACTTGTGTTATTCCCATTGTAATAATATTTTATGGGACGTACCTAAAAATGTTCACCAGAATTAACCCCCCATTTTTTGTTGGAAAAGAAAATCAACCAATAGATTTTGTGATATATACTTAAATGTCGTTTCAATAAAACTGTGATATGAGCTCGGAACTTAGACTTAAAAAATTAAGAGGATCTGGAGGCTATGTAATGGCGACAGTAACTGATGAGCAACAAATGAAAGGAAATCTGGGCGGTCCCGATCTATTTTTGGCACCTGTTGGTAGATTAGATTATCAAAAAATTACAAAACATTTTTGCAATACCTGTGAAAAAGAATTTGAGGGCGCCCCAAAAATTGAATACGAAAATCCATATGAAGAAGTTGCAGAAAATTTAGTTCTTGCAGAAAAGGGTCAATACATTTGTAATTCGTGTAATGCGATAATAGCTGAATATAGAGAATTTAAGAAACAAAATGAAACAGTTCAAGTTGGAGTTGCAAAACCATTAGAAACTGCAAGTCAAACTATTAAACCACAATTTTCACAACCTGACCCAATCATCCAAACTCAAGTAAAACAAGAAATTAGACAACCACCCACAGTCCAATCAGATTCGTCTACGATAATTAGCTCAATTGAAGGATTGTCAGTATATGATGAAAATGCAAGAAAGATTGGAAACGCAAAACATGTGGGAATAGATTCGAATCAGTCAGTAGTGTTACAAATTACAAAAAATGATGGAACTGAAGGCAGTATTCCATGGAACAACATAAGAAAAGTAGGAGAAGTGATCCTTTTAGGTAGTCCAGCAGTATTGCCTATAGTCAGCCAAGCAGGAAAATGTACAAGTTGTGGATTTTCAAATAAGGAGGGCTCCAAGTTCTGCGAAGATTGTGGTAGTAAGATACAATAATTCCAGATAGATTTTAATCGAGATATTAAGGCGATATAATGAAATTGAATAAAAAATTAATGTCCAAAGGAATAATCAAGGACATTATTATTGTAGGTTTAGGAGTTCTTGCCATTTGGATTGGTTTACAATTTGTATTTGGAACGCCAAATCCATTTTATGTAGTAGCTAGTGGAAGTATGATTCCAGTTTTACAAGTTTATGATGTTTTAATTGTTCAAGGACATGAATCGTTTGATGATATTAAGGAGGGAGATATTATTGTCTTTAATCGTCCATCCGGACACGATAGAGTAATCGTACATAGAGTTGCAGCAATTATTGATGATGAACCTAAAACTATTAGAACTAAAGGAGACGCAAATCCGGCTTCAATTCCTGGAACTGATTTTCCAATTACTAAAGAAGAGTATATTGGCAAAGTTGCCTATGTAATTCCCCAAGTTGGATATGTCACTCAACTATTGAAACCACCAATCAATTACATTATCATTGTAATTGTTATAGGAGTAATGATTGTAAAGCAGATGGCTAAAAAGAAAAACGAGAAAGAATTAGCTTTGGAGGACCCATTTAATAAAAATGATTCACAAATAGAGTCATCTGTAGATATTCCAGGATTGGACAAGTTGAAAAAAGATACAGAATATTCAAAAAATAAAGAGAGTAAGATGTCAGATAAAGATCAAAAATAACTTAAATTGCAGACAAGTTTGGATAATACTTTTCAAAATGAGATTAGATTTTCCTGTTTATTGATGATACTGTTATGTCAAGTTTTCTAAAAAAGGATCCTCAGAAATTAGTTTGAAGAGTAGAATACTTTATGACTTGCTAGAAAATAAAAATCATTGTTGAAATATCTTGCCATCATTTTATTATTGTCGCTAGTAAGTACGGCATATGCGGCAACGCCGTTTTTTGTAAATGGTGGATTTACCAAAAATGGGGTAGAATGGTGTGAAGAAAATTATCTGTTGTATCAGTATATGGGAAATGATTTTTTTGAACATCACCAGCACTCAATAGAAGTCATGATAGATCAGATAAGCTAATAGAAAAAAGCCGTTACTATACTCAATTAGAAATTGAGGAAAGTAGGAAAGAGGCAGAAACAGGAAAAATAGATACCAACCCAGCTTCTTTTCAAGATGATGTTTCTCAAGAAATAATTCAACAACAAAAGGAATTAGAAAACAAGTCAAAGGAGAAAATAAAATTAGAAAATGAAACTCGTGGTGAATTAAAAGAAATTCACAATTATACCATTACTGACGATATTAATTCTGATGTCAATAAAGAAGGAGGGGGCTGTCTTATTGCAACTGCTGCATATGGCTCCGAGATGTCACCACAAATACAATTTCTTAGAGAAATTCGTGACGACAAAGTAATGACTACTGAATTAGGTAGATCATTTATGAATGAATTCAACCAATTCTATTATTCATTTTCACCATCTGTTGCTGATTATGAAAGAGAAAATCCAGCATTCAAAGGGATAGTAAAGGTTGGAATAACTCCAATGTTATTATCACTTTCAATTCTATCTGCAGCTAACTCAGAACAAGAAATTCTAGGATTAGGAATTGGAATAATTGTGATGAATATTGGAATGTATTTTGTAGCACCGGTTGTAATAATATGTAAAATTAAAAAAATATCTAGAATTAATTACAGTTAATAATTTTGATTTTATAAAAATTCTATAGAACTGAATTTTTAGTTTTGAATACTCGTTTAAAGTATTCAGATGGTTCATTTGGTTTTTCGATATCATTTGTGATTCCGGCAAGGTTTTTTGCAAGATTCTTTTTGTATCCAATTTGCATCTGTCTTTGAATTTGAATTCTCTGGGCTTGTGGAGAGCCAGCACCTTGCATTGATTCAGTAAGATAGCCTACAGCATTTCTTCCCATTGTCATGTTTTCGATTAATCTAAGAATTCTCATTCTATTTTCAACATCTACTCCCTTGCGACCAGCAAGGTATTTTTTGAGCAAAGGTCCTGCAATTGGATGTCTAAAGTCTTTCTCAGAGGGCAAAGTCACCACTAGTCCCCCTGCAATATCTTGGGCAAGTCTACTAATCTCATATGGGAATCGTGTGACATTATGTTTGCATATTTGAGCAAGCATATCATCATTAAGATAAACACCTGATTTCAATTTCTGCCCTTGATATGAAGATGCAATTCCTGCTGCAAATATTGTTTCATTAAGATGAGTCATCTCTGTAAGCTTGTCTTTAATGTGAGATACATTTGGTATTCCATTATAGTCTGCAATAGTAGCTGCTGCACCAATTAGAACATCACCTAGTCCTGTTTTACAGACATAGCTACGTCTGTGATAGCAAGTAAAGCGTTCAATTAGCATTGATGCAAATTCATATTCACCATACATGAAGACTTTATCCCATGGAATGAATACTCTATCTAAAATCATCAATGCTTCTTGACCTCCATACTTTGCATTACCATTATCAATATCTCCTTCCTCCATACTTCGAGTGTCACATGATTGTCGTCCGTAGATGTAAGTAACACCTTTAGCATCTGCAGGAATTACACCCACAACTGCCCAGTCTTTGTCTTTTTCTGTTAATCTTACCGTAGGCATTAGAATAATCCAGTGTGAATTGATGCAACCAGTTTGGTGTGCTTTAGCTCCGGAAACATAAATTCCTTTATCATTTTTTTCAACTACACGAGTAAACAAATCAGGATCTTCTTGCTCTGCTGGTCCTTTACTTCGGTCTCCTTTTGGATCAGTCATTGCACCGCCAATTACAAGATTTTCTTTTTGAACCATCTTGACAAATTCTAAAAATCTTTGATGATAATCTGTTCCATGTTTTTCATCAATTTCGAATGTAGTGGAATGCAAAGAGTTGAGTGCATCCATTCCAACACATCTCTGAAAACATGTTCCAGTGTTTTGTCCTAGTTTTCTTTGCATTTTATTTTGTAAAACTAAATCTTGTGCACTTTCTGCAATATGTAAAAATCGATTTACTTTCAATCCAGTAATTGATGAATCAGCAGAAGCAAGTTCCTCTTCTCGTACAGCTAAATCATAAGTTTCCGCTACTGCATTAATTGATGGTCTAATCATTGGATGATCTACGGGTTCTTTAATTAATTCTCCAAAAAGGTAAATTTTGAGATCTCTTCCCCTTAGGCTTTCGATGTATTCTTCGCCTGTTCTAATGGTCTTAAATTTACCAACATTTGCCATGTTTTGATTTGCTTTTAGGTTGTATAAATATTCTAAATTGTAATATTGAAAAATTACGAATGAATTGCAATTAGAGACCTATTCTAACATCAAGAATTCTGCAGCCATTTCCTTTCTCCATGACTAAGACAGGATTCATGTCAAGTTCTTTAATTTCCTTAAAGTCAGTAACTAGTTGAGATAATCTTTGGATGCACTCGGATAATTTTGCAATATCAGACGGCTTTTCGCCTCTAACACCCTGAAGGAGCTTTTGTGTTTTAATAGATGCTATCATATCGTCTGCTTCTTTGTTGTTGACTGGTGCAAGCTTGAATGTAACATCTTTGAGAACTTCAACATAGATTCCTCCCATTCCAAGCATGATAACAGGTCCAAATCCAGATTCTAGTTTGGAACCAATAATCATCTCCTTGCCGCCTTTTACCATCTCAACAATAAGGACTCCCTTTATCTCGGCATTCTTGTTGTATTTTTTAGCATTGGCGATAATTGTCTTGAATGCGGTTTTAATTTCTGAATCATTTGTCAGGTTTACTTTAACACCGCCAGCGTCTGACTTGTGAATAATTTGTGGTGAAACAATCTTCATTACAACAGGATAACCAATTTGCTTTGCTATCTTTATGGCATCTGCTTCCGTTTTTGCAAGCGCACTTTGTGGTAAGGGTAATCCATATGCTTTGAGAACTTGTTGTCCTTCTTCTTCCAAAAGATTTGGTCGTTTCTCTTTTTTGGCTTTGTCAAAAATTTTCTTTGCTTTTAGTTTGTCAACTTTGAATGTTGTAATTTTTCCTTCCGGAGATTTAATCCAATTTGAGAATTTCAGCATTGCACCAAGTGTCCTGATTGCCCCTTCTGCATATGTATAATATGGAACATCACCTGCAGCTAGAATTTCTCGATTTGTAATTCCTTCGTCTAATCCCATCAAGCTTGCAAGCATTGTTTTTTTGTATTTTTTTGACATTGCAACAATTACTGTTGCTAGTTTATCATAATTCAGAGTTCCAGATGGAGTGCACATTGAAATTACAGATCCTACATTAGGATGTGTTAAGACACGTTCCAAAACGTTGCTGAATCTATTAAAATCAGCATCTCCTACAATATCGATTGGATTACGTGAGCTTCCCCAAGGAGGGATTACCGCATCAATCTTTGAACGAATAGAATCAATATTTGCCATTTTAATTCCAAGTCTAGAGCATGCATCAGTTGAGATAATTGCAGGACCTCCAGCATTTGATACAATTACAAGTTCGCCATCTGAAGGAAGTGGTTGTTTGGAGAATGCAGTTGCATAATCAAATAGCTCCTCCATTGTATCAACACGGATTGCACCGGATTGTTTTAGCAAAGCATCATAGATTTCATCTGAACCCATCAGAGCGCCAGTGTGAGACATTGCTGCTTTGGCACCTTCTGGACTACGACCAGATTTAAGAACAAGAACTGGTTTTTTGAGTTTTTTTGTAATATTTTTACAGACTTTAAGAAATTCTTGCCCATCTCCCATATCTTCAAGATACATTACAATGACTTTGGTTTGATTATGATTAGCTAAAATCTTGAGAATGTCGACTTCGTTCATTGCAGCTTTATTTCCCATACTAATTACTGCAGAAAATCCAATTCCTTGAGCGCTGGCATCTTCAACTAGTGCTGCACATATTGCACCACTCTGTGAAACAAGTGCAATTTTGCCAGACTTCGGTGTAACTTTAAGAAAAGTCGAGTTCATCATGGTCTTTGGATCAAGATTCATGACACCAAGACAATTTGGACCAATTATTTGGATGTTGTATTTTTTAGCAATATCTTTTATCTGCTGCTCTCTTTTTGCTCCTTCTTCATCAACTTCTTTAAAACCAGCAGTGATAATTATTACACCCCTAACTTTTTTCTTTCCACATTCTTCTAAAACAGATGCAACCAAAAGATTGTTGATAACAATCACTGCAAGATCAACAGGTTTTGGAATATCTAAAACACTCTTGTAAGCAGTTTTGTAAAATACCGTAGGTCTAGATGGACTAACAGGAAAAACTGTACCTTTGAAGCCATTCATAATGTTTGATGTGATGGTTGCCCCAACACTACCTCGTTTGTCAGATGCACCGATAATCGCTATAGATTTTGGTGAGAGAAAAACAGATTCGGCCACGCTAACGTGAGTTTAAGTATTTTGTATAATAAAGTTATTCATAAAAATTTCTGATCTCTAGTTTTTAGCTTCCTAGCATCTTTCCTGCTAAATTTTCTTTTCGTGGAATCCATAAAAAAGTTAGTCTAGAAATTTTTCCCGTTATTGTCCAAGCCTCACGTGCAAGTTCACGTAATTTTTCGTTATTTATTGCAAATTCATGATTCAGTTGAGAGATGGTATTTTTTGAATCGCTGAAAATTATTATTTCTTCACCAGAATCTGCAAATTTTTTAAGTGCTGCGATAATTGCCATGTATTCAGCCTGATTGTTTGTAATTTCTGGTTTTTTTTCATAAAAAGACTCGCCCGTCTCTTTTACAAAATAACCAAAACCTCCCTTCGGACCCCCAGAGCCATCTACATAAACACTAATTCCCATCTTTATACAGCCCCGTCATTTTTACACTTAGATTAATTACTAGCAAGCAAATTATTATAGATATAACTTGCGATGCAATAGAAGCAAGATAAGCGTCATAGTTTAGTTTTAGAAAATAATATTGTAAAAACCATCTTACTATAGTATAAACAACTTCTCCTATTCCAAGTGAAGTAATTATTTTAATTAGATCATGTCGAAGTTTTGATTTATCAGTTCGACCGGATTTGAGTAAGTATTTTTTTCGATTATCAAAATAATACAAACCTACAAGCACAGAAAAATAAACCATGAAATCAACAGTTAACGTATAAGTGGTATTAAGAAAATCTTTCTGATCAGATAAAATATGAGCAACAATAGCAGAGATTACAAGTGATACTGCAAAAGCAATAAGAATATTTTTGTTCAGCATAAAATATTCGGGATATTTTTTTAACACAAAATTATTAATTTTTCACTACAATTAAACTAAGATTAGTCCAAAGTAATTTTCAAGAAGATCAATAATCCTGTAAGTTCTGCAATACCTACTCCCAACATGTATGGAAATACCCCCTGTGAAAAAATTTGATCCATTGAAAAATATGCGAATGCTCCAATGATATTATGAAGAAACAACATACCCGTAACAACAATCATACCTAACGGAAGCTGCGCTCTAGTTTTGACATACATTTTTCCAAAAATGAAAATCAATACTCCAAGCACCATCATATTCACAATTGAAACAATAGACAACACTAGTGAATTAGATTCCATCTAAAGAGAAGCATCTCCTGATCTTTTATTTACTTTTATCCAGTTTTCATTCAGTTTCTTCGTGTCTCCATATTGGCTTCCAAAAATGAAGATTTAAAATACGCAATACAGTATTTTTCTCCTTGTGATCACGTTGTTTTTTTCTAGAACTTTAATGTGATGCTAAAGTCTTGTAATTCTGGTTCCATTCCTTGACAAGTTGATTGGTATTGGATAGATATAGGAAGATTTACGATTAGAAAAGATTGTATAATCTTGCGAGTGCAACTCTGTCAGCTGGATCGACTGTAGCAATCTTTCCGTCTACTCTAACCTCGTAAGTTTCAGGATTGATCTCAATTTTTGGTGTGAGATTATTGTAAATCATATCTTTCTTGCCAATATTTCTACAATTTTTCACTGGGACCAGCCTCTTACTGATTTTGACTTTAGAGGATAGCCCCAAATCAAGAGCAATTTGTGATGTAAACGTAACTGAGGTAGAATACTTTGCCCCCCCAATAGACCCAAACATAGGTCTATACGAGATTGGTTCTACGGTGGGTATAGATGCATTAGGATCTCCCATTAGAGAATATGCAATCATCCCTCCCTTGATTATCAATTTTGGTTTGATACCAAAAAATTGCGGTGTCCAAACTACAATGTCGGCAATTTTTCCAGGTTCTAACGATCCCACATATTGCGATATTCCATGTGTGATTGCTGGATTTATTGTAATTTTGGCAAGGTATCGCTTGACCCTTAGGTTATCGTTTTCTCCAGATTCTTGTGCAAGTCTGCCCGTCATTTTTTTCATTTTATCTGCAGTTTGCCAATTTCTTGTTGTAACCTCACCTACTCTACCCATTGCCTGACTATCAGAGGACATCATACTTAGAGCTCCAATGTCATGCAAGACATCCTCAGCCGCTATTGTTTCACCTCTAATTCTTGATTCTGCAAAAGATACATCCTCAGGAACAGATGGGTTGAGATGATGACATACCATCATCATATCCAGGTGTTCAGATAGGGTGTTGACTGTAAACGGTCTTGTTGGATTTGTTGATGACGGCAAAACATTTTTTTCACCAGCGATCTTCATTATGTCTGGTGCATGACCTCCTCCAGCACCCTCAGTGTGGTATGTGTGAATGGTTCTGCCAGCTATTGCGTTTATGGTGTCATCCACGTATCCGCATTCATTCAATGTATCAGTGTGAATTGCCACTTGAGTGTCAGTTTTATCAGCAACCCTTAGTGCAGAATCGATAGTGGCTGGTGTTGTACCCCAATCTTCATGTAACTTTAAACCACACGCACCGCCTTCTATTTGCTCCATTAGTGCTGTCTCTTGAGAATCATTTCCTTTCCCCAAGAAACCAAAATTCAGGGGAAGATCATCAACTGCCTCAATCATTCTTTGAATATTCCAAGAGCCAGGAGTACAGGTGGTTGCATTGGTACCATCTGCAGGACCTGTTCCTCCGCCAATCATTGTAGTGGTTCCACTGCAAATTGCATGTATGGCTTGCTGTGGTGAAATGAAATGAATGTGAGTATCGACAGCACCTGGAGTACAAATTGTATGTTCCCCTGAGATTACTTCGGTGTTTGATGAAATAATCATATCAATTTTATCCATTATGTTTGGATTTCCAGCATTACCTACTCCTACGATAACCCCATCTTTGATTCCAATATCCCCCTTGACTATGCCCAAGATTGGGTCCATGATGATTGCATTTGTAATCACAAGGTCAAGCGAGTTTTCTCTTTTTACACCACTTGCTTGACCCATTCCATCCCTAGCACTTTTTCCTCCTCCAAAAACCACTTCATCTCCATACACAAGAAGATTTTTTTCAATCTCAATTATCAAATCAGTGTCAGCAAGTCTTATTTTGTCACCTACTGTAGGACCAAAAAGATCGACGTATGTCTTTCGAGGTATTTTCAGAGTCACGATTTGAAACCTCTTTCCTTTGATTTGTTCATTGCCTCAGCCCTTTTTTCATCCAAATTCCCGTTGACCAATCCAGAAAACCCAAAAACAATTCTTTTTCCAGCATATTCTACAAGTTCTACTTCTCTAGAGTCACCTGGCTCAAATCTAACCGATGTACCTGCAGGAATGTTTAGATGAAATCCATAGGAATCGTTTCTGGCAAAAGATAGAGCTTTGTTTACCTCGAAAAAATGAGTGTGTGATCCTACCTGTATAGGTCTATCACCAGTACTTGTTATTAGAATTTTGACAGTCTTTCTATTTTCATTAGCTATGATTTGTTGGTCTGAAATGAAATATTCTCCAGGTATAATGTTATTACACTATCGGATTATGTACTGTTACAAGTTTTGTTCCGTCCTCAAATGTGGCCTCGACTTGAATAGTATGAATTAGTTCAGATACGCCGGGTAATACATCATCTTTTTTTAGTACTTTATTTCCAGAGATCATAAGCTCTGAAACCATTTTTCCATCACGTGCACCTTCAAGTATATGATCTGTGATCAAGGCAACTGCCTCTGGATGATTTAGCTTCAAACCTCTCTCCTTTCTTCTCTGTGCCAATTGTGCTGCAACAAAAATACTGAGTTTATCAAGATCTTTGGGAGTAAACATCATTGCTATAGTATGAATGCATTCTATTTATTAAGACTGTGTAGAAACCACAGATTTTTGATAAGATTCTAGATCACATTAGATCATCAGAACCATTTTACATACCAATTGCAGTATTTTATGAAATCATCTCGAAAGGTGAAAATTACTTACTGTATAAGGCAGATGATTGGGTGAGAATATCACAGACCAACACAGGACTTTCAATCACATGTACACGGTATGACAACATCTCATCTTACTTGCACCCCGCTAATACGAGTCAAAGAGTTATTGTGTGTTCATAGATTTTTTAGACAAGTATATGGGCGTACAAAATTACCTCGGTTTGTCCAAAATTCCACCCTGTACAACACTGCAAAAAGCAGCTGTAAGACTAAACTTGTAATGCTGTAAAAGATTTTAGAATCATATGTAATTTATGCCCGAACCAAAAAGATATTTGCAGAAATTGATGCAAAAAGATGTAGTCAGCAAGCATCTAAAATACAAAAAGATAACTTTGAGTAGGCAAATAGATTTTACGTGTTAACCTCAGCCTCAATTGTAGGAAATATTTTTACCGAAAAAGGATCACAGATTCTAAAGGGAAATGTATTCGAAAAACTACAAATGTTACGTAATGATTTAGAAAAAAACAGACTCCGTAGAACAACTGATAAAGGTACTGATATTGCCATAATATTGGAACGTGGTTCCAGGTTGCAACATGGGGATATTCTCAAGCAAGGTGAAAATTTTGTGGTGATTGATCAGATTCCAGAGAAAGTCATCACAGTTAAAACAAAGGAAGTGAAAGATTCTTTTGAATTACTTGTGTTATTAGGTCACATAATTGGAAATAGACACAGACCAATTTCATTTGAATGTGATTCAGTAACCTTTCCCATACAGGCAGAATCTGAGCTGGAAGTTTTTGAAAGACTATTCAAACCAATAATAGAAAAAATCGAGATGAATGTTGAAGAAAGAATCTACAAGCCCGACGAAAGGATGAATGTTC
>JAERMO010000106.1 GCA_016844465.1 Nitrosarchaeum sp. | reverse complement strand
TCACATCTTTTTAATTTCATAATCCTTAACTTCGGTCTGGATGTAGAAAATTCATGAATGGTAAATTTGTTATTGTTGCAATTATTCTTTTATTTGTTGGCTTGACCATATCACTTGCAATTATGCAACAACTTGAAATACAAAAACAAAATGAAGCACAAAAACCTATTACAATTAAACGTGATCCTCCAAAAGCAATATCACAAATAACGCCAGAGAAAGAGGTACCACTAGCAACGTCCACCCAAAATAAATCATCATATGTGGAAAATTCTGTTCAGATAAAACCTGAGAAAAAAATTACCGTAACTCCAGAACAATACTGTAAAGGAAACAAAATTTGTGATACTGAAATTGTAACAAAAATAGTTGATGGTGACACGTTATACTCAGAATCATATAGAATTAGACTATCTCTTACAAATACTCCTGAAAAAAATAACGCTGGATTTACAGAAGCAACTGATTTTACAAGATTTCTGTGTCCTGTCGGTTCTATGATACTCATAGACCAGGATGATTTGCAACCGTATGACAAATTTGATAGACTGCTTGGAAAAGTAACTTGTTCAGGTAAAGTACTAAATTCTGAACTGCTATACAACAACCATGCAAATATTCTAAAACAGTTTTGCAAAACAAGTGAATTTTCTGATGAGCCGTGGGCAAAAAAGTTTGGCTGCAATTGACTCAAAATCCTAGAAATCATCACAATGTAAAATTTCTATGTGGATTCGGTCATGTTATTTCTGCCAAAGATAATTTTAAAAAATAATGTCTTTTATTGCTAACTCTAAGCACTACTGCATGTCTTGTAATTCATAAGGAAAAAATACTCTATACTAACTGTTTGATTGAGAATAATTCCAATAGCATTTTTTTGTCATTTTCTGCAAATGGTTTCAAGAACTCTTTAGCCAAAGATTGTTCTTGAACTGTCAAATTACCAAAGCCTTTCTTTAATGATTCTGTTTTGATTATATTATTTTGAATGAATCTTGATTCTAGTCCTGTTGCACCTGCTCCAAAAAATTCTCTCAACACACCATCAAACTTGGAAAACTCTTCGATAGACTGAGATACACTAAAGTGGTGCAGTTCCATCAATCGGCATTCTATTTTATTTAATGTAGATTTTCCAAGATTGTCTTCAATAGATTTCTGTATGGATGATACCAGCAATTCCTTGAGCGCAGACCAGTTCTCCACATTATTAGTTGATTGTTCCATAATGTTATTTTGAATGAATCTAGTTCTACTGCTCCAGCTCCAAAAATTTCTTTAAGAATTTCATCAAGTTTAGAAAACTCTTTAATTGCCTGGCCTAGACCCATCCCATGTCGTTCCATCAAGCGTTGCTCGATTTTGTTTAGTGTTGTTTTTCCTAGATTTTCTTCAATATATTTGCGTAATGATGGCGCAAGCATGTCGCAATTGTTTTGCATTATCAAATCTGATAATCTAGAGATAATAAAGCAACCCAATTGTCAAATTTGGAAATGACACTTCCTGTTGTGGGTATGAAAGTTGCTATGACGAGGTTAGTTTTCTTTTTTAAGTGGAAAGATATTTTGTATTTATAGATGAGCGTCCGCTTTTACACCTAAGATTTTTAATAAAGAATATGGTGGATATTACATGTTTTCATATTTTACAACAAATGAGGCAAATCAGGCGTTGCCTGACGTAATCAAAAAATTTGAACTTGCTTTGGCAAAAAAAAACATTGTTGCAAAATTAGAACAAGACCTTCAAATGAGCATTGCGACTAGAAATTCCTTTGAAGACTATATTGCCATAAAACAAAAACTAAATTCTGCAATGACTAAATTTTTTGGGACCCTGGAAATACTTGAAAACACGGGCGTTTCCGTTAAAAGCATCGAGGAAGGCTTACTTGATTTTCCATCTAAACGGTTTGATGAAGAGGTTTGGCTTTGTTGGAAATACGGTGAAACTGAAATCAAATTTTGGCATGAAAAGGATTCAGGTTTTATGGGCAGAAAACCAATCGAAGTTAGTGACGAATCGCTGATTTGATGATTTTATAGGCATTTCTAATAATTTTGGCTAATTGATTTCCTTAACTGGAAATATTGTATCTCATAAGTTAGTCATTATCAATCTTGGAAATAGGATGTCTTTAGTTTTCTTTGGAGTTGAGCAATTTGAATTGACTTTAAAACCGACGCGGTCTTTCTATCTAAAACCATATACACATCGTCTGTTGGATAATTATTTGCCA
Source organism: Nitrosarchaeum sp. (assembly GCA_016844465.1). GTDB lineage: Archaea > Thermoproteota > Nitrososphaeria > Nitrososphaerales > Nitrosopumilaceae > Nitrosarchaeum. The sequence goes on along the minus strand of JAERMO010000106.1, from coordinate 4,532 downwards.
TATAGGTGCTCTTTGTTTCAACTACTTTGGCTTCTACGAGTTTATATCTCAAGAAAAATATTCCTCCGAGAACTAGAGACAATGATAAAATGTCGGTAATTGTAATTGCTTCAGAAAGAATTACCCCTGCAAATGCTACCCCGAACACAGACGTAGTTGAATACAATAATACTGCTCTTACTGCACCGATTAGCCGCAAACCAAACAAGAAAAATACTGTGGACATTCCAGTACCCAATATTGAAATTATGAAAATACCCGGCAACTGTGACCATTCCACATTAAAAGGAATCTGAAAAATTACGATTATTGAAATTGTAATTGCCGCACCGATGAATGACACAATTTGGGCGATTCTCTTTATATCAAATCGTTCTCCAATATATTTACAAAGTGTTATGTCAATAGCAAACAGCAACCCTGAAAGAATTATTAGTACATCGCCTATCACAAGACTACTTAATCTAAAATTATGCTGATACAGATCATCGCCTATTGGTATTAGCATCATTCCTATTACAATCATAGAAAACGGAATGTATTCCTTAATGTGTAATCTTTCTTTAAATATTAAAATGGCAAAAACTAGTGCAAAAATAACTTCACTGTTACTAAAAATTGAAGCATTGACTGCAGTTGAATCACTTAATCCATAAAAATATGTGATTAATGCAGCTACTTCTGCCAACCCAATTAATATCATAAATATGACGTCCGTTCTTTTAAATTTAGAAACGGACTTTGTTTTTTGTGCTAACGGAGTAAAAAAAATCCCACAGATAAAATAAACTAAAAATGTCAATACTATAGGGTTGATCTCTACCTGATTGTTTCCAGTTTCTAACAATGGCTTTGAAACTGTATGAATTAGTGCTGATAGTGCAGCAGCTACGGCCATCTTAATAATATTCTCTTATCTGGCAAAAGAATTTGAAACTAATCGAGCCTACAATAATCTGCCTCATACATTGCTAATCTCAAATGAATTCCTTGTTTGCCATTCACCTCATTGATAATTCTACATCAAATTTCATTTATTCTTGTATATACAATATTGTCATTTTTGGAAATGACAGATAAATCGGTTTATTATCTATGCTGGATGGAATTTGATATTGCAAAATAGTTTGGATAATTTACTTGCGCCGTCTCTACGTAAATCAATCGAAATAAATCTTGGCAAGACAACACTAAACAAAATCGAGCAACGCTTGATGGAACGACATGGGATGGGCGTTGTACAGGCAATTAAGGACTTTTACAAGCTTGATAGTGTTTTGAGGGAATTTTTTGGAGCAGGTGCTGATGGAATAGAATCAAAATTTGTAGGGAATATAATAAACTTGGATCAATCAATTAAGTCATCTGATAATTGGGTTGTCATTCAAGATCAATCTTTGGCTAAAATATTTCTTGAATCATTTGCAGATGATGATAAAAAGGCCATATTGGAAGCAGGTATGGATGAACCTCTTATCATATCTGATATTTTGAATAATTGTAAAATCCCCCAAACCTCCGGTTATCGAAAAATACATTACCTGATAGATAACGGATTATTAATTTCAAATGGGTATGCAGTATCATCTGACGGTAAAAAAATACAAAAATATCAAACCGTCTTTAATAATGTGAAAATGGATATAGAGAGAAAAAACATAGTTGTAAAAGTTCAATTAAAAATGAGTTCATTGAGTGAAAGCACTATTTTACAAATCATTCAATATTAGTTTGTTCACTAATTGGGCTGTACGACTAAAAAACTAATCTGACATACAAATAAAAATATTTTCAAGATTTAATTTCAATTTATCTAGAACAATAATTTGGTATCAATTAGTAACTTAAAGTGATTTTTTATGTTTGTATAATGAATAAAGGATGATCAAGTATCCTGCATACCACAATAGATTGACAGGATCATCTATTGAATAGGTTTCATACACCTCAATGTAATAGTACCATGTATCTCCAGCAACTAGTAAAATAATTCCAAAGACTAGAACTAACCATGCTGTACCTATCAGGCCTCCTCTGAATATTCTAAATGTGTGGATTGAAAGACCCAATACTGTTGATGAGGCCGCAACAAAAGCAACTCCGTAAAAAAAGTCAAAACCATTATCCTCAGAAATTGTCAAAAAGAAGTACGTCAATGTAATAACTAGGGGGATTCCAACTAGGATGAGTATTCCAACTTTGTTTATTTTTGGAGAAAAAAATCTAATATTGATTATTAAATAAAGCGCTGCCATTGGATAAAACAAATAAAAGAAAATATCTCCAATCGAAGGATATGGATCAATCTCCAAAAATTGTTCATATACAAAATAAGTGAATTCTCCTAAAAATATCCCAATAAATGCAATTCCTAGCATTTTATATGCTCTAGAGTATACTAGAGTTCCAGCATATCTCTTTGCAGTAATAAAACTAAAAATGAATAGAGTTACTGGAAGTATCATTGAAAAACCATAGACCAATGCGTCTGATTCTTCTATCGTGTTTACCGCAATGTGAAATCCTACTACAAGAACGGCAATTAATGCAAATACCTTATAGTTTACAGGGCTTTCTAGTTTTTCTGCTACTACATCGTTGTCCATTTAACTATCTTTGATCCTTATTTTTGTTTTAAATAACTCATGATTAACTTTTCTGAGCTTGATGAACTCATATGATTTGTCTGATGCGTCCAATCTCCCTAGATCTGAAAAAGCATCTATGTGTTTAATGACGTCATCTGTTATTATTTCTGCTTCAAGTGACTTTAAAATTTCTTCTGACCAACTCCAATCCGAATCCTTATTGCATGAATATACAATCCAAGTATACTCTCCATCTATTTTGTAAATATCAAATGGGAATAACCTACAATCAAAAGGTCTCTCTTGATAAATTGTACATCCTTTTTCTTTATCCCAAAAAACACATTCTTCTGATTTTGACTTCTTTCTTAGTGCGTATCCTTTAATGTCGTTTATAACAACATCATCTGCAAAATTTTCATGACCTGTTTTCTTAATTTTCTCAAATTCATTGGGGGTTAAAAATGGAGTGACATAATCATTGCAACATGATGTATGTTTGCATTTGTCACATAATCCTCCCCAGAGATCTGCTTTCATTTATTTTACTTTCCTCATCATATGCTGTGAAATGAATTTTATTAATGGCATAACTTGTAATTATAATATCTCATAGGGACGATATTCACCCTGATCTTTTAATCTGCTGAATCTTTTTAGAACAAATTCTGCTGTTTCTCTCACATCTACACTAGGATCTTTTAATGCTTTTTTAATTAATTCTTCTGCTTCAAATGCACGCATTAACCCAAGTGCTTCAATTGCTTCATGTTGTGTAAGAACGCTTTTGTCATGTAATGCGGCATTTACTAGTACGGGGATTTTTTTCCTCATATTTCTTGCAGCGATTTGAAAACAAGCTTCGTGTTTTACGACTCCGTTATTATCGTGTTTGATAACAAATTCAATCATTTCTGAAACTTTATCAAACATCGGATCACCCTGTTTTTTATTTTCTGCTAATTCTCCTATGAGCCATACGGCATCCCAGCGTTTTGACTCGTCTTTTTCATTTTTTAAAATATCGACACATGCTGTAAAACGTTCTTCATCAGGAAGTTCCCTTAGGTTATTTTCATCAACTAATTTAACTGCCATTACCAACATTGGAAATGATCGCTTTTTATTGATTTCTACTAATATTATTGACAAACAACTTGAGCCTATTTTGTTTGTGAGACTATTTTGTTTGTGAGCCTATTTTGTTTGTTCACTAATTTTTTAAATTTAATGTTTTGAGTGGCTGTGCAGTTTCCCACAATAAACTACAAAGGCTGTGAATGTTGTTTACCATCTCAGATGAATTTGTGCACAAAGAAAAATCTGATTCTGAATTTGTGGACATTTGATATGCGATTGATGAATCCGACATTATCATTTGTTGATCTTTTTGAACTACCATTCTTCCTTTTGATGGAAGTTTACAAACTTTAGTTTCACTCGCATTGAATCTTTTTACAAATGAAGTTAGTTTTGGGTCGTCCAGTTCTACAATCAGTCTAACTTCACCACCCTTCTTTTCACAAGTCTTTATTTTTTCAGGTATTTCACTGTGATACATTCTTGATATGTCTTCAAGTGTGGTTGCAATATAGACAATACCAGTTGCATTTTCGATCATTTGGGCAATATCTGCATAAATGTTATTTCTACCCTGAACAACTCTGAAAGTTGGAACATTTGTTCCTGGTTTTGTGGTAAACTCTTTGTTGATTTTTTCAATAATTGCCGCTCCATTGTTTTTGATTCTATTTACCTCATCTTGTTTCTTTTTTAATGCCATATTCAGTACATCTTTTGGATCTGCCGCTATGCATAATTTAGGGCTGGAAATTGTAGTTGAGATAATGTTTCTGCTAACCATCTTGTCTACAGTTCTATACATTCGCGCTCTGTCTATATCCAGTTCTTTTGAAAGTGCACTGGCTGTGATGGGGCCAGATC
>JAERMO010000105.1 GCA_016844465.1 Nitrosarchaeum sp. | reverse complement strand
GATAGTAGGTATACTGCATCATCAGAATGGGTTAAAGTAAACAATCATGCAGTGATTAGCAATGGTCCATTTTACCTTAGTGTGTATTCACCAGAATCAAGAACTATTACTGTCAATGCTTTTGATGATGAAACGTATCCCTTCAAGTTAGGACACTGGTCAGAATTTGAAAAAACAGAATTTCCAAAAATAACAAATGTAAATTCGCCAGATATCATTCAAAAAGGAACTGAATTAGAGATAAGCGTAGAAACATTACAGACGGATTCAATTCTTTATTTTCTGACAGACAGTAATGGAAATTCAACATTATCAGAATTAATTAAAGTAGATAAAAATTCCACTATGATTAAGATTCCAGGAGAAAAAATAGAAAAACTAGGAACAGGTGCAAAAGATCTAAAAATATTTGCCATTTCTAATTCAGTATTAAAACCAGATTACTATTCTACGAGTTTCTTGGTAGTGGAAAACAAAGGAGTACTGCCTGAGATAAATCAAGACGATATAGAATTTAATAAAAATAATTCTTTTGATGTGATATGGCTAATTGTACCCATAACAATCATTGTGGCAACTGCAATATACATTAAAAAAAGAAAACATCGTTAATTATTAATCAGATATGCCATATTCTTTTAGAATGACATCAATTTGATCTTCAGATTCTAATTTAGAATATTCATCCAAAAGATTTTGGTTTAATTCGTAAAAAGTATGCCCCCACTTGAATTTATCAAGTATTGCAAGTGCCTCATCTCTAAAACCTAAAATAAATAATGAGGCAGATAGTGCTTCAGCAGTAGTAAGTTTATTGAATTTTGCGTAATTAACGGGATTGCCAGCAAGCAATGGAGGTAATTTTCTTTTGATGCCACTAAATTTTTTTGAAAATGCCTGATCAGCAAGAGTCCAGGAGCAATCAATTCCAACTATTGAATTTATCAAAGATTTGTCTTTAGGTAAAAGGGTTTTTTCAGAAAAAGGATCTAAGACAAGTCCTTTATTTCCTATTTTTTTGATATTTTTTGCAATTCCAAATTTAACCATTTTTGCTGCGGTACATTTTTTTGGATCATCCTGATAAAACATCAAAACCTGAAGATTCATAGAATTAGATATGAAATGATAGTATTTTGAACTTACTCTAGTATCTTGTAGTTAATTTTGTAATAGAATCTAGATGCTTGATCATCTTTGATTACATCTACATTCCAGGTTACATTAGGCAGAAAGTCTGTAGATGACTCTGGGAGTATGTCAAATTTCTCAAGATATACATCCGGACCACTATATCTAACTTTTAGATTAACTCCATCTACTGAAACAGATTCGTAGATTTGTCCTGGTTTTTTAGTAGAGTCTTTTACAAGACAGTTTTCATCAGGACCAATAATACAAACTCCAGATTCAGAAGAAATTCTGAGATTAACATCAGACTGATCAGCTTTTGCAGTAAGTAATGAACCAGAAAGTACACGTGGTAATACCTGATTATCATCTATGGTTTTTTCATTTGTAGTAATAGATGTTTTATTCTCCAAAATTCTGTTGACTTTTTCAATTATAGTTAAAGGTGATTTTTCAGATTCTAAGATAATAGGTTTTTCTACGACATCAAACATCAAAGATTTTGTTTCAAAACCAGCATCTACTGTAATTTCGTATGAACCTACACTTGAGGGAGAATCAGATAATTGAATTTGGTGTGAAAATGAACCAGAAGAACTAGGCCTAATAGTAGTAACAGGGCCTACGTGTTTACCACAGTAAAATGAACCACATGTTATTTCACCATCTATTTTCTGAATTACACTGACATCAAATTTTTCAAGATAAATTAGCTTATTTGGCTTACCAGATACAGTTACCAAGTCACCGGGATAGTAGTCAGATTTGTCGGTAACAAGTAAAAGAGATAATTTTTCATCAGAACCAAAAGAGTAATCATTTGCAATAGTGAATGTAGATTCAGCTTGTTTGCTTGAATACAATGCTTTTACTTTGTATTCACCTTCACTGAAAACAGTTATTGGCAATTCAAATAAGCTCTGGAAATTTCCACCCTGATCAGGATAAACAGATGCCTCATGAATTTGTTTAAAGGGAGTTTTACCGTCAACAACTTTTATTATGACTCTTTCTGGAATTACCAATCCTTGGGAACCTTGTTCTCTTTTAATGATATTACCAATTACCTTTAATTTTTCTCCAGCTTTGTACAGAGATTTTTCAGTCGAGACATACAGGGGAACTAAAGACAAAGAATCGTTTTCAGGATCAGCAGAAACTTTGAAGAAAATGTCTTTACCATAAGAAGCAGTTGAGACATGAATTTTGTAAATTCCATAATTGGTTTTAGATGTGGAACGGTCATCTAGTTTTATAGATAGAGGCTTTTCAGTGATCGGTGCAATCCAAGACCAAGAAAATCGCTGATTATCAACAGTAGCACCAAAATTAACTATGCTGCCGTCAGGTTTTGTGAGAGAACCTTTTACTGAGTTATCGCCAGTTGGAGGAAGCAATCCAGTCAAAAGAACAGATTCACCTAAACCATAAACTGATTTATCCAAAGTAAGTAATGGACCATCACTTAATTTTAAAGGATCTACAATTCCAACAGTTGTGGTTTTTGTAAGTCCACGGTATTCGGCTTTTATTTTATAAGATCCTTCAGTAAAAACATTTTGCATGATATTTGTTTGAACTGAAAATCTTCCAGAAGAGTCAGGGATTGCAGTTAATGTATATGCAAACGTTGAATCACTACTTGTTGCATGACCAGGAAGAATAACAATTTCTAAAGGACTTCCATCTTCATGAAATATTGAAATGTTTACTGATGATGTTTGAAAGCTTGAACTACTAGTAATATTTGCAATAAAACCATTAATTGTCATGACATCACCTAAATCATAAATCACCTTATCTGTCGAAAGTGAAAGGGGATCAGTACTTACAACATATTCACTAGGATTTATGACAACACGAATAGTTTTTGATGCAAAACCAACCTCTTTTGAAACAGAAATTTTGTAGTCTCCCAATCGGATATTGCTGTCAGGTATTTTGAAATAATATGTAAAAGAGCCATCGCCAGATATTTTTACTATATCTGAAATTTTAAATCCAGAATTACCGCCACCTAGTGCACTTGTAGCAAGTGCCGCATTTTTGGTCTGAATAATTTCTAAATCCATAAAGCCAACCCACACATTGTTTAATCTACCAGTAATTGTAACAGTTTCACCTAAAGCATATGCCTCTTTATCTGTCCACAGAGATACTGCCTGTTCTTCTTTAATGTCTTTGATTACTTCAAAAGATGCAAGTGCTGATCTATCAAAATACTCACCAATTATCTGATATTTTCCATAAACAGGATTTACCGTAGTAAGAAACACATTAGTTGAAAATTTTCCGTTAGTAGGATACAAACTACCGGTAAAAATTATTTTCCCATTTGGATCCTTTACATTAAATTTTAAACCTTCAAATGGAATTGCTTTGGTAGTAAATCCCGTTATCAGCAAAGTACTTCCAGGAAGATATTGAGATTTATCAGTAGTAAGACTAAGAGTACTATCTTCTAGGATATCATCTACAATAATTTCATCACCTACAGAGAAGCTAGTTTGTGATATTA
>JAERMO010000104.1 GCA_016844465.1 Nitrosarchaeum sp. | reverse complement strand
TCTTTGACTTCCCTTTTAGCTCTGCATTTTACGCAATATGCTTCTACCATTCTAGAAAACCTCGTACTTGGTGGTATTTAGGAAGAGCCTGTGAAAATTATTTAACTATAGACTAGATGACTGTAAATTTTTGGCAATTCAGAAATACCATATTATAAAAAATTCAATAAATATAGTTTTTTCTTCAATTTTTCTGAGAAAAACTGTATTTGCATTGATTTTTTTTATAATTTTTCGATAAGAGGCAAGATTTTGTAAGGTGGACAGTTATAAACACCGTAATTATGATAATACAAAATGGTCTTAAAAAAAGGGATTATTATTACAGTGGTTATTTTAGTCGCAATTACTGCATCTAGTTTTATCTTTTGGGTCATTCCTCAAGAAACCCCTTTGACTTTGGTAGTATCAGATTTTGAAAATTATATTGATGGTGCAAAGAAAATCCAGGAAGTTTTACAAGAGTCGACTGAAACTGAATTTCAAAATCTTTTAGATGGAAAAACTTTACCTGACGATTATATTACGATATCAGATATCACATCATCACAAGTTACTGCCCAGATTAGTGAATTTGTGACATCTAAACCACCAAAAGAATGGCAAGATAGCTATATTAGCCATATGGAGGCTCTAAAAAAATTCAACTCGTATATCATAGAAACAAAAGTAGTAGCAAATATGATAAAAAATAATAATACAGATACTGAAATTTTGCAGAAAATAGAGTTGCTAAAATCAGAATCACGTGAATTAATCATTAAATCAGATGCATTAAGACCTAAGTAGGCTCAAAACCGAATTATAATATTTTTAAAAGTTGGAAATCGTTAAAAAGCAATTCAGTGATTAGAAAAAGAATGCCTCAGAGATCTGACAAAATAGAAAAAGACGTCAGTGCATCCACTGCTAACAAATTACTAGTTATTTGTATTGACCGAGATAATGACATAGGTGAAAAAACAGGGATTATCACTCCAGTGGTTGGAAGAAACGCGTGTATCGAGGCAGCGCAGAGATTGGCATTGGAAGATCCGGAAGATGCAGACTCTAATTCAATGTTTGCTGCAATTAAAACATATGAAGATCTGATAAGCAAGGGATACCAAGTCGAAGTTGTAACTGTGGCGGGGATCAAAGAGAGAGGAGTGCAAGCAGACGAAAAAATTCTAATTGAAATAAAAAAAGTATTGGAGGTATTTTCTGCGAATGGTGCAGTTATCGTATCAGACGGGGAAGACGATGAAAGTGTCATCCCAGTTGTTCAAAATGTACTTGCGGTTGTTTCTGTTCAACGAGTGGTGATGAAAGTGAGTAGAAGTGTAGAGTATTCCTATGCAGTTTTTGGAAAATATCTACGAATGTTAGCATATGATTCAAAATATTCTAAATTTTTCTTGGGAGTTCCAGGAATGCTTTTGTTGATTGGAGGTATTGGAACAATTATTGGGTATACGCAAGAAATATTTGCAGTGTTAATAAGTATCGCTGGTGCAGCATTTTTAATTAGAGCTTTTGACATAGATAGAGCATGGTCTAATTTAACAAAGCCTACTCCGATGGGATTTATCAGGATATTTACAATGGTCGCAGGAGTTTTATTAATTCTATCATCAATTCCAGCTGGAATTAGTTCAGTAGATCAGAAATTAGTAGAAAAAGATTCTGAATTAATTACAATATTTACAGATAAAATTATAATCGGTCAATTTGTTACTGGGGCATTACCAATTTTATGGATGGGATTGGGTGCAATCTTTGCTGGAATATTACTTAGTAATTGGATAGGAGGGGTTCCAAGACAGATTACGGATGTTTTAAGACTTGTAGTACTCATCGCATTATATCCCATAACATCTCAATTTATCACCATTATGATAAAAGATGAAAGTGCATTCACATTAGTCCCACCTTTGTTGGCAGGTCTTGCTGCCACCTTAATCTCAGCTACTATTCTTTTTAAAAAATATAGAAAAAACAAAAGTCAAGAGATGGTATCAGACTAGATAAGAATTTCTTTTATCAGTTTAATTTCTGAAAAACACTGATATCATCTAGTATGTATTGATTATCAAAGGTGATTTGGCATGAACAAGATAAAAGATACCATTTTCCAATTATCAGGATTATACAAAATTTATGCAACAAGACTTGAAAATGAAATACGTGGCGGCGATATTCCTAATCATCTTGCTTTGATTTTAGATGGGAATAGAAGATGGGCAAAAAGACATCTAGCTGTTGTAAAAACAGGTCATTGGAAAGGAGCAGATGCAGTAGAAAAGCTCCTTGATTGGTGTGAAGAATTAGATATTAAGATAATTACATTGTATGCACTTTCGGCAGAAAATCTTGATAGAGAGGATGAAGAATTAGAACATCTTTTTGAGTTGATTCGTATTAGATTAGAAAAATTATACAACGATCCCAGAATTCATAAAAACAAAATGAGAGTTAAAGGAATTGGTAGAATAGAACTATTGCCAGATTCAATTAAAGAAGTGTTAAAACGATTAGATGATGTGACGAAAAATTATGACAGTCATTTTCTCAATATCGCATTAGCCTATGGAGGACAATATGAATTAGTTGACGCCGTAAAAAAAATAGCTGAAAAGATCAAAGATGGATCACTAAATGTCGATGACATAAATAAAAAAGAGATAGAATCTAATTTATACACTTCATATTTACCACAATCATCACCAGATATGATTTTAAGAACGTCTGGTGAAAAAAGATTAAGTGGATTTCTAATGTGGCAAAGCGCATACAGTGAATTGATCTTTATGGATATATTTTGGCCAGAATTTCGAAAGATTGATTTGATGCGAGCTATTAGAACATTCCAAGAAAGAAAAAGAAGATTGGGCAAATGATTAGGAAAAACGAAAAATGATTGAAGAAACGTCTGCAGGTATTGTGTTGTTTAGGAAGGAGGATTCCAAAGTTTTATTCTTATTATTGCATTATCCTTCAGGACATTGGGATTTTGTTAAAGGTAAAATGGAAAAGGGTGAATCAATACATGAAACAGCAATAAGAGAAACAAGAGAAGAAACAGGAATTACAGATATATCATTTTTGGATGATTTTGAGGAGTGGATTGAATACAATTTTCAATTTAAAGGAGAATTAGTTCATAAGAAAGTTGTTTTTTTCTTGGCAGAGACAAAAACTAAACAAGTTTTAATTTCACATGAACATCTTGATCATACTTGGATGGATTATCAAACCGCGATGGAAAAAACAACATTTGATAACGCTAAATCAGTTTTAACTAAATCAAAATTATTTCTTGCCAAGACTTTGCAGTTGTAAATCTTTAGCAATTTTTACAGGATTTTTATCCTCAAGGATGGTTCTACCTACAATTAGATAGTCAGTTCCAGATGAGATGGTTTCTTTTGCACTCCCTCCTTGAATACCAACACCGGGTGAAAAGATATTCAGTGTTTTACCTGCCTTTTTGCTGCAATATCTAATAATTTTTGGAAAAGTTGCCCCTACAACAATCCCATCAGATTTAGAGGCAATAGCCCAATCTAAGAATAATTGGTACAGTTGTTGCGTTTTACCTATCTTAACTTCCATATCATATGATAATTTGGCTTCAGGAGCACTCATATGACATAATATGATAACACCCTTGTT
>JAERMO010000103.1 GCA_016844465.1 Nitrosarchaeum sp. | reverse complement strand
ATGAATCCAATTCCCTCTTCATGCCAGATAGGTCCTGAGCCCCAACCTAGCTGAAAAACCATTAAAAGAATTACTACGAGAACATATGCTCCAGCAACAGTTGCTGCAATTTTGAATATTTTATCAGAAAGAGGTCCACGTCCTCGTGATTTACCAAATTCTCTCTTTAACATAATTAACTGCCTGAATTATCATTTAACAATGATCTGACTGTATATTACATGAAGCCTATAGATTGTATGGTATCTATATAGAAAATGTACTAAACCAGTAGAATATCTAAAAACAAACATGGTTAGGTATTGGCAACGATAGAAAATAGTCGACAAAGAAGAAAGTTGCAGCTTGCTGGGGGTTCAACATATGTTGTTTCACTTCCAAAAAAATGGATCGACGATCTAAAAATGAAAATTGGTGATGAAGTTACTCTAATAAAAAATCCGAATAACTCTTTAACATTACTTTTCACCATGGATGAATTTGAAGCTAAAAAATCCATAATAGAGATAAGCAAAGATGATTCGGAAGAATCCTTGAAAAGAAAAATAATTGCAATTTATCTTGCAGGATATAAAATCATTGAAATTCGTTCCAAGGGAATTAAAATCCAATCAAGTCATGCAAGGGCCATAAGAGAACTTGCAAGATCCTCAATGATTGGCACGGAAATTGTAGAGTCAAGTTCAGAATCAATTATGATTCAGGTTCTTACCAGATTACCTGAATTATCCTTTGACGTAGCCCTACGGAGAATGCATCTTATGACTTCTAACATGCATCGTGAAGCTATTGATGCATTAGGAAAAATGGACAAAGAAGCTGCAGAAGAGGTTGTCAAAATGGATGATGAGGTTGATAGATTTAGTTTGTATATGCTTAGAAACCTTTCTCAAGCGGTTCAGAATGGAGAGATTCTTCTAGAGATAGGGCTGAAAAAACCATCTGATTGTTTAGGATATAGAACTGTAATCAGGTGCATTGAACGGATTGCAGATCATTCTGTTTTGATTGCAAAGAGAATAAAATTTTTACAGTCTCCTATTGATAAAAAAATTTTACAATCTATAACTCAGCTAAGTAGTGACTCACTCAATATTTTTGAAAATTCTATTCTAGCTTTGACAAAAAGTGACTATTCTTTGGCAGAAAAAGTTGCAGATCAAGCTGCAAACGCTGTCCAAAATGAAAAAGAATTTATGTCAAACTTAAAAGAATCTACCAATTCATCTGTCATAAAATTTGTTTTAGAAGATATTCGACGAACAATTGAATATTCAACTGATATTGCTGAAGTTGTTATTAATGAAAATATAAGATCAGTTATTTCAGAAAAATAAAAAAAGAAAAAATAAGAAGTTACTGGAATTTGTTATTTTATCATTTGTCTTTGTTCTAATTGATAATCCAGGCTACTTTTTGTCTGTGCTTCTACATCATTTTTAGCGTTCTCTAATGCTTGGAGTGAAACATTGTTCATATCCATATCTCTACATTCTAGTACCATGTCTTCAACTACTGCGAATCCTTTGTTCATATAGCCTTCTTCATTATCCCTAAGGGTATTAACTTTGTAATCCTTTATGAAGCATTTATTGTAGGTGAAAGAACGTTTTTCGTATGGACCTGTAGAAAGGATTACTTCTACATCAAATGGATTCCAGTCCTGCTTTTGAGATTCAGAGTTTCTAAAAAGAAACGACTCATCTGCATGTTTGTGCAAAAGCGGAGTGAAGCCAACTATTTTTTGTATGCTAAATATGAAGGGTTCTGATCTTTGAAATCCCTTTGTTTGTGTAAATACCTGAATTGGTACTAGTTCTGGTCCTTCACGGAATTTGAAGACTCCAGTTATTGAAACTCCTTCTGCATAGAGGTATTCTGGTGCCTTTATTTCTTCTGCAGTGATTTCCGACAATTGGAAACCCATTATCGATGCTATTGCCAATGCCGCAACGACACTAACAGCAACTATCGCTGTTGTTTTTAGTATATTCATTGAGGATAATTTAGAATGGTATGTAATATTTAGAATGCATATTGTTTACGTTGTTAACATAGTCATCTTAGTTCTATATAGATCAAATCAAAAACAAATAATACAAAACAAAAAAATTGGTTCTGATGTGTCCCTCAAATCAATTAAAAAATTTCATTGAAGTTATAATAAATGAAAATGCTCAAAGTCTTATTTTTGAAAAATAATTAAAAAAATAAAAAAATTAGGTGTGTTCTACTAGACTCTAACTATCCCATTATTTATTAAAAATTCAAGAGCCTTTACAAACTCATCTTCGGAAATGAGATCATCTGACCACCAGCCGGCATTATTTCTAATCCAATCAGGAACTGGGGTATTAGCCTGATTTGATCCTGTGGGGTTTCCACTAACTAGAATTATTTTTTGCTGGATCATGAATTGTATTCCACTTAGGAAGTCTGTATCACCAATCTGTTTTTGTGCCCACCATTTTGCATTATTTTTAATCCAAGAAGGTACCTTGCCTTGTTTGGCTGGAGATTGTGGCGTATTTTCTCCACTTTGTAAAATGGTTTCAACTACCAGTTTTTCGCCATTATAGGTAACACGTGACAATCCATCTAGTCCTATCTTTTCTACTTGATCAGGTATAGGAACATAGTTGAGACCAGTTGCATATTGCTGGCCATCTGTAATCATGTATTTTATGAAATTGACTGTTTCTTGTGCCTGTTCTTTACTTTTAGTTGCCTTTTCTAAATTCTGGTATAATATGATGTAGGTAAAGCTAGTAATTGGATATGAATCGTCTCCTGGTGCATTGTTTATAGATGTACCCTCCCATTTTTGATGAGCTTGTGGTAGCTTTGAGGACAAACTTTTTGCAGCAGCTGCAAAAGTTTCAACAGATGGAGCTATGAACGCTGTTTTATCTGCATTTTGAAGATATGCATATGGCATTTTATTTTGTAATACATATGCTAGCTCAACATATCCCATTCCATATGGTGTTGATTTTACAACATTTGCCACTCCTTCATTTCCTGCTGCACCTACGCCAACAGGCCATGGTACAGTCTTTCCAAAACCAACCTTTTCATGCCATTCAGGGCTTACCATATCAAGATACTCAGTGAATACAAAAGTAGTTCCTGATCCATCAGAACGGTGTGCAACGAGGATTACTTTATTTGGAAGTTTCACATCGGGGTTATCTGCTTTAATTGCAGGGTCATTCCATTTTGTAATCTTTCCTAAGAAAATGTCAGCAAGATTTTTTGAAGTTAGTTTTAATCCACTTTGAGGAAATTCTGGGATATTGTATGTTACTGTTATTCCACCGATTGCCTCTGGGATGTGAAGTGAATCAGGTGCTGCTTCTAATTCCTTTGAGGTTAATGGAGCGTCAGAAGCAGCAAAGTTAACAGTTTTTCCAATGTGTTGTGTAATTCCACCTCCACTGCCTATTGATTGGTAGTTTACTGAAATGTTTTGATGTTTTTCAGTATATTTTACCCTCCACAAATCAATTAGAGGAAAAGGAAAAGTTGCCCCCAAGAAAATAGAAGTCAGAAGAATTCCCATCATTGTCATAGTCAGTATTGTTTTCATTGAATTTTTGTTCTTTATTGATTATTTACGAATAGCAAACATAGATTACGTAGTTTCTATATCTCTCTAGTAACTATATAGTATTACAGTAATACAATGTTAATTGACGAACACGGTATGGCTTCAAAAAAAAAAACATCATTCCTGCATAGAATACCAAGAAATTTTAAACCTAAATAGATTTGAATTTAATTTAAAAACTTTTTCTGAAATCACGACTTTACATAATTTCTTTTATAATTTGGGATTCTGCTTTTTCTTCAACAATATCTTTTTTGTATTTCTTTTTCATCAATTT
>JAERMO010000035.1 GCA_016844465.1 Nitrosarchaeum sp. | reverse complement strand
TTCATCAAGGAATGTTTCTGGGCTCATGGTCCAGATCGGTTATGACGTCGCCCTTACACGGCGAAAATCCAGGGTTCAAATCCCTGTGGGCCCATACTAACTGATAGTTCAGGCCCTGCCATTTTTGATGACAATTTTGCCATTTGGAAGATTTCCAAGAAACTGCCAACCTTCTAGCACCAATTCTTCAAATTCTTCTGGGCTCACGACTCGCTGATTTGCAATCTCCTCATCTTGCTTGATGTTGTTTTCATAATCCAAAAATTCCTGACATTTTTTAAAAGACTCGTACATCTCGTCAGTCAGCATTTTTGGTAGTATGCTTTTGTTTGTCGTGTATTTTGCTTCGATGGAACCAGTGTGTCCCATAAAGAAAACCCTAAAGTCATGAGCTATCTTTCCTCGAGATTCCGCAATTAATAATTGCGTGTCAAAGAACGCTCGTAGTACATATGGTCTCCACTTGAAGCGTGGCCTCATTGTAACTCGTACATCTCTTTCAATTATTGCAGTGCACACAAACTTTTTGCCCTCATTTTTTCCACGGAATCTTTTGTACTTTGAAAAAGGAGCCATACCAGTAACTATTCTTGTAGATAAGACATACAAAGGGACCCTAGATCATGGTAAGAAATTCACTGTTTATCTTGATGGAATAAAGATTGATGGCAAATATCACTTACCGCCAGGTGAAGCCTTATTTGAAATAGGGGAAGATGTCTTAATACACGCTGCCTTGAGCAATACTGGACCAGATATTTCAAACGTGTATTATGTAAAACTTGGTCAATTTGGAAAATACAAAATAGTTGATGATGAAGCCTACAACGAAAGATCACCATTTGGAATTACTATTGATTCTGCTGCAAAGCAATCGAAGTAATTTTTAATTTTTTTCTTTATATTAAAAAATAAATTAGATCACTACAAAAGTAATTAAATTTGAGTGATTCAGAGCACCGTAATCTAACATCTTAGTAGAAATTTAATTTTTGTAGAATCAAGATTAATTGCTACAAACCAATTTGGGTTATAATTCTCTTGCAATAGTTTTATAACAAATGACATATGTTGAGTAATGTTGGAAAAAAAATATGCCGTTGCAATAATTATATTTATTGGAATTTTAATTGTTATGACTTTACTTTATTTTCCATTTCCTGCTAGATTGTCGATAGAAGGACTTCAAGATAGTTACAAAGTTAAAGAATCAATAGCATTTACACTGATTGCAAATGGCTGTGGTCTGAAATGTGACCATATAGAAATCAACGTCATGCTAAAAGAAAGAAATCAAATATTATATTCTACCGTCATTATATCTGATGGATTGCCTGTTTTTCCACTTTTGACAAAAACTATAGAGCACATTCCATCTGATGGTATCATCACAATTGATGAATCTGGAAATTATACTATGGTTATTGATTATAATGGTGCAATAATTGAAAAACATATTACTATAACTTAAAAAAACTCGTAGTAATATAGAAAAGTTAATTCTGAAATTCAAATTAGCAGAGATAACGCTTCGGATCAGACAAAAATTAAAAAATAAATTAGAGTTACTTGTTTTTGATATCTAATGATCTAGAATTGACATAAATTAAGTTTGGGCATAAAATAAATTCAATTATTCTCTTCAGTAGTATATCCTAATCTTTTTTTGCAATTATAATTCCAAAAAAAAAAACACTAACATTAGCACAGACAAATTCCAAGATTAATTCTCTACTGATAATGTCAATTTATCTTTCTACAAATTCATTGATCCCGCCTATATTTATGAAGAAAAAGTGCAAAATCTACCCACCTAACTATATTCCCCGCGCTGTTAGTATGGGGATACGGTTAGAGCCTCAGATTTTGCACTTTTCCTCCCTTAATAAGGGTCCAGTAAAGAGGTCAGACTGTTAAATCAAAAGTAAAAAATGATGATTTAGAAAAAATTGATTATTTTCCAAAATTGTTTTTTTGGTAGGATTAAAGTAAAAAAGAAAAAAATAGAGATGCCTATCGCATATTTTGTGCAATATCGATTAGAACTTCTTTTGGGTATGCAACAGATACCAAATTGAGTTGAAGATCATCATCTTGGAAGATGACCTCAGATCTTATTCCTTTTGATAGATCGCCACTACCAGCTAAAGCTTTTACGCCGTTTATATCAACAAGTTCCATACCTGGTCTACTTTTCGCGTAGTCGTCTAACCAAACATCATAATTGAAGTTTGGATCAACGTCTTGGCTTATCTGAATGATTACTATTCCATGTGAATCCATTACATCGTCAAATGTAGAAACATTTTTGATTGGGGTGTTTTTGGATACAAAGAATTGTGTTATCATTTTGATATCATCATTTTTCATTCTAACTTGATTGATTTCCAGATCTAGTGGAATGGAAGATGATTCTCGAACAGATACTCTGCTACGCTCTTTGGCATCATTTAATGACAGAACTGTCTCACCATATGCATCTTGCGTGTAAGTTCCAAAAGGTTTGTTGGCTATTTCATCTTCCAAGTTGCGAATGTAATTGTCCTGGAACGATGTCAAAGACACTGTTATTGCACTTATTGCTATAACACATACCGCAATCATCAGGAATTTACTTTGTTTCATTTTTTGCATTTACTCCTAATGACTTCCAGAACATGTTAACGAATTTCCTGTTCTGACGTGAAAGTGTGTATTAGTGCAACTGGACAAATAGTATTTGTAGGTATCGTCGTCATCCCATGTAGGTTGGGCAGATAACCACGAAGATGGGCTACCAGCATATTTTTGGAAATTATAGATGTGAGTTGTAGGTATGAACGTTGTAGAAGGATTATTTCTGTTACCTTCAATTCCTGCCTCCGTCAATATACCATAATTTGCACTCATTAGTATATTTGCAAGTTGTGAAGTATTTCTTTTGATCAACCAATATTTGTTTTTATCAGTATCGCTAATCTCAAATATGTTTATGCTACCAATTGTTAAACTCCCTGCATTGTATTCAGTATATCCTCCAACAGAAAGATCTGTTGCATAATATGACTTTTCAGTAGTATAGCAGCTTCCTGCGACAAGACCTGATGTAAATCCATCTTCTAGTTTGTCACCATTTGAAAAATAAACCCAATGAGTTACAGTTGGAGTGTCAGAACATGATGAAACTGGCACTAAATCAGTTACAAAAGTTGTAAATCTTGCTCCACTTAGTGTTACACCTTCATACCCAGTAGCATAACAATGTGGATTTGAACATTGAGCAGCTTCAGCCACATTCATTCCAGATACTGACACCATCAATGTAAATATCAGCCCTGCAAATAGTATTGTCTTTGTTGTTCTAGAAGTCATTTTTTTGTTTTTAATAATCATTATTTTCTTAACATCATAAGTTATTAATAAAGTTCGCTCCCTGCAGACATACTCACTGATCGCATACTCACCAGACAGTGAGTGTACATTATGCAGTAAACACTATCTTGTCATTTTGATGCTTGTCATTCATTATTTTTTGTGAATAGTTTATTCCAAAAGAAGTAAGGCTGTAAAGAATATTTTTTCCATTGGTATTTTTCTTGGCAAACTCCATTCTTTCTAAAACATCAAGATATAGTGCGCACTTGTCATATCCCATCTTGGAGCTTCGTGCAATGTTTGTCTTTTTCTCTTCGGTGTTTTTGTATAACACTAGTAAAAGTCGTTCCAGCACATCAAGATCAACTCTTCTTATGCTTTTTTCATTTGTTATGCTCATAAGATATGATTTAGCTAGTTTTAAAGATATAAAGCGTTACGTATGTTTTGCATGCTACGTGTTAATCTACTAAAATTCCAACTATTACATTGGTAATAGTATAATCACTAAATTAAAATTTTTGTCTGATATGAAACGTTAAATCTATTAATTTTGATTTTAATTACTATTGAAAAAAATGGATCTTAAGACCAAGAACTAGCGCTAGTATCTTGGTGAGAGATCCTCGGATTATTACTATACGTTATTATAAAATTCTAGTATTTAGACAATACTGGTAATTTATCAATATAGAACAAGAGTAAATTCTACAAAATAATATTTACAAGTCTATAAAATCTGAATTTGTGAAAAATCTATGCTAACTGTGTCATCGAAAATGATTCCAATAGTACCTTTTTTTCCTTTTCTGCAAATGGCTTCAAAAACTCCTTAGCCAATTCTTGTTCCTGTACAGTCAAATTCTCAAATCCTTTTTTCAATGATTCTACTTTGATTATTCTCGCATACCTAAATCTTTTTTGCCGTCCAAATGGAGACAGACCTCAACAAGCTTACCATCAAAGTTCTCATATCTAATAATTATCAAAAAATAAAAAAGAAAGGAGTTTGTAGCTACTCCGATAAGCCTACTACACATTTGAAGTCAACTTTTACGCACAAAATTTCTTGGACTTGGACTAACTGTCAGTTAGAGAACCTGTGGGCCCATACTAACTGATAGTTCAGGCCCTGCCATTTTTGATGACAATTTTGCCATTTGGAAGATTTCCAAGAAATTGCCAACCTTCTAGCACCAATTCTTCAAACTCTTCTGGACTCACGACTCGCTGATTTGCAATCTCCTCATCTTGCTCTTGTCCTGCAGGGTATACGCTTTATCTCCAAATATTCCAATCAGATTTAGAGAATATGGAACAACAGGGATTCACGGTTTCTGGAAATCAAAATCCTTAGGCTAGTTTACTCAAATACGCAAAAGTTATGATTTCGATAAACTATTAAATACTATAATACACTATAGCATACTATGGAATCTGCCACAACCATTCAGATATCACAAAAATCAAAGGAAAAGCTAGCATCTCTAAAGAATCACCCAAACGAGTCATTTGAGGATATGATCAATCGACTCCTAGCCGCTTTTGTAGAAGAGGATGCCGATTTATTGACTGACAAAGACATGCGAGATATTGAAAAATCCATACAGGACATAAAGTCTGGCAAATTCATGACAAACAAACAGCTCAAAAAGAAATACGGTATATGAAGTGGACTGCGATATGGTCCCCAAGGGCACAAATAGAACTTGATAAGTTGCCACCTGAGGACATCAAACGAATTTTAAAAAAAACAGATGATGTGGAGGAAAATCCATTTTTGTATCTTGAGCGATTGATAAATTCGCCTTTCTTCAAATTTCGAGTTGGATACTACAGAATCATAGTTGATGTTGTAAATGACAAGTTGATGTTGCATCTTCTCAAGGTAAAAAAACGTTCCAGAGTATACGATTAAGTCCTGTTCAAAAAATACTAATGATTAGAACACTTTATGAACTTCCGGACATTCGTTTAATAAAAGAAAATGAAAATCAGAACTTTGCTTTTATGTGGAATTCCTATCCGAATATTTTTTGGATTTTTATTATCAATTGTAATGATGTTGCCAAATCGTACAGCCTTGGCATGCTCACTAACTGAAGAGGGACATATAATATTTCAATCCCTGTGTCCTACAGGAAAACTAGAATCTGATTGCACATGTAATATTTTAGGCATTTATTTTGATGTACTTGGAATCAATTCCATCTTTTCTAGTTTAGAATATGTTTTTGTGCTTAGCTTGATTACAATTATTATTGTAATTTTAATTTTAATTGTAACACGAAAAAGATTTAGGCAATATCTAAAATCAAGAAAAGAAAATGAAAACTAGACTTTTGCCTTTCATACCTATCTGCACCCAAATTATTGCCCAAATAAGTGGTCGAATCCCTGTGACGTATGTGAAATTAAAGAAATTTTTCATTACTACCATTATTTGAAATTAATTTTTACAATTTATTTTTAGATAGTCTCAATATATCTATATTATATTTGAGAGAACTATATAAATATAACCCATACACATTATACATATGCAAACAATTACAGAAATGATGTATACTGCAGAGTCGGGAATTAGATTTGCCTCAAAGCTGACACCTAAAATATCTTATAGTGTAAAAGACGATGCAGTACCAATTGCAGGTTCTATTTCTACAGCATATAGAAGATTAAGTCTATTAGAAAATCTAGGTCTTGCTACTATTCATCGTAGTCAATTCCAAATTAACAGAGCTGCAAGACAACCGATGTATATTTTAGAAAAACTAGTTCCATCCCTAATTGCTCTAAAAAATGCTAAAAGATTTGGAAGAAAGTATCATATTTCTGATATTAATTTTGTAAAAAACAATCTTCCGGATGGATCCTTTATTACACTTGATTATCGAGCTTGGGATGTTACTAAATTTCAAACACCGTTAGATCTTTATGTATATGTAACTGATATTGAAAAAACTGCTAAATTTCTAAAAGATAATGACTTTAACGAGGGAACAAAAGGTCATGTAGTTCTTCTCCAAAAACAACCTAATATTAAAAATGACATAGAGCAAGTATATCTAGACTGTATTGCAAAAGGGGGACGTAGTATTCTTGATGCTATAGCAATTGAATTAAAATATGGTGAACAATTTGACATCAAAGGACGATTCGACATACAAGATATTCTAAAAGTACAAGATGATATGCAAACTACAAGTTGAACAGCCTAGTTAATGAAGCACTTCAGATTACAAAAGAATTAGGTGATGTCATATTCATTGGTGCATTAGCGACATACATGCACACAAAAAATGCCAGAGATTCTAGGGACATAGATTTTGTAGTAGAGAATTCAATTTCTGATGAAGAGCTAATCTCAAAAAATTATCATAAATCTACGACTGGAAAACAACCCTGGTTTACCCCACGTGGATTCAAAATTGACATCTATACACGAGGAATTCCTGGTGTCTCATTCGATAAAATAATAGAAAATTCAAAAAAATTTGCTATAAAAAATAAAAAAGAAATTAGAGTATTGGGATTAGAGTCACTAATCATTGCAAAACATAAGGCAGCCAGAGATCAGGATATAGAAGATCTCAAAAATATTGCCATGCATAGATTGAATCAAATAGATTGGAATGTAGTACAGGAAATCACAAATGATGAGTTTATGACTAAGCAGATTAAGACAGATATAAAATTTCTATCAAAATAATCTTGAACTTAATTTCACGCCTGATTGCGCCCAAATTATTGCCCAAAAAGGTAGTCGAGTCCCTGTGAATTCTACATTGAATATTTTATGTTCCCACACAAGTATCTGGGCCTCTAAGGAATGGAATCTAATCTAAAACAGAATTTAAGGATTAAATTTGTTGATCACTTTATTACTTTCTGAAAGTGTATGAAAATATGACTGACCGATTTTTTATCCCTTCGTATGGACCTGATTCTATTTCTTTAAAACATGGATTAAAATGGTTACTGTCTCAAAAAAATCCACGAATTTTGTATGTTTCAATATTAGATTATTTGAACGAAAATAAAATGCTATCAAAAACTATGGGTAAAGATGTATGTAAAAAATTAGTTAAAGAAAAAACTTTGCAATACAAAACTAAAAAAATTTCAGTAGTTACTAAGAAGAAACTAAAATTTACGAGAGAAATCGATCCTCCTATAATTCCATCAACTAGTTCGATTTTATGCATTCATCCAAATAGTGATGATCTAACAAAAATTTAACACTATCTTAAATTTAGAAAAATATTGGTTATACCTTGGGCAACTTACCAAGACTTATTCAATTGGATAGATCATTATTCTGTTGAACAATATGGTGATTTTATTCCAATTGATCCTCGGAATCTACCAGGTTACCAAAAAAGCCTTCACGATAAATTCCGATTTGAATATCAAAATATTTCATATGACGATTATCTAAAACTATGATTTTGATGAGATAATGGGAAGTATAGTTGATGTCAAAAAATATAATGTTAGTCTGATTGTTATGGGTACTCTGATAATTATTGCTGGAATTACTGCAGATGATATAACACCGTTCAAGCCTTAAATCTAATCATCTAAGAAAAATACCGTGGTCTCAGATAATATAGTAATGAAAATTCATGAACAATACCTAACTGATACTAATGAGCAGCTTCTCAAAAGACATAAAGAAAGAACTGGTGAGTCAGTATACATTGGGATCATTCAAAAAAATATGGATGAAGTGCTTCCAATGATAAATAATGTTGGTAATTCTGGAAATAAAGTACAAGATTTGCTTGAAATAGCCACTCATATTCTGGGGGTAATTACTTTGAAACAACCATTCATGGATGGTAATAGAAGAACTGGAATTATCGTAGCAGGTAAATTTTTGCGTGATAATGGATATGATTTAGATATTGTTCCAGAAGAGGAAAATTCGGAATTAAGACGGATGTTAAGAAGGATCAAGGACCGAATGTTCACCTTGAATCAAGAAATCATGGGACAGCTGTCTTTTTATATTTCAGAAAGGTTGAAAGAACATGAGCCCAGAAGATAAGAAAATCAACGATGAACTTATTGAGAAATACTCTAAACTTTTAGATGATCTCGCTCATGACGACTAGTTTCTAACCTTTTTTCAAATCTTTACACTAAACCTATGAATACTATGTTCTTCGAATTGAATTTTGCGTCTCATTTTATTCACATAATGGTAGTCGAGTCCCTGTGATGTGGAATCGCTAACCATTTTTGACTTTAATGGAAAAACAATGGAAGATCTATAAGAACAAGTTCAGTCATTGACTATGGAACTAGAGAAAGTAAAACAATTACGAGAGATTTCAGTAAAATATCAAAAATGCTAATTTTAAATTCATTTTGATTTATCTGGTCTTTCTCAGAATTACTTGCATTAACACTTCTTTAGTATATTCTATTCCGTGTTCCTCATTAGTATGTTTTCCAAATTCTTCAATTACTTGTTCTATATCTCCCTCTGATGTAAAGTCACACTCAAAACCGTAATCAATGCAACACAGTTTTATTGTCACGCTAATTCCTATGGGCACTTGCATTTTCTTGTTCTGTCATTACTGGTGCTCTTTTTCACGTTTTGGTTTTGAGTGGGCTTTAATCATGTGTTTCTTTGTTCTTTCAGCATCAATGAATTCCATTTTACAAATATTGCACCTGTTTGTAAATTGAGGGTTTTTTCTAAATACATTTTTCAAACTAGACATGCCTATTTTCTTTGAAATTGGTATTTTTGATTCCATGCACTACCAAAAAAATATTCATATTAAAACATCGCTTAACATTGTTAAGTTGAATTTGTTTAATAAAAAATAATGCAGAAGCATATCTAGGAAAAACATCATCCGTGTCTTAGGCAGTCATGGAAGCTACATTTAGATGATTTACAGATTCATAAGGTCTGTAGTTTTTCCTTGGAGTAGATAATATTTGCTTCTGCATATCGTGTATTTTTGATTTTAATATTTAGGGAATGCTTAACATTGTTAATTGTTGAAAAATACTAGCAACCTAAATCATTATTTCTTCTCATGATACGAACTTATAGATTAATTAGACGTATGATTAAAAAAAACCATGGTCAGAAAGAATTACCGAGATAAAATTTTTATCGTAAAAGACATAATTCATCTTCTTACTGAATATGGTCAACTAAATCAAACAGCACTTATCAGCTATAGCGGTCTAAATCTAAAAAAGCATAAACATATTCTGGACACTTTGGAATCACGAGGATTTATCTCAAAATCAATTTCAGAAAATGACAAGCGTTTAGTTACAATTTACAAGGCAACACAAAAAGGAATTGAGTTTTGCCAAACAATAATCGCACCGTACGAAGAACTATTTCCTAGAAGATCTGACTCGAATCAAAACAAATTAGAATTCTTGATCTTCATCTAGCTTGAACTCTGAGGCTATCTGATTGTCTACCTGATCTTTTCTTTGAATGTAATTAGAATATTTTTTGTTCCAAGATTTGAGCATTAAATATTGGCGCATGCCTAACACAAGCCAAGATATTGAAATTACAATTATCATGACTAGTGATATGGCAAGAAAGATTCCAAACTCATCATATTCATCCAATATGAAAAAAAAGTGTGGATGAAGAATCAAATATGCAGAAAGGCCTATTGCCAGAGGTGCCAAAATCAACGCAGATATTGATATTCCTAAAAGAATTTTTCTTATCTGATTTATCTTATCAATAAATCCATCAATTACTTCAATTATGCTAAATCGAGATTGTGAATCAGAGTTTTCAGTATTTGGCATGTTTATCCTATTTTAATAATTTTTGAAGTCATTTTACTATAAAAGTTCCGCTCATTTCAGGATGTAGTGTACAATGAAACGTAAATTTGCCTGTCTTGTCTGCAATAAATGTAATTGATTGGGTTTCAAAATAACTCAAGTCCTTTGTGTGAACATTAAATTCATCCATGTTCAAATTATGTTTCTGATAGTCTTCGTTGATCATGTGAAAAGAAATCAACTCACCACGATTCACTGTTACTATCGGTTTTAGAGTAGGACTGAAGCTCTTTTTTCCACCTTTTGTTGAAGATAATACAAACGTAGGACCGTGTTGTGTTGGTAGTGATTTTACATAAAAATTTGCTGGCGCTCCAAACACAGGCGATGAACCATTTACAGGAATCATGGAATTGATTACATAATATCCACCAACTGAACAAATAACAATAATTCCGATGATTGTAAATATTGTATTTTTTTCTAATTTTGTTTGGTGCTTTTGTTTTCCCAATTCATTGTATGATGTTTGTCACTATTTAGACAATGATGAACAAAGTTAAGTATGTTATAAAAATAAGAAAATCAATAAATCATCTAGCATAAATGTATTTCAATCAATTATCTCAAAATATCCATTCATATCATAATTTAAAAAAACGCAGAACAATTCTTCCTAATTCTTTTATAATTGAATTATGAGAAAAAACAATTAAATGCCAAAATATGCCATGTGCTAAAAAATGATTAATACAGAAAAACTTTAATCATAAGGTGCCATATCAGAAGAAAAATAATACCTATCAAACCATACTGCAAAACAATGTACAACAACTAGTCAATTTCATATCCGACAAAAGAAAAGATATTGAATCTGTAATTCCAAAATATCATAGGTGTCCTGAAACGATCAGAATTACTCCAAAAATCATTCCTTTGAGATTTGGTGTTGTCATGATTTTTCTGTATTGTGTGTGAAATTAAGAGTTTTGTTAAAATTACTCTTCTCTAAAAAGAGAAATTAATTTTTGATTTAAGGGTTCATCATTCTGTTTTGATGATTTGGCATCAAATTTTGCATTGATTGCATGTGTTTTTGCATCAATTCTGTCATTTTCATATTAAATTCTTCATCTGTTAAATTAGAAGATAACAATTCATTCATTTCTGAAACATGCTCTTTCATTAATTCAATCATTTCTTTTCTTGTTTCAGGATCTTGCAACAATTGTATCATCATATTATCATGCATCATTCCTGTCATGTTGCCCATCATATTTCCACCCATCATGTTTGGATTCATCACCCATTGATTTTGAAATTGTGTGTTATTCATCATGTTTTGCATGAATTGTTGATTTTGAAACATCATGCTGTACATTTGTTGTCTTAATTGTGGATCCTTCATCATTGGATCAATCATGTTTGGCATCATTTGTGGATCCTTCATCATTGGGCCCATCATCCACTGACCATATTGTGGATTTTGCATCATAGTATTCATCCATTGGTTCATGGCCTGTGGATTATTCATCATGGTTTGTTGCCATTTACTCATTTGTTCTGGATTGTTCATCATTTGTTGCATCTGCTGAGGGTTCATCATCATAGGTACGGTTGTAGTGTTAGATTGAAGTGCAGCATAACCAATTCCAATTCCTGCAAGAAATACACCTACAGTAATTCCAATCCAAACGTACTGGTTAATCATTTAATCGTATAAAAGAGAATTTTCTTTGATATTCATATTGATTATTACTTTATGTACTTCATTAAACAATAAAATGAATCATGCTTGGGAGGTTAAATGACTGATCAAAATATTGCCAAAAAATTTGGAGTGACTCCTGACGAATTGTATAATTTACTTCAAAAGAAAGAACCACTACTATTGTTTGACTTGAGTTCACAAGATGCCTACAATGAAGGACACATCAACGGGGCAGTTCATGCAGTTTGTGACGCCCGGGCCAAAGACACGATAATGCCAAAGATTCCAAAGAATGTGAAACTTGTTCTTGTAGATGATGACGGAACAATATCTGAAGAAACTGCAAAGATGATGCGCTCATTTGGATTAGATGCACACTATTTGCAGGGGGGCATGAAAAATTGGAATAAAGATTTGGTAAAAGGAAGCCCTCCTACTGCTATAACGCCTGATAAACTCTGGAAAAAGATGCAAGATCAAAATATATTTTTATTAGATGTCCGAGACTCGGATGAGTTTTCTGACTTTAACATTCCTGGAAGTGTAAATATTTCACTTTCAGATCTATTCAAGTTTGAAAATATCTCCAATATCCCACGAGACAAAGAGATCATTACAATTTGCCCACATGGTAATATGGCAATGGTTGCAACTTTTGCTCTTGCAAGAAACGGAATAAAATCACATATTCTTGAAGGGGGTCTTGCTGGATGGAGTCAAGTTCTCAATACAGTAAAGGCGGCAAAAAATCCAACTGTGATTCAAGTAGAAAAAGTCGGTAAAGGCTGTCTCTCTCATGTTATAGTGTCAGAAGATGAGGCAATAGTAATTGATCCGCTTTATCCTGCTGAAAAATATCTAGAGGTTGCAAGACAAGAGGGTGCAAGAATTACTAAAATCATTGATACCCATCAACATGCCGACCATGTTTCTGCAGCCCAACAGTTAGCAAATCTTACTGGAGCTACAATGCATGAAAGCGGACTAGAAATCTGGAATAGATCATATGATTTTCTTGATGATAAACAGGAGATAACATTTGGTAAATCAAGACTTCGCGTCATTCACACTCCAGGGCACACTCCTGGAAGTCTGTCATACGTAGTAGATGAAAAATATGTGTTTACAGGAGATATACTATTCATTGAAAGTATTGGAAGACCTGATCTAAGGGATAAAGCAGAAGAGTTTGCAGGACAGCTTTATGATTCGTTGCATAACAAATTGTTGAAACTTCCATCAAATATGATCGTATTTCCAACACATCATGGAGTATCTATAAAGCCCGTAGATGAAGTATTTTCAACTACTATCGAAAAGGCAAAAGAACACGATATCCTAAAGTTATCAAAAGAAGAATTTGTAAAACAAGTAGTTAGTGTTACAATACCACGACCAATGAACTATCAAAAAATAATTCAGATAAACAAAGGCACTATCCCTTTGATTCAAACAGATATTCCTAATTTGGAATTAGGTCCTAACAGATGCAGTATTACTGCAAACAGGTAACCTAAGCGTTGACTGTCGTATTTTTGGGTCAAATCAATGCCTTTGGAATTGATGATTTGTTTTTTTCGAGTCCTTTTTTGACATTTAGCTAGCCTATAGTTTTAGACCGAAATAGTGCAAAATCTCATACCCTGACTATATTCCCCCCATGCTAACTGATAGTTCAGGCCCTGCCATTTTTGATGACAATTCTGCCATTTGGAAGATTTCCAAGAAACTGCCAGCCTTCTAATATTTTTTTGAATTTGAACCAAATAATTCTGGGACGGAAATATTGGCGGTTAATTTTTACGCCTAACTGTACTCTAAATATTGTCTAAAATGGTTGGCCGCTGATGTAAATTTTACTAATATTGAAAGTGTAACAAAATAATGTGACACTTTATTTTCATTATTATCATAAAAATGTAATTTCTATGAATGAAATATCTTGAAATTTTATTTGCTAAATATATCTTATTTTATTGTGACATATTAATAATTTTCAAATCTTTTTTTATTTTCAATATAAAATTACTGTGATATTCTATTCAAAAATTATTTCACAAAAATAAATTCTATGTATTAAGAAAAATTTGTAATTAATTTTTAGAGTTTTCATAATTCATGTTAAAGCTACGTAATTACTAAATACGATGTTTCAAAAATATTTACATGAATCACAATCGTAATATGTTTTTAGGATTTTCAATATTATTTTTAGGTATGATCATTACTTCTTCATTTCCAATTTCATTTAATGAAACAATACAGACTCAAGCGTATGCAATTTTAGATTCACCAATTATTCACATGAGTGATACTAGTGTAGGTTCTGGTAGAAGCACTGCCTCTGATAGACCACTTCATGCAGAATTTGTTTCTCCTACATCCCAACTCGTTGGAGATGCTATAGATAGCATCACAATGAAACTCAAAAAAACAAATTCTCCAACTGGAATCGCACAGATTGGTGTCTTTAATGCTGATTTGACTGTGAAAAAGTTATTTGGCACAATTGATTCTGCCACAATGTCACCTAGTTATACAGATCTTACATTCTCGCTACCTCTGGGTCAAACTTACCAAATACAATCAGGCGATCTAATTGGAATTAAATTCACTGGAGGGGACAGTGTAAACCGAATATCTACAATGATTGATGACAACGCAGCAGATCCATTTGATGGCACAAATTCATATCACACTTACTATACAACTACATGGAATCCGTTTCCAACAAATGATCTTTACATGATATTACGTCAATCAAGTACTGGAACAACAGATACAACTGCTCCAGTCACTACTGCTACACCACCAGGAGGCTTTTACAGCACATTACAATCAGTAACACTAACAGCTAATGAGGCTGCAACCATCTACTATACCACAAATGGTTCCATCCCAACTACATCAAGCACTGTATACACTACAGCAATTCCAATATCTGCAACCGCTACACTAAAGTTCTTTGCAAAAGATACTGCTGGAAATCTTGAAGCAGTAAAAACTCAAACGTACACAAT
>JAERMO010000102.1 GCA_016844465.1 Nitrosarchaeum sp. | reverse complement strand
TTTTGTTGACATTCTCTATAATGTCTATCATATTCAAACATTTTAGAGTCTGCGATGAATTTTTTCAGAGGCATTTCATAGAAATATGAAAAGTAGAACCCAGATTAAAGATTAGCCGTAATTTTTTTAACTTTTGTTATTATACGAATTTTTGTGTTAATCGGCATTTCAGGCTCCATAGTAAAATAAACAGTATTTCTTTTAGCATAAGTTACCATTTGGGTTACTTTTTCCCTTTCAACGTGAACATAACGAACCTTTCCCAGTGTTCTGTCAAACTTTCGTCTCATTTTTCTTCTCTGAGCAACATCTTTACAAAAATGCTCTTCTTCTTTTTGAGTTTTCAGTGAGGTTTTTCCACTTTTCATAATTGCCTCTCTAATGTTACCTTTAGTGTCTATAATTGCAGCAAATCTCATTTTGGGATCTAAGTCAATCATAGATTCGACAATTTTTAGTAGATCAATTTTTGCTCCCATGATGAAATTGAAAGCAAGTTCACTAAATATAATCCATTGAAGTACTTCAAACTTGTATAATATCAGAAATTACAAGAAATTTAATACCATTTGCAAATTCTTGATCTGAAATTAGACCATCTACCCACCAACGTGTAGTGTTTTTAACCCAATCAGGGATGTGTGCCTCAGATGAATCAGAAGTAACCAAATTAGGAATTAGGATAATTTTTTCTTTGATCATGAATTCTAGTCCTGTTGCAAAATCATCGTCAGTAATTTGTTCTTCAATCCACCAGTGAGCATTATTACGAATCCAATCAGGAACACTAACAGGCATTTTTTCTGAAGATACAGGCTCGCCAGATATACCAAAAACTGCAAAAGATTCAACAGTTCCATATTTCACATGAATTTTCCAGGAACCTTGAAGTGAATTTATTTCTGACATATGAGGAATTGTAAAAGTATTAGAGGCATAAGTTACAAGCGAGATTTGCTCACCGTGATTTCCAGATGGATCTTCAAACCAATAAACAATATTATTTTCTATTAATTTACTAGTAATGATTGTGGCATTGATGATTTCTCCAGGCCTATACTGAGATTTATCCAGAAATATGTCAATATCAAATGCAGACAAAGTAGGTTTTGCAAGCGATTCTATCAATACATCAAAAGTTTTTGTAGCAATATTACCCCCATAATCAAATCTAACAGTATAGGTTCCAATTTCAGATGAGGTGATTCCATCAAATTGTACTCTAGTCAAAGAAGACATAATCGAAATAGTTTTGGTGTTTACTTTTCCAGACGGGGATGTTATAGTCAAAACACCAGAATTGCCAGATAGATCAGGTATCACGATATTAATTTCTACAGAATTGCCTGGATCATAGAGAGTTTTATCGCTTCCCAAAAAAATAGTTTTAGAATTTATGTCATAAACAACAAAAGGAACATCGACTTGGATATTATAATAATTTACAACCGCATGATAATTTCCAGGAGAGTTGTATTTTAGTAGATCAAACATTGAGAAACGTGAAGTAATATTTGGTTGAGATACTTTGATTTTAATATCTTTAATTAGTTTGGCAGTAGTTCCTTTGTCATCTAAAATTTTCAGATACAAAAATTCAGCTTTGGCAAAATTTGGGTCATAATAATTAGTAGAAAATTGAACAGTTGCAATATCACCTGGACCATATGAAAGTTTATCAGTTGAAACTGAAACAATTAACGGCTCAACTTCAACATCAACTAGTTTTTTTACATCATTGTACAGATATTCTATTTTCCAATGTCCAAATTGATTATCAAAGGCATTTCTAACAATTGTGTGAGTTGTTTTCGACGCTTGAAGACTTGTAATAGTACCACTAACAGTGGCACCATCTGGCTGAGTTGCATTCCAATTCACATCACCGCCAGAGTAACCATCAATATTGAGAAAAATTTTAATCCAATCATTAGGACCGAAAAGTTCTTTTTCAGAAATGGCTGAAATTTCAGATCCATATGTAATTTGAGGAACAATAAATGAGAAAAATATCAAAAAAAATAGAATCTTCATGATATTATTTTGATTCAAAGCGAGTTTATTTCAAAAGGAGAGATTAACAATGAACGACAGGATTGTGAATGTTCTCATTGGATTAATGACTCAGAATTATGGAGTTATCAGGTTAGAAATGTAATTGAAATCTTGACTTTTGTCCCATCATTATGATGCACATAGTAGCAATTGCAAGTATAACAATAGATATCATTCCAAATTCAGGCATGATAAAAGTTCCAATTATGGTGAGCAATTTTGAATCTTCAGGCATAGAAATAGAAATCGTGTTTAGATCATTGTCTTTGAAATGTTCATAGTCAGTGATCTTTTCTCCGTCAACTATTATGACAAATGGACCATCAATAAGATCAGCAGGTAAGCGAATTTTCAGAGTATTATCATCAGATTGTGAATGCCCAAGTATTTCAAACGTAAGTAATTTTTGCTTTTCATCTACTATAGTAAGAGATAGAGCTCGATTGAATCTATACTCTACATCAAACACTGCATTGCCATCACCTACAGTTTGTCCTACATCAGGAATTGTCTGATATCCATCTGTGACTGAAACAGTTCCAGTCATCCATGGATGAATAAGACAATAGTATGGATACTGACCTTTTTTATCAAATGTGAATTGATATGACTGTCCAGGATTCAAAAGATCAGAGTTTCCAAAAATTCCATCAGGTCCATCACTGGGAGTTCCTGATGTAACAGTGTGTGCTACTGTATCTGCATTTTTCCATGCAACAGTATCATCAATTAAAATGTCCATATCACCAGTAGCTAGTCCAGATTTTTCATTTTGCCAAAAATATGGGGCGTCTGGACTTGCAGCTCCTGTTGGTATGTTAATGTCATAACTTGAAGCAAAGACAAAATTTGGAAAAGCAATAGAAAATAGCATAATCGATGTTATCAAAAATAAAATATTCATACTAGTTAGAAATCAATTTAATTTAAAGGGGTTATGGTGTTTAAAATTAATCACAAAAGATAGTCAGAGATAAAAGAATTGAAAATAAACAGAAATATTTGAAGTTTATTAAATGGCATATCTGTAATTAATTAATGAAAAGTGGGGTAGTAATTATTGTCGCAGGAGTAATTATGATAATATGTGGATTGATATTGTTTTATGCTGTTCAGAGCAGCCCTCAGATAGAATCTTTCTTTAGAATGATAAAGCACGCAGGTACATTTATCGGATTATTAGGCATGGGTGTAACGTTAGCAGGGGTTTTGTTGTATTTAATAAATAGAAACCAACCACAAATTCAAGATTTTGATGTTCGAGAATAGTGATTGCTACTAATTCAGAATGATTCAAAAAAGTAAGATCATATACCTTGGAGATACCAATCAAGGTACGGTTTCAGATTTTTACACAGTTTTTTCCTTTCAGTATTATCATTTGTGCCTAGAATTCCCTGAATTTTTCCCTGTAGGTAGGTTCTCGTAATATCACTTTTGAGATAGGGTTGAATTTGGGTTAAAATTTTAATGATTTTTTCAGAGGATGCATTATCAAAATCATTTAAAATTTGTTTAACTTGATCTTGTAATGACATTATACAATCTAAAGTAAATCCCATTATTACTTTATTGATTAAGATATTTTTTGAGCTAGATCATTGTCGTCCCATGTAAGACGAAATTTTCCAACAACCCTAAAAAGTTGCAATTTTCCACCTTTTTTGAATTTTAATTTATATGAATTCTGAGATGTGTCATAAATCTCCAGAGAAACATCGTCGGCAATAGTTTCAAAAATCACAGGATTACTAGATATTTCCTTCCATTCATTTG
>JAERMO010000166.1 GCA_016844465.1 Nitrosarchaeum sp. | reverse complement strand
CCAGGAACAGATATCGAATCTGTCTGTTAGATTATTTTTCCAAATTATTGTGAAAACAAACTTTCTCACCAGTATGACATGCTGGTCCTGATGGCTCTACAAGATAAATAATTGCATCCGAATCACAATCAACAAGAATTTCTTTTACTTTTTGTATGTTACCAGATTCTTCACCTTTCATCCAAAGTTTATTTCTAGAACGACTCCAAAACCAAGAGTTACCAGTTTTTTTAGTTAATTCAAGTGATTCTTTGTTAGAGTAAGCTAGAGTCAATACGTCTTTTGTAGTTATGTCTTGAACAATTACTGGAACTAGACCATCACTTTTTGCAAAATCAATATCAGCAATTAATTTTTTCATTATTTTAAATCACAAAGTATAGCTTATAATCTTACAGGGATTTGTTTGTCTTTAAGATACATCTTTACTCCATTTACACCATGAGTTTGATAGTGAAATATAGAAGCTGCCAAAGCAGCATCAACGTTTGATTTCTTAAAGACATCCACCATATCATCTGGTTTACCACATCCACCAGATGCAATGACTGGAATAGATACAGAATTAGCAATTTCTCTATTTAACAAAATATCATATCCATCTTTTGTGCCATCTTTATCAATGCTGGTGAGAAGTATTTCTCCTGCACCAAGTTTTTCAGCTTTTTTTGCCCATTCAATGACATCAATTCCAGTTGCTTCTTTTCCACCATAAATGAAAACTTCAAACCAAAATTGTTTTCCATTCTCAGAAAAAATGTTTTTGTCTTTTTGAATATCAAAATTCCTTTTAGCATCAATTGCAACTACAATACATTGCCTTCCAAATAATTCCATTAGTTCAGTAATAACTAGAGGATTTTTTATTGCACCTGTATTGATTCCTACTTTATCAGCACCATTAAGTAAAATATTTCTTGCATCTTCCAATGATTTTACACCACCTCCAACTGTAAATGGAATATCAATTACTTCTGCAACTTTTCTAACTAAATCCTTGATTGTTTTTCTTTGTTCATCAGATGCAGTAATATCCAAGAAAACAAGTTCATCTGCACCTTCATTACTATATTTTTCAGCCAATTCTACAGGATCTCCTGCATCTTTCATTGATTCAAAATGAAGACACTCGGCCATTTTTTACATCAAGACATTGAATTATTCTTTTTGTAAGAGTCATGCTATTTGTTTTGCCTCCTCAATTGAAATTTTATTCT
Organism: Nitrosarchaeum sp.; assembly: GCA_016844465.1. Lineage (GTDB taxonomy): Archaea > Thermoproteota > Nitrososphaeria > Nitrososphaerales > Nitrosopumilaceae > Nitrosarchaeum. The sequence continues at coordinate 1,592 of JAERMO010000166.1, read as the reverse complement.
CATAAAGTGCTTTGCCCAGTATTACTCCAAACGCATTTTTTTGTTTTACATCTTGTATGTCTTTTATATTTGAAATTCCTCCGCTTGCAATCACATGTGATTTATCTAATTGACATGCTTGCTCTAAAAATTCCAAATCAGGTCCTTCAAGTGTTCCATCACGACTAACATTTGTTAATAAAAATTCAGAAAACCCCATTGCAAGAAATTCTTGCATAGCGTCAATTAACTTAATGCCTGTTTCTTTTTGCCACCCATGTATTACTATCTCACCATCAATGTGATCAACAGAGATTACAATTTTTTCAGGTCCTAAATTTGACAGTAATTTTTTTAGTGTAGATTTGTCTTTAAATGCCAATGTACCTAAAACAATTCTATTAGAAATTTTTGAAACATCAGTTATTATTGATTCATCTCTTAGTCCACCAGCGACTTGAATTGGAATTGAAATCTGTTCAAGAATTTTTTTAATTATTAAAAGATTTGAGCCCCTACCCAAAGTTGCATCAAGATCTACTAAATGAAGCATATCGGCACCGTTTGCTTCCCATTTTTTTGCTACTTCAATAGGGTTATCACTATACACAGTTTTCTGGTTAGGATCACCTTTGTAGAGTCGTACTACTTGACCATTCATCAGATCAATTGCAGGAATAATTTTCATTTTTTACACACATCTAGAAAGTTTTGAATCATAATTTTTCCTACTTTGCCAGATTTTTCTGGGTGAAACTGTGTTCCAAAAAAGTTACCTTGTTCAACAACTGCAGGTACTTTAATTTACTCCTTCAAGTATTTTACCAGATTTTTTAATTTCCAAATTATTCCATCCCATATGTGGAACTTTCATTGATGGTGGAAGGATAATCACATCACCATTAATTACACCTAATCCCTTTTCATTTCCTTCTTCACTTTTCTCAAAAAACATTTCCATGCCAAGACAAATTCCTAATACAGGAGTGTTGTCTTTGACATAATCACTAAAATCAGTTTTTGATGACTTGCGTATGCTTTTGATTGCAGGATCAAAATTCCCGACTCCTGGAAGTAAGAGTCCAGAGTAAATATTTGGCTTGTCAAAATTAGTGATAACATCTACTGTAGCTCCTGTTTTTTCAAGTGAATTTTTTAGGCTGAAAATATTTCCAGCGCCATAATCAAATATTGCAAGATGTACCATTTACATTGAACCTTTTGTACTAGGAATGCCTTTTTGTTTTTTGTCATATGAAGATGCTTCTCTAAATGCAACAGCTAGTGATTTTATGGCAGCTTCTACTTTATGATGATCATTATCTCCATACTTTACAGTAAGGTGAATACAGCTGTTTAGGTTTTGAAGAAGTGATTGGAAAAAGTGTTCCAAATCTTCTTTTGAGATGTCTTCAATTGTGTTTTGTTTAATTGACAAAACTAGTTTCCAGAACGGTCTTTTTACTAGATCAATTGAAGCCTCAGCTAGAGATTCATCCATTGGCACAGATGCATAACTAAATCTAGTAATGCCACTTCTTGTTCCCAAAGCCTTGTCAATAGCCAAGCCTATAGTAATTGCAGTATCTTCAATTAGGTGATGCCCTATTTTG
>JAERMO010000101.1 GCA_016844465.1 Nitrosarchaeum sp. | reverse complement strand
ATATGTTCTGAATGTTTTGTCCAATTAGAGATTTGGTAAATCAAAAAGAATTTAAAATTATGCTGTTCTGATAATTTTTGGAATTTCATCAAGTGGTATATCTGAAATTACCGTTGCATCAAATTTTGGTATTTTTTTTGATTGCAATGCATATCCACCAATCAATATTGGAATATTATATTGTTCCTTGATCTTTTTTACTAATCTTTGTCCTGCTGGTATGTTATCTTCTAATGTAATTGAAACTAGTATTACATCTGGTTTGTTACTTTCAATAAAGCTAAGTATTGATTCTGTTGGCATTGATGTACCCATATTGTATACTTTAAATCCCTTTATTGAAAGATATGTCTCCAAAACATCACACCCTAAATGATGTTCTTCACCAACCGGAACACAAACAAGAATTTTCCTTTTGTTAACCATTCCTGTAACTCGATCCATTATAATTTTAACAAGTGTTTGAGCAACGTTGCTTGCAACATGTTCTGTTGCAATACTTATTTTGTTGTTAGCCCAATCATCTCCTATTTTATACATGACTGGTCTCAAAATTTTATCAAAAAAATCTGCGGAACTAAAAATTTTAATGTATTCTTCATAAATTTTTATAGATGAATTAATATCACCGTCAGTTAATTTTTTGTATAAAAGTTGTTTTGATTTTTTTGTTGATTCCTCTCTTTTTTCTATATCATCTGGATTATGTAATGCTAATACGGATAAAATTTTTGGATCATCTCTATAATCTATTGGTATGTCGTCTTTAACCACTTCTGATGCTTTGCCTAAATATTTTACAATCTCTTGTTTTGACGTATTTTTTTTAGAATCCCATACGCTCTTTACTAAATATAGGTAATTATCCAATTTTACTTTCTTTGCTCTTAGGTAAACCATGTTAGTATATTCTTTGAATAACCTATTTAATTAATGCTAACCTTCACCACTAGTGCTAATTTTTTTATATTTTAATAATTTGGATGTTTTTTATAGCCTATAGGGGTTTATTTTATGAATTTTTAGCACTAGTATTATCTTTTGACACTAGTTTAAATAATTTAGTTGCAAATAAAATATATGGTTGTCATAGAATGCAGGATTTCCACAAAGAAACTAGATATTGCACTAATCTCTAGTCTATTTACTGACAAGATAATTGGATAACATGTTCTTATGAATCAAAAAATATTAGGTGACACATTTTCTGAATCAAAATCTTATTCTATTTTGGTAACTGGCGCCACTGGTTTTATTGGTTCTAGACTGATTTCATCTCTGTCTTCATCTGGATATGTCATAAAAGGAATGAGTAGAAAAAAACTTCAAGATTCAAATAATGTGAAGTATGTTCAAGCTGATGTTTTTGATGTTGATCAATTGGAAAAAATCATGTCTGGAATTGATATTGCATATTATCTTCTTCATTCTATGGAAGGAAGTAAAGAACAATGGAAAGAATTTGCCTCTAGAGAAAGAATTCAAGCTCAAAATTTTCTAAATGATAGTTTAGAATTATCTCCACACATGCAAAGCAGAAAAGAAGTAGGTGAAATATTGGCATCTGGAAATATTCCTGTAACCCAATTACGTGCGTCATTAATAATTGGAGCACAGGGAGGTTCGTATGCAATGCTTCGTTATCTTGTTGAACGATTGCGCATAATGGTAACACCATCTTGGGTCAAATCACTTGCACAACCTATCGCTGTTGATAATGTGATAGAATATCTGGTAGGTTGCATGAATAATCCTGAAACCAGTGGAAAAATCTATGAGATTGGAGGGCCAGATACTATGACATATGAAGAACTAATGCGTGTTTATTCTGCTTATTTAAACAAAAATCTCTTTGTAATTCAAATTCCTTTTCTTACTACTAGACTTTCCTCATATTGGGTAGATCTTATTACTCCGGTAAAGGCCTCATTGGCAAGACCATTAATTGATAGTCTTGTTCATGATACCATTGTAACTGACAATTCTATTACTACAATTATTCCAATTAGATTAAAATCTGTCCGTGAGGCAATAGATATAGCAACAAAGGAAATGAGGGAAAACCCTCCTGAAACAAATCCTAGAGACGAGAAAACTGGTTTTAAAATCAATCAAAAACTTTTACTTGTTTCATTAATTGCCATGGCAATTATTGGAACTACATATTATTGGTTAGATGATAGACCTGATGTTTACCACCCTGGCTGGATTGCAGCTGGAATTGTTTGGTATGTTGGAATTATATCTGGAATAATATTTGTAAAGGACAAAACTCGTCTTGGATTTATTATTAGCGGTATTTTGTCATGGATAACTCTTGCATTCTGGTCATTTGATAATTTTTATGTTGTATTTGACACTTCTATACTGGCTCCTCACCCTAATGAAATAATTACCCTGAGAAATTTTATTGGTATGTTTGTTGTTATAATTGCAATAATTGCATCTCATAATACATTTCATAAAGTAATTGATTATCAGTACAAAGGAAAACCTATTTAATTTATTTTTTTAAATTATTTTTGCATTTTGAAAATTTCTTTTGTTTTTACTGATTCTATACTGTGATCAGTTATTGGTTTTGGATATGTTAAACCGTCTGGTCGTTTTTTCCAAAGATTATGTATTTCATCAGGTTGAACTGATTCTAATTCTGGGATCCATTTTTTAATGTAATTGCAATCCTGATCAAATTTTTCTTGTTGTAGCCATGGATTAAATATTCTAAAATATGGCACTGCATCACATCCAGTAGATGCAGCCCATTGCCAATTACCTGCATTTACTGCAGGATCATAATCTACGAGTTTTTCTGCAAAATATCTTTCTCCTTTCTTCCAGTCTATGTGTAAATCTTTTGTAAGAAATGACGCAACAATCATTCTGATTCTATTGTGCATGAATCCTGTTTTGTTTAATTGTCTCATTCCTGCATCAATAATGGGAAACCCTGTTTTTCCTTCACACCACGCATGATAATCTCGTACATTTGGACTCCACTGTATGTTTTGAAATTTTTTCTTAAATGTTTTAAATTGTGAATTTGGAAAATGATGTACAATATAAGTAAAAAATTCTCTCCAGTATATCTCACCAATCAAAATATGCTCTTCACCTAGATTTTCTTTTATTGTGTGATATACTTCACGAATAGACACTGTACCAAATCTGTTATGAGCTGATAATTTGGTTGTCTTATCTAGAAATGGATAATTTCTAGTTTTTTGATAATCTTTGAACATGTGGATATTTTTTAAAATTTTAAGTGCGTTGGTTCTTCCGCCATTATTATTTTTTTTAACTCTTTTTTTTAACATGTCTATTGAAATAGAATCTTTAATTTCCTCCTTGTAATAATTGTTAAAATTATTTTTTATTATTTTTCTTATTGGAATTGTTTTTGCAGTTTTAAAAAAATGTGAATAGACTGTATATGGAGTTCCTTTGTGTGTTTGTATTTCATCCGGCATGTGTAATAAATAATCTACGTATTTGTTAAAACCTACTTTATTTTTATTGCATAATTTTTCAATTTCAATTTCTCTATTTTGAGCAAATCTTGTATAGTCCCCATTTAAAAATACGCCATTAATTTTATATTTTGACATTATTCTTTGAATAATTGGCTTAGTTTTACCTTTAAAAATTCTTAAACTATTTTTCTTTTTATTTAATTGACTATCTAGATCAACTAGAGATTGATTGAGAAATTCTATTCTATGTGAAGAATTTTTAAAATTATTTGTTATTTGGTCGTCAATGATAAAGCATGGAATTACTGCCTCGGAATTTTTTAATGCATGAATCAATCCTGTATTGTCTTCTAATCTTAAATCTCGGCGAAATATGAATAATGATTTTTTGTATAATGTCATTTTTTATTAAGATTAGCCACTATTTTCATGAATTGAATTCCTCTGAAACATCCATTTTATCTAATGCCTGAAATAAAATTCTAGGCTGAACATCTGAATATAACAAAAAATATGTTTGACTGGCAAGATACGTATTGTCAAAGCGATATGTTGTACAACTTATTTCCAAGAGCATGTTTCCTAAAGTTATTTTATTTTCTCTGAATTGTTCTAACAATTCAAAAAATAATTGTTTTTCATTTTGAGTAATATATTTTGAAAAATATCCAAAAATATGCATAATCACATTTGTATGAGTTTTTACTGTTGGCTCTTTTGTCATGGCAGTTCTAAAATGATCTTCATACTCTTGCAACCTGTCTGAAAATTGTATTTTTTTGTAACTTGCGACTATGTTTCCTAGATTTTTTAACTTTGCTTGATCATGTGCCATTATCATGTATTTGTTTGCAGCTTGAAATGTAACTAGATTTTTAATCTTATTTGAGCGCTTTACCTCTTGAAATTGTTGTAAAACATATTCTATTACATCGTTTTCTGATATTTTGTAATTTCTATCATGAAATTGTGTATTGCCTTCCTTCACTTTTCAAATTTCATGTTTTTCATTTAAAAATCTAAGTATGCTGAATCCATTTTAGCACTAGATTACGAATCTCATGATACTCGATCATCATTATTTGGCACCAGATAATTATTTGGCACCATCTTAAATATGCTGATTGCAAAATTTATCATAATGAAAACAACGATTGCCACAATAACGACAATCCTCCTTGTTGGATCAATAACTCCATTTGTTAACGCAGAAGGAGTTCCTAGTTGGATTAAAAACAATGCAGGTTGGTGGGCAGATGGAACAATATCTGAATCTGAATTTATTCAAGGAATACAATTTCTGATAAAAGATGGCATTATAGTAATTCCTCCAACTGCAGTATCTGCAGAAATATCTCAATCTGTTCCAGCTTGGGTAAAGAACAATGCAGGTTGGTGGGCAGACGGTACAATCACTGATACTGAGTTCATAAATGGAATTCAACATTTGATCAAGACCGGAGTAATATCAATATCCGATTCCAAATCTTCTGATTCTGTACCTAAAACTATATCTAATGATAGTTCTACACTGGCAAGTCTTCAAGCAGAACTTGAGAAATGCTCAGAAATAGTAAAACCATATCCAAGACTTAACTGTGAAAGAGATACAAAATTAAAAATTACTGAATATGGACATCAACAAAATTCTGCCAAGTATGTTGTTGGGGATGTGACATTTTATTTCCCAGGTCCTGACTATAAGGTGACTCCATCTGGACAAGCACTCCTAACTATCAATATGTTAGTAAAAAATACAGGTTCCAGTGAAATTGTAACTTTAATGTGTACTGGTCCATCCATTTGTAACTATGATGTATGGAATGGTGAAAAGGCGTTCAAGTATTCTGCGACTGATTTTACCAGTGGAACTATCACTTTAAAATCTGGACAAGCAAGGGAATTTTCC
>JAERMO010000165.1 GCA_016844465.1 Nitrosarchaeum sp. | reverse complement strand
AAAAGAAAAGAAAAAATATCAGAAGAAGAAAAAAAAGAGTTAGTTAAAACAATAGAAAACAGATCAACAAGAGAGGCAAAGGAGCTATTAATACCAATTACGTGAAATAACTTCGGGCCACAACGCTATGCGACTTGGCCTTTAATATTTTCTTTGATACTCTATTTTTTTATCGAAAATTTGGAGTATTGATGAAATATGTTTCAGAAATAATGAAAAATCTTAGTGATTACGATTTTAAATCAATTTATAAAGAAGAAAGAAATTCTAGAATAAAAATTAAACTACAGGCACTTCATCATTTACAGACTGGCAAACTTTTAAAAGATGTTTCAGAGATTGTTCTTTATGATGAAAAGAGTGTCAGAGAATGGGTTTACGCATTTGAAGCATTTAACTATGAAGGACTTATAGAAAAAGAAGGTAGAGGTCAAAAACCAAGACTTATGCCTGATAAGGAAGAATCATTTAAAAAGGCAATTGATGATCTTCATGAATCACGTAATGGTGGACGCATTATAGCTGTTGATATACAAAAATTACTTTTAGATGAATTTGATTGTAATTACTCTCTCTCTGGCGTTTATACCTTGTTAGACCGCATCAACATTGTATGGATTTCAGGTCGTTCAAAACATCCTAAACATTCACAAGATGCAATAGATGCATTTAAAGAGACTTTTCCAGAGGAAGTTGAAAAAATAAAAGATAAAATTGACTCAATAAAAATTGAAGTATGGTGGCAAGATGAAAGTAGAATTGGCCAACAAGGAAGCCTTAGTAGAGTATGGGCCCAGAAAGGAACACGTCCAAGAGTAGTTAGACAAAAGCAGTTTTTATCTACATATATTTTTGGAGCTGTATGTCCTGAAAAAGATAAGGGCTGTGCAATGATATTACCAGAATGTAATTCAGGGATGATGCAAATACATCTGGATCAAATATCAGAAAAAATAGAAAATGATTTTCATGGAATAGTACTTATGGATCGAGCTAGTTGGCATACAACAGAAGCATTAATTATTCCTACAAATATTACGTTAATGCCTTTGCCACCGTATTCTCCTGAACTAAATCCAGTAGAACAAATATGGCAAAATTTAAGAAAAATTAAATGCACTCGAGCCTGGGAAAAATGAGGCGAAGTTATTTTATGTGATTGGTATAAGTATTTAATGGATTTAAGTCCGATTTTACGCTAGCGACACGGCAATTGCATCAAAACTGATAAAAAAATCATTTCTTTGATCTTACAACATAAAAATTAGTATTTTAGTTTAAAAACTTGAAACATTAGGTGTGGTTATAAATTGAGAATATAGTACTATTAAAAACTGTACTCTATGAAATTACAAGTATGATCTATTAAGCAATAGTTCAAGATAATCAGTGTCCCATCCAGCTTTTCTCATTCTTACTTTAAATCCTGCTTTTACTGTTTTATCCTGTGAAACTATGTTGTAAGCTATTTTTCTAGCAGTTGCTAAGTTTTGTGCCGTTATCATATTCCGAGTTTTATTGCTATCTTCATTGAATCCTACATCTAGTACATAATGAAGTTTGCTCTCTATGGCCCACTGTTTTCTTATGAGTGAGAGATACTCTTTTGTAGTGTCATAGCTCTTGCTCGTTATAAAGTATCGTACGTATCGTACTTCTTTTGTACTTTTAAATCTTGGAATTCTGTAGTCCACTCCTTCTGGGACCATTATGTTTTTATCTCGCTCAGTACTTGTATAGACTATTCTACCAAGAGACTTAATATTTGGAAAATGCTCATGGAATAAGTGTTTATCATTTAAATATCTATCAACATCTTTTATCTTCATTACAGTCAAATTTCTTTCTTCTTTTCTACCATGACCTGATTCTTTATCAACTTCTTCAAAGATTTTTTTTGAATTTTTTTTTCAATGGAAAAAAATAATCACTTTCTTTTGTAACAATTTTTTTTATAAATGAACTTGTTCCAATTCCGGCATCACCAATAATAGTCATTCCTCTTATATTAATTAGATCTATTAGCTCATTTGCTGAGAATACTTCTGGACGACCTGTTGAAGTTGCTCTTCTTTGGGCCAAGACTAAATGATCATCAGTTGAAAAAACACTAACAAGATTTAATTTTTTGCATACTTTCGGATTTACCATTACTGATGCGCCTCTAGCGCATTTTCCATCAATCCCTAAAACCATTTCTTTATTTAATATTTTTCTAGTTTTATGTACCCAAGATATAAATGCATTTTCAAAATGGCAAGGCTCAATTAATGACATAACTCTGGACAAGGTGTCATGACTCGGAACATTTCCTACAAGATTTACAACTTTTCGCAACCATTTTTTTTTGCAATTTGCCCAACATTCTATTTCTACAAATGAATCACATCCTGAGATTATTCCTAGAACTACTATTACTAAGATCTGCTCTAAATTATATACTGAGCGATTTAGAACACGTGGATCTTTGATTTTTGAGAGTTTAGATTTTAAGTCTAGAAAAATTGACATTTAAAAAATATATATCATGAAAAACAAAAGGCCAAGCCGCATAGTGTTATTGATTAAAAATTAGATGTTTTGATGCAATTGCCGTGACGCTAGCGAAAATGGCGGAAATGGAGCGAAAGTTAAGC
>JAERMO010000100.1 GCA_016844465.1 Nitrosarchaeum sp. | reverse complement strand
AGTGGTAGTGGATTGGGTAAGACATTTGCTATGGCCTTTAGAGGCGGAGCAACTGTTGGACTAGCAGTTCCTGCAATGGCACTCTTGGCAATTACTGGGCTTTACATGATTTATCCTGATCCAATCACAATTGCCGGTGTTGGCATTGGCGCAAGTCTAATTGCATTATTCATAAGAATAGGTGGTGGCATTTTTACAAAGGCTGCAGATATGGGTGCAGACTTGGTAGGAAAAGTAGAAGCCAATATTCCTGAAGATGATCCTAGAAATCCTGCAACAATTGCCGATAATGTTGGCGATAATGTAGGTGATGCCGCAGGAATGGGTTCTGATGTTTACGAGTCTTATATTGTTACTATACTAGCTTCCTTACTTATCGCTGCACTTATTGGCGCTCCTGAAATTTTCATGTATCCAATTTTAATTGGTACATCTGGAATGATTGCATCAATTATTGGTATTGTAATAGTTCGTTCTAAAAATATCACTGATGTTATGAAACCGCTGAATGTGTCATTTTATGTTTCTGCTACGATTGCAATTATTTTGAATTTTATATTTACATATTATTTCCTTGGTCAAACAACAACTGCATATGCATTATTTGGAACAACTGTGATTGGTGTGATTCTAGTACCTATAATTCAAAAGATTACTGACAGATATACAAATTACAAATACAAACCAGTTCAAGATATTGTTGAATCTGCAAAATGGGGATATGCATCACTTACATTGATGGGAATTATCAAAGGAATGCAATCAACTGGACCATTTATGATTGCATTAATTATTGCAATTATTGTTTCATTTAGTATTGCTTCAAATGCTGCACCTGAAGGTACAGACCCAGTATTGTATGGAATCTTTGGAACTTCATTAACTGCAATGGCTATGCTTAGTCTTGCAGGAATTGTTCTTAGTATTGATGCATTTGGACCAATTGCAGACAATGCAGGTGGAATTGTAGAGATGACTGGAATGGGTGAAGCAAATAGAAAAGTCACTGATGAAATCGATGCTGTAGGAAACACCACTAAAGCAGTAACCAAAGGATTTGCCATTGCCAGTGCTGGATTGGCTGCACTTGCCATGATACAGGCATTCCAATTTGAAGCTTCACACATCTTTGCAGGAATTTTGGATTTGAATTATAGTTTGACAAATGTAACTGTTATTGTAGGACTGTTAGTTGGTGGATTAATTCCATTTATTATTACTGGACAACTTATCAACGGTGTATCTCGTGCTGCAGGAAAAATGGTAGACGAAGTAAGACGACAATTCAAATCTGACTCTGGAATTCTTGCAGGAACATCAAAACCAGATTATGCAAAATGCGTAGATATTGCAACAGCTGCATCAATTAAGGAACTTTGGAAACCTGCAATCATTGCCATTGTATCTCCTATTGTCTTAGGTATTCTCTTAGGACCAACTGCTGTAGCTGGTTTGTTAATGGGTGCAGTAGTTACTGGACTCCCACTAGCATACCACTTGGCAAACACTGGTGGTGCATGGGATAATGCAAAGAAACTAGTTGAGATGCAAGGAAACAAAGGAACTGAATTACACAAAGTAGCAGTTGTCGGTGATATCATTGGTGATCCTTACAAAGATACAGCAGGTCCTGCATTAAACACTGTAATCAAATTACTAAACACAATTGCAATTGTCTTTGTATCTGCATTTGTAGCATTACTTGCACTCTAGTCTTCTATTACTAGAGTCAAATCCAATTCATCTATTTGTGTTTGAATTGCTTTTTTCAAAATGTCATTGTGATTTTTACAGAATTTAAAATAATCATCTGCTGTTTGAAAACAACCGCAAATCCATTTTGTTTTTTTATCTCCTTCCACTGTCCACTTTGAATATTTTTGGTCTGTCATACTTTACAGAAAATAACTAACTTAAAAAATATAGATCAAAATAATTAAAAAAGGAAAAAATGTTTAAGGACAGCCTTCCATCTTTTGGATGAAATAACCTTTTTCCTTAATTGCCCGTTCAACAGGCTCTGGTGCACCTTGTGAATGACAGAATTGACATTCATTGGTAGTCATTGTTGCATTTGCTTCTCCGACTGATTGTAACCACTCTTTACCATATGTTAGGGCTTTATCGTGGTTTTTCTCACCAGTAATTACATCAAAGTGCATGGTATGACCATCTTTGGCTTTGACATAGGTGTCATATACGTGAATTTCCATAACTCTCTTCAAAAAAAGGGGTATTTAATTCAAAGATCCTTATGTTTCAATTAAAATTTCTAAAACATTTGATTCAAGCACATATGCTTTGAATTCATTTGATATTCCTGAATAAATTACCCATACAACTGGATTGCTGTACATGAATTTTTTATCTGTGCTTGACGGATATGCCTCAGAATTTGGATGTGAATGAAAAATGCCCACAACTTCCATCTTTTTCTCTTCTGCAGTTTTGTAGCATTTGATTAATTGTTCATTTGAAATTGTAAAATTAACTGGAGATTCATCTATGTTTTTTGTAAGAAATATCTCTTTTACTATGGTTTTTTGATCGTTTACTGCACCAAATAGTATGGCACATGACTCATTTGGTTTTTCATTATCTGCATGATTTGAAAGGATTTTTTTTTGAGATTCCGATATGGTGATTTTTTGCAAGCCTATTGTATTTCAACAGAACCTATCATCCAAGGATGCACCATGCAAAAGTAGTCTTCTTTTCCTGAATCATTAAATGTGAACTTGAATGAATCACCTGCGGCAATCATTCCTGAATCAAATGATCCATTTGCTCCTTCTTGTGAATCACCTGAAGTTACTGTATGCATTGCATCATCTATGTTTTCCCAAACTACTGTAGTTCCAACTGGAACTTGAATTACTTCAGGATCAAAATAGACCTGTCCAATTTGCTCAATTCCTGCCCCTTGTGGAATTGCTACTTTGACATCTTCTTTTGGTTCTTCTATGATTAATGTCGCTATCATCCATGGATGTACAATACACATGTATTCATATTCATTTAATGTTAATTTGCTTGTATCTAGTGTGAATTTTTCACCGGCATTGATCATATTTGAATTAAATGTATCTCCAAAGTCAACTGAGCTCGTTACAGTGTGTACTACTGTATCTGCATTTACCCATTCTATAATGTGTCCTTTTGGAACATGTGCTACATCTGGTTCATAATCTGGATTTCCCTGTATAGATGAATCCGCTAAAATTGTAATTGCAAAAATTGGACCTGTCAATTGTATTTCTTTTTTCTCCTCCTCTACGATTGGCTCATTAATCATGTAAGTATCTGGACTGACTAGTCCAAATGCAAACCACACGATAATTCCTGTCGCACTTGCTAGTCCAACAATTACTCCCACTGGTTTAGCATACTGTGGCATCTTCATTGCAAGATATGCTATAATTATTGATGGAAATGCAATTGCCATTAGTAATCCTGCTAGTGTGATTGTATAATTTGATGAATTCATTGTTAATGCAAATGTTGCAAATCCCAATGCAATTGATATTATTACTAGTGTAGTTGCTTTGGCTCTGTTGCTAGTTGAGATGCCCCCATCTAAGATGCCTACTGATAGAAAGATTAGTCCAATAAACATGGTCAGGCCTGTCAATGCATGCATTCCATCGATAAATGTATGAGCGATTCCTGAATACGCTATTGTAACACCTGTCAAACCTATAGCTGTTAATCCCATGCCTGGCATCATGAGGTCCCAATTGCTCATTCAAGCTAGCTGTTAGGACTGAGATACTTATTCCTTTTGAAATAACCTAGATCATCAACGTCGAATAAATTAAATGGCTTCTGATTTGGATAGAGTAAGATTGGGCTTTAAGGAAATAATGGAAATATCCAAACCACGAATTGTTGT
>JAERMO010000099.1 GCA_016844465.1 Nitrosarchaeum sp. | reverse complement strand
AGGGCAAGCGAGATGATGGAAATTGGACGAGATCTTGTAGAATTAAGCTTTGAGACGGACCATTATTTCGTGTTTACAGGGCACGTTTCAGAAAAAAAGCTGTTTTCAAAGAAAAACAGGCATCATGTTTTGATTCTGGACCGATTTGGGCGGATGAAGCTATCGCATAAAAACGCCAAAATATTCCAGGGTGGAAAAATATCAATCCTAGAAGAACTGGATGACTTTTTGGAATCTAGAAATAATGACATTGCGCCGCAGGTGTACCTTTTGAATAATCTAAAACTGATTGATTTTTCAAGCCTAACGTCAGCATCCCACATTCTAAACGCAGTACAACAAGAGATGGACAATTCTGAGAAAGCGGCAATCATAGTTGAGACAAACTAATTTTTTATTTTTTTATAACTAGAGTCACGAAACCTTCCATAAAAATAAAATAACAAAATCTATATTCTAATATTTTGCTGTAATTGCGTCTTGAAAAACTATCTTTTTGCTATTGCCACAGTTATGATTTTGTCAATTACTCCTCTTTCGTTTGCTGATCAGAGAAATTATGACCTAATAGTAGACGGAAATACATTCGATCTATCTTATGATTTTGATGGGGAATTACTTGCATTTGGCATAGACACGGAATCAAAATCACTGCTTGTTGGAACCACTAATGTTAACGAATCAACTTTTGAGCTATCATTTTCATCAGAGGTTCTCAGTGCAGAAAATGATGAATTTGTTGTACTGGTAGACGGAGCTGAAACAAATTATAGTGTGACACATACAGATAACAACACAAAACTCTCATTTGTAATTCCTATTGCAACTGAAGAAATTGAAATCGTTGGGACAAATGTAATTCCAGAATTTCCGCTTGGAGTATTGGCAATAATGGGAATTGTTTCAGCTGCCACATTAGTGTTTTCTAGAACGAAATTAATGCAATTTAGGTAGTTATTTTATCTAATTTCTTTTGTTTTGTTGCTATCTTTACCTCTCGTGCTATTCTTCTACCCATGCTCATTGGAACATCATACAGCAGTGTGGAATATGGGGAGCCGTCCATGTAGATGTTTGTTCCCGCAACAATTCGTGCTGAGAACTCAAATGCCCAGAATTTTCCATTCTGATCATAGACTCCTTCTATACAGAATGGGCCATTCATTCCAGGTTTAACTAGCCTTTTTGATGCCTTGACAAATCTATCGCCCATTCCATATACTGCATCAAGTAGTGATTCTCGTAAAACCATCGGGCTATTCCCTATTACATTAAACGAAGAAACATAATCCATGTCCAGTTGTTGCTGTGATGGGATTCTTGCCAATCCTTCGATGTCCGATTCATGTCTTTTATCAACACCAAAGAATTCCAGTTCGTCCTTTAATGGAGAGTAAAAAAATTGCAAGTACGCCAAAACCCCCATCACGTATTCCTGCAAGTATAGATCTTTGTCACCCTTGATCAATCCAATTTTAATTAGCTGGTTTCGTTTTTTGATATAGTCTTTTTCATTGGATGTAAGAAAGTATCCCTTTCCACCTGCAGCACCGTGTCTTTTAGCTATGGTTAGTCGTTTGATGTTTTTTGGATTTGGAATTGATTTTGGAACGTCAAGCTTTGCTTCTAGCATTAATTTTTCTTTGAGATGTCTGTCAGATTCCCATCTGAGGATCCACTTGTTGCCAAATACCGGAGTCTTGATTGATTCGATTTGTGCAGTACTCATTTGCGCAATTAGCGTACCATGTGGAATCAAAATGGCATTATTTTTTTCCAAAATCTTGGAACATTTGGAATCAAGAATTTCTACAAACGAGTCAACCAGTATTAATTCATCAATAAAGCCAAATCTGCGATATAGACTTTCACGTTTTTTTTCACATATCAGAAGTGTTTTTAGGCCTTCGTCCTTTGCCCCCTTTAGAACCTGTAGCGCACAATGAGAGCCAAGAGTTGCAATCGTAGTCATCTTTTAATTTTTGTTAAACTACTGGGTTTATGAAAGTTAAGATTGGGTTTTAGAGACATGCTCAAAAATTTCGTCAATTAGGTCCATTGAAATCTCTTTTTTGAGTTCTGTCGGGGTAGATTTTAAGACAAAATCAATCAAAGACGTGTTTTTTGGCAACATATTGGAATTTTTTGCATATACCGAATACACTGAAATTGCATTTGATATTGCAACTATTGCTTTTTCCCTATCTGTGAGGACCACGGTTTTATGCGGCATTGGTGTGTTTGTATTATTTTGTATACGTACGAATTATTCTTTCAATTATGAGGCCTACGATAATCACACTTAATGTGATAATTATTGATAGATAAATGTCAGTTGTTGGCTCACCCGTTGTAGCTTGGAATGCTTCCGGTGGTGGTGACTCTATACCTTGTTGCGTCATTTCGGGTGCAGCTTTCATCATAGGGGATGTATTTTTTGGTGCTTCGTATACTGTCTGATGCTGTATGAACTGGGATGAAAACCAGGCTGCAAGTGCAGCACCACCAATCGTTGCAAATCTGTAAATTCTATTAAATGAGTTATGGAGTGATTTGCTTGATTTTGCCTTTTCTGAAAGACCTGATGGTAAAATTACAATTGCAAACTTGTCAACAGTATAATATTTCATATCGCGTGATTTTGTATTTTTTACAGTAGATGAGATTTTTACAATTCCAGCATCCTGCATCTTTTTTAGATGATATATCACTAATGGCAATGATGTTTCAGTTTTTTGTGCGATTTGATTTGCAGTCATTTGATCATTGAACAACAGTTTCAAAATTGCCCTGCTTGAATCAGAGCTTAATAGCTCACCTACTGCCTTTATTCTTTGATCATCTGTGGACAGAATTTCGATTTTATCGTTAATTCCAATCTGATCTTCCGCATCGCCCATAAAACAAGCTGCAAGAATGTGTCATATTAAAATTTAGATGCAATCTGATGAAATGATTAAATCTAAATGCTAGTAGTTTTGGCAAATAATGATTTTTGATTCATTTAAAAATCAAAATTTGACTATATTTTGCTCCAACTTACTGTGCCTAGGACCTTGTTTTGCTTGCATCCATGATACTGATGGAATTCCTCGTGACGTTCCTTACG
This sequence comes from Nitrosarchaeum sp., assembly GCA_016844465.1. Lineage (GTDB taxonomy): Archaea > Thermoproteota > Nitrososphaeria > Nitrososphaerales > Nitrosopumilaceae > Nitrosarchaeum. The sequence continues at coordinate 833 of JAERMO010000099.1, read as the reverse complement.
CCTTGAGATAAGCTCGTCATTTGGAAACTCTTGCTTACACAGATTGCATTTTATTTTATTTGGCATTATTCCAAGATTCATTTTTTACGATACACTTAATCATGCTTCTATGTTTGTATGGATAAACAAATCTAACCTGTTGTCCTTTTGTACTGAAATTTTATGGCCCATTCACTGTGGACTGTTAAACCATCAATAGAATAAAACTTGAGTTTATACATCGCACATGAAAATGACATAAAATACAGGAGCTATCTTTTGATAAAGTGAACGTGATTAAATAACATCTATGTTAAGAGTCCTGCTTTTTCTAGTAATACATCACCTTGATGTATTAGCCAACAAAGTACATTATCTGACTCTAATTCCAAAGATTCGTTAAAACTTCAAATGCTACCTTTAAATTTCCAATTCGGGGGCATCTGCTCCTTTGGCAATTAATCTGTCCACTAATTCCTCTTTTTTATCCCAGAATTTTTTACAGATCTTTAATTTCTTCTTTAAAATCAATGCCAAAACCTTTTGCAATTTCTTTAAAATGCCCAACAACTTGGTGAGTATTTGTAGGAAAAAGCATCAGCTATTTTTTCTTGATTTCATTCAACATGTCCTTGTTTTTCCTTATTGGCTTTTTGAAATCTAATTATTTCTATTGTACAAATTTGATAATTGATTCTTAGAGATTATAATTCTGTACTAGCACTTTACAAAATCTTAAAATTTGTAAATTGAGTATAAGCCATTAGAAGATCTATACATTTGATGTTGATAAAAAACTAAGATGTAGGATGAATGCCGTATAGAATAATCTTATTAAGATGAACATCATATCA
>JAERMO010000098.1 GCA_016844465.1 Nitrosarchaeum sp. | reverse complement strand
CAGGAAAACCAAGTATTGTAGGAGCTGCAACAGGTGCAGTAGCAGGATTGGTAGCAATCACTCCAGCATCAGGTTGGGTTGGTCCAATGGCTTCGATTATAATCGGCATTGCAGCTGGAACAGTTTGTTATGCATGTGTAGCATTCAAGAACGCACGCAAATGGGATGATGCATTAGATGTATGGGGAGTACATGGAATGGGTGGTCTTACAGGTGCAATTTTGACTGGTACATTAGCTAGTCCACACATTTGGGATACTGGTGACGGTATCGGTGCATGGACTGGTACTGCAGAAGGAATGGAACAGCAAGCAATCAACATCATTGCCGAAGTTATATCAGTAGGATATGCGTTTGGTGTTACAATTGTAATCCTCAAAATAATGGATACCGTTTGGCCTGGCGGAATCAGAGTCACTCCTAAAGAAGAGGAGATTGGTCTTGATTTGGCACAGCACGGAGAAAGAGCATACGTTAACGAATAAGGAAAATTCCCTTTCTTTTCTTTTTATTATTCAAACCAAATGAATTTACATTTGTTTTGTTTTATTTGATCATGATAATTTCTACAACAAACCTTAATTCGATTCTAAATAATTCAAATATTGTAATAATTGATACTCGTTCTTTCAAAGAATACTCAGAAGGTCATATTCCCAGAGCTGTAAATCTGGATCTGTTTGCATTTCACTGGATCGATACAACTAAGGAAGGAATTGAAAATTTTAACAGACAAGCAGAGACTCTCTTTTCATTTGTTGGAATTACTCCGGAAAAAAAAGTTGTATTTTATGATGATGTCTCTGGTATGCTAGCTGCAAGAGGTGTTTGGATGTTAATGTATTTTTCACATCCAGATGTATCTATATTGGATGGCGGAATGAAAAAATGGAAACAAGAAAATCTTCCACTTGAAACAAAATCAAATGGTTTCAAACCTGCCAAATTTTCTGGAAAAATTAATCCAGAAATTATCTCTGGATTTGAATATATTCATGATAATCTCAATCATCTCAAAATACTTGATGCAAGATCACAAGGAGAATTCAATGGAAATGTCATCAGAGCAGCTCAAACAGGACATATTCCACACGCTATAAACATAGATTGGAATCTTAATCTCAATGAAGATGGGACTTTCAAAAATGATGAGGAATTATCAAAATTATATGATATCCCAAAAAACTCTGAAATTGTAACTTATTGTCAAGGAGCATATCGTGCTGCCAATACTTTTCTTGTATTAAAAAAACTTGGTTTTGAAAATGTGCGTGTCTATCTAGGTTCATGGGGCGAATGGGGAAATCGATTAGAACTTCCTGTAAAAAAATAGATTTGTTAATGAATAATTTCACAAAATTTATTTTTACTTTCTTTTCCAAACAAATTGATTGTAAATTAATTCTGGTCTGATTTGTCTGAATGGTTGAGCTCCACCTGTATACCATTTTGTAAAGAATTCGTATAGGTGTAATCTGAGTGACTGGATGTATACAATTAATCCTTCAATCATCATAATTCCCAAGTTTCCACCAATAATCATTGCCATTGCTGCACCTGATTCTGCACCACCTAATGATGCAAATGCATTATTTACTGTCATTAACAATGCTGCATGTACAAGTAACATAATTCCAAGTCGAGCATAACTGATTGTATGAGCTAAACTTTCTACAGTTTTTCCAAGTAACACTTCCATTAGAACACTGGCTGGATCTCCTCCTCCTTCTGGATGTTTCTTTGCATGTAAAATTCCGCCAACCATCATCAATACCATTGATGCAATCACAATTATCACTGCAATTCTTGTAATAATCCAAACTTGTGCCCAATCACCTAGAAATATTGTTACCCATGGAACAGCTTCAGTATGTATTTTTGAATACATGTTCATTACATCATATTGTGAACCAATTGCACACATCATAACTACAACAATTCCTCCATAAAGTGTGATATTTGGAATTGCTTCTGTAAACATTACGAGTTTATGTCCTTCTTGAGATAATCTTCTGACACGTAGAACCATTGCCCAAACTAAATGAATAATTCCAATGAACAATGAAACTTTGAGAATGTTGATGACCTGATCAAATGTGAGCTCTGCAACACTCAGTATTCCAACAATCCAGCTAACTGAATGTAATGCCCCACCTTCTTCTAAAAGTCCTTCAAATGGACCCATATGAGCAATATGATATCCAAACATTTCTCCTGTACCCACACCTGCAATTGCAGCTGATGCACCAGAAATTGCAATTAACATTCCCCATCTTGAAAGGTCTCCTTGTCCCTTGACTTTGAATAATAGACCAAGTCCCATTAGTAATAATCCATGACCCATATCTGCAAACATCAATCCATAGAAAATTGGCCACATTAGGGCAATCATGGGAGTAGGATCTGGCTCTCCTTTTTTTGGAATGCCTTGGCTTTTTGTAATTACTTCAAACGTTCTGACAAATTTTTTATTTTCAAATAATGTGGGTGAACTATCTCTGAGTTTTGGATCTGTAATATCTTCAATTACTGACATCCATTGTTTTGTAGAATCTTTAAATTTTTCTTCCATTTTTTTTGGAATATATCCTTGTATTACTGCAAAATGTTTAGTGCCTCCAGGCTTTCTTAACATCTCAAGTACATCTTTTGCAATTAGTGCTTTTTCATGAATAGCGAGAATATCTCGACGTATTTTCTTTTTTAATGCTGAAATTTCTTTAGCTATTGAGACCTGTTTTGCAGTTAGATCTTTTATTTTAGATTCTGCTAATGCATAAGCTTCACTAGGAATCTGTGGAAATCCCTCAGGAATTTTAAATGAATTAGAATTGAAACTTCTTAGAACTTTGAAAACTTTATCAGATTCTGCAATATCGGAAATTATTAAAAGAGCAGACTTGTCTTTACTTTCTAAATCATATTTGTACATTGTAATGTCTTCAAGGGAACGACTAATTTCTTCATAGTCTGCAGAATTAATAACAAAAAGATTCGTAAAAAAATATTTCATTAATCCAAATCCTGTTAGATTTATCTGCATCTTTCTAATTACTTCTAAAGTATCTTTGAGAGATTTGTATTCCTCAATGGAAAGTCTAGTGTTTGCAGCTTCTTCTAGTAGATGAGCAGGTTTGTCAATAATTGAAGGAGTTGTTTTTCTTAGATCATTTATCATATCTTCAATTTCATCGATTTCATAATCTTTTTTCTTGATCACAGTACCTTTGAAGAGTATCTCCATAATTCCTACAATCAATGGAATTTCCATACCTTTGATCACATCGTCTATTGATTGGAATGTTTTTTGTGCTTCTAAGAGAAGATCATCAATTTCAGGTGTTACTAGATCACTTGTAGAATCAATCTTATGAAACCATTCAAACTCAGTTAATCTAGAAATTGCCTTTGGAGAGTCACTTCTTGGTAAAATTATAGTTCCTAGTTTTAGATCGGCTGTTCCCAAGACACTCGTCTGTAGTTTTATTTAGTTTAATATCTTTCTGAAACTGCCCTTATTCACAAACATTAAAATCTAATTATGGATTGACGCGTTATATTGGGATCTAATTCTGCATTAGAACACACAATTGATAAAATTCTTACTCAAACTGAAAAGAGTATTTTATCAAATATTCAGTCAGCCCTTTCAGAATCACAGAAAATCCTTGATAATAATACTCCTAAACTAGAGCAAGAATATGAGAAAGTTATTTCAGATGGTAAAAAAGAAGCAGATAAGATTGAAAAACAGATCATTGGTAGTTCTGATTTAGAAGCAAGAAACAAACAACTTTTAGCATTAGAAGAAGCAATCGATAAAGTGTTTACAAAAGCAATAGATCAAATTTCAAATATGGCTCGAAATATGGCTCGTAGTGGCGATTATTCTAATCTAATCAAGACTTTATTAGATGAATCAACTGAAATTTTAGGTACAACTAAAGTTATAATTTATACAAACTCTAAAGACAGAAATGTAGTACAAGCTGTATTGTCTAAATATCCTGGTGCAGAAATATCTTCTGAAACAATTGATTGTCTTGGTGGTATTACAGTAAAATCAAAAGAGGGTGCAATGAAATTTGATAATACTCTTGATGCAAGAATTCAACGTCTGAAGCCTTTAATAAGGAAAGAAATAGCCACAAAATTCGGAGTGGGTAATTAGTATGGCAGCTAAAGGTAGAATTGTTTGGGTAAGCGGTCCAGCAGTTAGAGCTGATGGAATGTCTGATGCAAAAATGTATG
>JAERMO010000097.1 GCA_016844465.1 Nitrosarchaeum sp. | reverse complement strand
TAATTTTTTCCTTTCAAACAACCCATTTCCATTATTCTTCTAATATGTGCTCCATGATCATACTTGTAACCTGTAAGGCCTTGCGGTGCACAATCTGCGTTAGTGTCAAAGTGAATCATACCAATATTTTTATATTTTTTAGCAAATGCACGAACATTTGCGAATGTAATAGAGTGATCTCCACCTAACATGACAGGGATTCCTTGTTCATCAAGAACCTCCTTGACTTTTTTTGTCATTCTTTTGTGTGATTCTATTACATCACCAGGTGAAACTTGTACGTCGCCATAATCAACAGTTCTAAAAGTTCCAAATGGATCTGCGCCTGTCTCAATATTAAATCGCTCATAAGGTGGTGATGGAATAGTAGACGCTGCACGAATTGCACGCGGACCATAACGAGCACCAGGACGAATTGTGGTTCCAAAATCAAAAGGTTCACCGATAATAGCAACATCAGGTTTTGCATTAATTAATTCTTGATGTGATCTTATCCAAGGTAAATGTAAAAATGTGTTGATGCCAACAAACGGTGCAACATCAGCTCCATTGAAATCATCACCGTAAAATTCCATTCCCATTTTATATCCACATTATTATTCCAGTTTAATAAATAAACATTTCAAGTAAACTACGTTTTATTTATTAACTTTACAAAATTTTTATAGCTGTAAGTGTTCTACGAATACATGACAAAGGTCAGTTCGAAAGAAGATATCGAAAGAGAATCTAAAAGAGTAATTTCTGCTCTGTATGGAAATGTGAGTGATTTTCGAGTAAATGAAACGTTTCAAATTCCTGAAAAAGGACCAAGAGAGGCATGGGATGTTCAAGTTAATTTTATGCTAGATGATCTAAAATATACTGTAGATCTTGAAATACAGGAAAAAGATGGTCAAGTCACCAATGCAAGATTACTAGATACAAAGACTCCGCTTTAAATTTTTTGGGGGCTTTCAAATTCTAATTTACTAGAAAAATTTGTTAGTGATAGAATTTCTTGTGCTGCTTTAATTTTTTTAAATAATTCATTAAGATATACATCAGCAAATTTTTCAAATGTAGGTATTTGATATTCCAGTTTACCATCAGATTTAAATTTCATATACTCTTCTTGAAGCCATTCAAAATCAGATTCTTTTAAGTTAATTGTGTGATTTTGAGCATCAAGTTTTGATTCAAACAAATTTGCCAGAAAATAACTTGTAAAAACACTACGACATTTGACATGATATTTTTGTTCGTATTTTTCCTTCAATTCTTTATAATTTTCTTTTAACCAATCAGCAACATCTAATCTAATAGTAATAGAATTGTAACGTCCAGATGAATTTAATTTAATATTATGAAAGCTTACACTATAATATCCACGTTTAACTTCATTCATCATAATTATTAGTGTGCTAGGAAGAAACATGCCGGGATAAAATGTATTAGTGATACTTTGTAATCTTTCTATGATGTCAGATTTTAATCCGATAGTAGAGAAACCTTTGCCAGGCATAAAATAAATTTGGAATAGAACCTTATATAATTTTTATAAGCTGAGTGGAACAAAATTATTTCTGTTTAAATTTTTACTATTCTAAAAAATAACCAAAATAAGGTAATTCAAATTAGGTTCCATGATAATTCTCGTGTAAAAACAATAGAATTCCTGAGACTGCCAATCACATTTAGAGAAATAAAATAATAACAAGACCGCATATATTTTTGATGAGTTTTTTAGAGATTAAATGTGGATATAGAAAATAAATAATATGAGAAAGAAATTGAGAAACTTTTGATCTTTATCAACATTACATCTTTTTTAATATACTGCGATGTTTTAAGATAAATTGTAGGTACAAAGTTTTGAGACATGATAACAATTATTATTCAATAGTTAAAATTTATAAAAATTATTTCTTCTTCAAGTCTCGTATTATAAGAAGAACTATCCACAGTGACGCAATTGCAATTGTCCCTACTCCAAGGCCCACAAAAAAAGGGTCTGTAGTTCTAAATTGGGTTAGACCGACACCAAATACAATCAATATTACTGCAATCATGTTTTGCTTACTTACCATTAAAAAACATAATATTGACAAATTAATAAAACTACCAATTGAATTACAGCGTATATTTATTAAGTTAAAAAAATTTTTAGTTTACTTATCAGCAGATAAGAAATAAATCTTCAATAAGCCTAAATATTACTAGTATTCATGAAATTTCCATTTTTAAAAAATTCAAGTGAATTTATTGATAGGGGAATTTATTTTTCTAAAAAAAATAATTTTACAGAGGCAATATTATGCTTCGATAAAGTTCTAGAAACGGATACAGATAGTACTGTTGCGTTGTTACACAAAGGATTAGCTCTTAAAGAACTTGGAAGAAATGAAGAAGCCATTACAGTTTTTGATAAAGTTTTAGAAATGGAATCAGATAATTCTAGTGCATTGTACAATAAAGGACTTGTATTAGGCAATCTTGGAAGAAATGAAGAAGCCACATCATTCATTGATAGATCTATAGAAACAAAATACAATAATTCATTAAATTTGTATGCTGAGGGTAATGAACTTAAAAGATGTGGCAAATATGACAAAGCACTTTCTTTCTATACCAAGGCTTTGGAAAGCAATCCAAATAATGTTGATGCCTTAATCGCAAAGGGTTTTGTTCTTGATTTACTTGGAGTGCCTCCAAAAGGCGTAATACTTTTTTTTGATAAAGCTTTGCAAATTGAACCAAGTAATGTCGAATCTCAACTTCACAAAGGTTTCTTATACAATAGAATTGGAAAATATCAAGAAGCAATAGAATGTTTTGACAAAGCATTGAAAATTGAGCCCGATAATGTTCGTGCACTATATAGCAAAGGAGTTGTTCTGCAATTTTTGAAAAAATATGAAGAGGCCATTTCATATTGCAATAAAGCATTGGAAATTAATCCCAGACATATCAAGACATTATGTACAATGGTGTGGATTTTGGCCCATCAAAAAAAGTATGAAGCTGCAATGATTTATTGTGATAAAGCTATTGAAATTGAACCAGAATATGTGTATGCGTTAAGCTACAAAGGTTATTTGTTTTTTGAACGTGATGATTTTGAGGAGGCCTTGAAATATTATAATAAAGCACTGGAAATTGATCCAAGTAATTTTAGATCTTTACATTATAAAAATAAAACCCTAGATAAAATAGAAAAGAGTAAAAAAATATCATTTCTTAACAGGTTAAGACATTAATGTTTCAATACCAAGTTAACTAAATAAAAATTCAGTGGAAATTTGTGGTAGTTTTTTAATAATTCAGTTTGAACTAAGCAGCTGAACGAGTTCCCTGTTGAGAAGCATGGAAATGTTTCAAGTCTTCACCTGATATTACATCTTCTTCTGGAGGAACATAGTCATTAACATCATGTCTTTCTTTACCCGGCCATTTCTTCTGAGTTGCAAGAGCTACTATGATAAAGAGTGCAAAAGAGACGACTGGAGGTATCATTGTATCTAAACCTGCCAACTCTAGTGGCATAACAAAGAACAATACCAATCTAAGTAATGTACCAAAAATAAGCGATACTATAGCTGCAGGCATGTTGGCTTTTTTCCAGAATAATCCTAATGTCAATGGAGCAAGAGCTCCAGCAAATACAACATCAAATGCAAGAATCAAGTATACTCCAGGTTGAGGCATAACGTAACCAAGTACAAGTGCAGCCACCATGACGGGAATAACAGCTGTTCGAGTTATCATAAGTAATTTGGAATCACTCCAAGCGCCTTTGCCTAGCCATCTTTGTCGGATAATTCTTGAAAGTAGATTTCTAGAAATTACTGCAGATACAGCAAGCATACCACCGTTTGCAGTAGACATTGAAGCTCCAAGAACTCCCATTAACAGCGCCGCTCCTATTGCAAATGGCATATGATTGAGAGCTAATTCTGGTAGTGCAGTATATGGATCTGCGAGGTCTGGCAGAAAGTGAAATGCTATAATTCCCAACATGCCAATTGGTATCACTGTAAAGAATGTGAGTCCTGCTCCCATGAAAGCTC
>JAERMO010000034.1 GCA_016844465.1 Nitrosarchaeum sp. | reverse complement strand
AAAAATAATATCCAAGTTGTAAAGTTTTAGTTTTGTAGGTATAATTTTCTTTTTGTTTAAAAATTCAATGGAATTTTAACAAATTTTAAGAAATTACAGGAACAAGATTATCTCTTAATATGTATACAACAAAACATTGAGAAATGTCCATGAAGATATTCAAAATCTAGAAAAAGAAATTTTACAAATAGAGGATAAAATCATTGATTATTTACGAGTGGGATATGAAGGTGGGATACGATCATCACTTTATCGTCTGGAATCTAATTTAAAGTATCTTAGCATACTTGCAAACGGAGCTCCAATTGATAAAAATGAGGATAGAAAGACATGGATTTTTTAAGAATTCATTATGACTATATGAAAAAATTATCCGTCCCAGCATGATTATCTCAAATAGAAAATACTGCATCCTAAATACAATAAAGGCGCAATGGAGTAATGGCCTTTAGAAACTGTATCCATTGTGATAAGGAATACGAGGACATCTATAACAGACGTGTTTGCTCTAATACATGTTATTCAGAAATTTCCTAGCCAAAATCATCATCAGATATTGAATTATCCGATTCAGGATCTAAGATATGCAAGTGATAAAGTATGCTTTTTCTATGTGACATTTTTGATTCCTTTATTGACAACATGTGTCTAATTTTTAGATAAAAAGATGATGGACGATTTCTACCTAAACGCCATATTCCTATATTCAACATAATTAAAGTTCCAATCCAAAGGATTCGGCAATGCTAGAGAATTTCAAATAAGACTCTAGATATTGTCTTCCTTTTTCAGTAATTACGATTGTATTTTTGCCATCAAATTCTATCCTGTTTACCAGACCAGAACCTGTCAAAGTATCCAAGATTTTTAACAGTCTGGAGTGCGACAAATTCACTTTATTCAATAATCGTGTCGTTTTGATTCCGTCTACTCCAGAGTCATTTGTTGCACAAAGAAGATCAGATATTATTTGCATACTTGTTCTGTACGTCATATTTTGTGATTTTTTCTCCCCCCTTATAATCATTGGTAGTTGTTACCAATTATTACCATTTATTACCAATAGTATATATAACCGAAGGTACAAGCAGTCATATGAATACACAAACACCACAATCAAATCAATCAGAAAATGTTTATTCAGTATACAAGCAAAATGTCCAAAAATATTTTGAAAGTATTACAAAAAACGTACCACAGTATGTTCAATCATTGACACACCTACAAGAAGAATGTGTCAAAACTTGTGAAAAAACAATCGATGCTTCAATCTCAATGCAACAAGAATTTGCAAAAAAGAATGGATTTTCATCTGAAATTCCAGATGCAACAAAAACCGCATTTGTAGATATCAGCAAACAAATTGCACAAGCAAATACTGTACAAAATCAAATTGTAAAAACTACAATTGATGCAACCGTACAAAACATTAAAACATTTAATGAAAACGTAAATTCATTTGTTGATTTGAATAAAAACATTGTCCAGTCATGGACAACTCCATTTACCCTAGCAAAAAACTAGAGTAATTATTTTTTCTTTTTATTTTCATACCCCACTTTTTTCTACTTTGATTTTCTAAAAATCAAGTTGATTCTAAATACATGAAGAGGTTTTCAGAGTCTAACTGACAATAACTTTGCCAGTCATCCAAGGATGAATCATACAATAGTAGTCATACTCTCCAGAGTCAGCAAATAAAAACTGCCATGTCTGGCCAGACATTATCATTCCTGAATCAAATTTACCATCCGCAGTTCCAGATATGCCGCTAGTTACAGTGTGAGCTGCAGAGTCAATATTATTCCAAACTACTGGTTCGCCAGGATAAATTTCAGCTTTGTATGGAAGATAGCACTCTTGTGTCTCATCACATCCAGGAACTCCAGAACCGATAGCCATCTTTACTTCTACTGGAGCTGCACGCTTTTCTGTTGGCTCAACCTCAGGTTCTATTGATATAGTTGCATTTTCTGGCGGAGTTTCAGGTTTAGTTACTGGTGTAGTAGCAGTTGTATTTTCAGGTGGTACAGGTACAATTGGTTCTACATCAACGTATGAACCGCTGCCAAAAATATAGCCATCATGTATTATCACCCAAGAGGTTTTTGGATAAATTTTTTGGTCCACAGGGTCTTCCCATAGATATTCTACCCAAACACCTTCTTCGGTAGCCTTTTCATGAATCATCTTACCAATACTGTCTCCATTAACATCAAGAATTTCATTCACAGGTTTTCCAATCATACTCTCACTTGCTCCATGAGATACCATAATGGTATCTGAATCTCGGAATACAAAGACATAGAGATTGCCATCACGAAAATCAGGATTAGAATTAAATGATTCAAAAGAGGCTTCACCTATTTTATCATACAAAGTAATTGCATTTGAAACCATTGTCTTTATTTTCTCAGTGGATGCATCATCCTCAGACACAGATGGTTCCCCAACTGCAATTGGGTTTACGATCATATCATTAATTTCTGTTACAGCAATCTCTCCAGTCATCCAAGGATGAACCATGCAAAAGTAAGGATAGGTTCCAGCCTCCTCAAAGGTATAGGCAAAAGTATTTCCGGCCATAAACAAGCCCGAATCAAACAGTCCATCAGAGCCACTTGAAGAACTACCACTGGTTACAGTATGTGCTGCAATATCGTCATTGCTCCAAATTACCGTATCATGAACTCGGATTTCCACAGAATTTGAAAGATAGCACTCTTTAGTAACTTCACAGCCCGGAGATGAGACACCTTGTGGAATTGAAACTGTAAAGGTCACTGGAGCCACAGGCATTCCAGCATGTGGAATTTCCACCGGTTCAGTAGTTGCACTAACAGAATAACTTACAGTAAACTGGGTACTATTATTTCTGTAAACAGCCAAAGCATTTCCAGAAAACTCCAAAGAACCCATCTTGCTTGCAGAATCAAGTAAATTAAATGCATAAATTGATTCACCATCTGGAATCCAAGCCTTTACTGGTCTTTCTGTTGGACCAAGCGGACCATGCATTGTAACTATCTGAATTGGTTCTGATGCAGAGTAGGAAATAATTCCTGAATAAACATCACTGGATGGAGCAAGAATCATTGCAAGCTGTTCAGATTCTCCTAGACCCGAGTCTTGTTGTGATTGAATCGTGCCAGTCTTTACAAATTCAGAAATTGCTTTTTCTGTATTTTCTAGTGTATAATCAACAGTGAATGGGGTAGTTTTCTTTGTGTGTACTGCTAGTGCGTTTCCTGAAAATATCCACGTACCTGTTGCATTCTTTTGATCAACAAATGTCAAGGCATATTTTGTCACACCATCAAGTGTCCATGTTGCTTGTCCTTTTTCTTCCCCCTCTTTTAATGGACCATGTAATGTAATTAGTTGAACGGGTTCAGATGCATCATATTGCAATGTGCCAGAATAAACTTTGTCACCAAGTGGCAAAATCATTACAGCTTGATGAGATTCATGACCAATACCTTGGTGTTGTAAAGATTCCATTCGTTGCCAACCCGCTTGCACAGGTTTGACTGTAATGCATTCGCCAGGATGATCTAATTTTATTTTTGTAGCATTTAACATACACATGTTGCCATAAGTCACACCATCAACGCCACACATTGGAGTGTAATCCAATGTGCATGCAATTTGTTCTTCAGCAGGTTTTACTGGAATGCCAGATAGATATCCCGGGTCCATTGAAATCATAACTAGACTAATTGCCACCAAAATTCCCACTGCCGCAATAATTCCAACTGTAAAGTTCATCTCATCCACCTGTCAACTTTGCAAACTGTACATTCTTACTTAACTTTTCCATAAATTCAATATTAGACAAGGCAACAATTGCCGAATCTACAACTGGCCTTTCAGGATCATTTAACGCCTTTTCCAGGACGGCTTTTGCCTCTTTTGAGCCAATGACTCCCAATGCAATTGCTGCTTCGTGTCTTACAAACATGCTAGAATCATTTAGAGTGGCATCTGCAAGCGGGGGAATGCAGCTTGATAGGCACATTTGTCCCAGTGAAAAGGCAGCCTCGTGCCTCACCAGTTCATTTTCATCATTTTTGAGAACTTTGGCAACATGGGGAACCTTGTCTTCGCCTCCAAAATCAACTAGAATGCAAGTTGCCCTAGTCCTAATTACATAATCCGGATGAGTTAAAAGATGTACAAAATACGCAGCGTCTTTTTCTTCATATTTTTCTTCCATTTCTGAAAAGAGATGCAATCTATCTTGAGTTACTGCGAGCATTTTGTTGAGTTTTTTTGTGTCCTATATTAGGTTACGCGATGGATCTAAAAGTAGGGGCGTTATCTATTTAATAGAAAAAAATCGACAATGTATGATGAGTGCAATAATTGGACAAAAAGCACCAAATTTTGAAGTATCAGATTGGGTCCAAGGGGCGCCGACAAACATTGATCAGGAAAAAGATCACATTGTTCTAGTGGAGGTGTTTCAAGTAAATTGCCCAGGCTGTTTTATGCATTCACTTCCTGAAGCAGTTGAGATTTACAATAAATACAAAGACGATGGCGTTCGCGTGATAGGAATTGCCACTGCATTTGAGGATTTTGATAAAAATAATTTAGATAATTTGAAAATGTTGGCCGAGACTGGTCAAGTTGTTGGCGAGACACAAAAAGCACTTTCAATGTATGGTCAACTATTACCAGGTGATAAATTACAATACAAGATTCCATTCCCAATTGGCATGGACAAGTTAACTAGGCCAAATGGATTGATTAATCAGGAAAAAATAATGCAATTCATTTATCAGCAAATTCCAGATTTTGATTCAAAGCCGGAAATCTACAAGGGTCAAATTATTCAACGAGTCAAAGACTATATGAAATCAAAGGAATACTCTGCAGAGACCTTTGAGAAATTTGCATTGCAAGGGACTCCCTCAATTATACTAGTAGATAGAAAAGGAATTCTGCGAGATGTTTCTTTTGGTGGATCAGGCAATGTTGAATCAATGATTCAGAAATTGATTAACGAGTAATTTCTAGTTGAATCAACTTTTCTTGTCTTGCTGTTTTTAGAATATTTTTTTAGAGTCAAATTATATGATTGTTGAAAACATACGCCTGGAAAAACGAATCATTGAACAACAAATCAAAGAAATAAAACATCAACTCTACCAAATTGAGGAATAGCCTCCCCCCTATTTTTATTTAGAAAATTTCAAAAATAACACGGATAAAATTAGAAATGTAGAGAATCAGTTACTTTTGTGATTTATTTTCTCGGGCTTTTTTTCTTTTGTGATTGGTGTTTTCTTTACAATTTTTTTGTGGTTATCTTCAAGAAGATCTATTGCTTTTTGATTTGACAGTGTCCAAGCTTTGAACATTTGTTTAAAGACACCATTTAGCTGAGTGTTCTCAGAGTGACCAACCTGTGCCTTGTAATTTTCCCAAGCCTTGACAATTGATTTGTTGCTTTTCTTAAGAAATGCCAATGCCTCTTTTTCGCCCAACAGATAGTGGTGCTAAACATCCAGTATTTTAGCAATATTGTCAAAAACCCTATCTAAGAAAAACTAGTATCACAGATAACACCGCAACAATACAAAATCCGCCAACTAGTGCAATTTTGGCGTTATCCATAGGATTCATCCAAATAAATAAAATAAAAATAATGCCCAGTTTGAAAAAATTGGCAAGGTAGATGTAAAAAGCAAGTCATCACAGAATATCGTTCTTACAGCAAATCCAAATGAATCAACAAACGGTATGGATGAAAAGCAAACAATCATTTGAAATTTTAACAGTCATTGATGGAAACCCTCAAACAGGATTATTCAAAATTTCACTCTACCTGGGATATCCATTTCTTAAATTCATTTAAAATTATTATTTTTTTTTAACAAATGTTAAGAAATTACTGAAAACAAGTTAAATATGATTTTCACTGAATTATGACGACGAGGAATCTATTATCTAAAAATAGATAGTGGAAAGGAAAACAAGAGATATTACACCTGATATTGTTGTGGTTTTCCTAATTTTTCCTCGTTGATTTAATTCCTGGAAACATTTTCAAAATCCTTAAGTTTCAAAAAGATAACGGCATTTAATGAAAGATGACTTGGCGACTTGCAAGAATTTCAATGAACAGGTTTATGCTGTCTTTCATTTTTTCCTAAATCTTTAAGTCCGTATAAAATTTAGAGAATTATTGAATTTTTGCCCTACTTGCGGAAAAGAGTTACCTGATGGCAGCACCTATTGCGCTACCTGTGGCCATGGAATAAATCAAAATAAAGAATCTGGACCAACACGAAATAGAGATACAGGAAAAACACCTAGAAAACGAAGCGCATGGTGGTATATTGTGCCTATTTTATTTAGCCTGGTTGGAGGAATCATTTCATTTTTTATTTTAAGACATGATGATCCTAAACTTGCAAAAAATTGTTTAATCATTGGAGCTGCATTAACTGGAATTGCCTTACTAGTAATGATTGCAACCGGAACTAGCTAAATATCAAACAAGGGTAAATTAATTAAAATTTCTTTTTCTTAAACGTCAATTGAATAAACAGGTGATTCACGATTCCATGAAACATCATAGGCAATAATTACCCGTCTTTTTGGTTTTATCTTTTGTTCCATACCCCATTCGTTTGGAGTGTGGCCAGAATTTTGCTCTGAAATTTCACCCCATTTGAATTTGGGTATTTTGGCGGTTTCCATAATTCTAGTTATCAGTATTGTATCTTAAGTAGTAGGATTGCACTGCCATGCAAATCTGACAGTAGTATGACTTTCATGGCCTGTGCCTGATAATTTAATCAAGATACGTCAAGTCTCTTTTAATTGATGTAAGAACGACCAAGCGAATAACTTTGTAGTAATAGTTTAATGCAATAATTAGGATCATACCGCATGAGTCTTGATTGCAACTGCACCATCAATGATTACGGAGAATTACTCCAAGAATGCGATGGGCACAGGGAAGCCAATTTCATGAAATAGTCTTTAATTCCTAAAATCGGAAAAAGCCTATTCGGTATTGATAAGATTACTCTTTTTGCTTTCGCAATTTATTTAATCTCACAACAAGCACGGCGGGGGCTACAAAATACATACCCAAATTCAAAGCAAGGATGCCTGCTCCATAACCCAGAACTGTGACTTCTGAATCCATATTGACATAGTTTAGAATAGAAAGAGAACTAATCATTGGAGTTAATGCAATCTTTACTGCTTCTTTGAATACTGGATTTTCTCGCTCATAGTCTGCAATTGTTGGACTAAAGGAGTAGTACAAGGCATTAAATGAATTCATAAATAATGTTCCAGATTCACTTTCCAGTAATTTGCTATCACGTAGTTCTCGTAGCTGTTGAACTTGAGGAGCTAGCTCGCTTCCAAAAGTTGCAGTTGCAATAAGGCATCCACCCTTTGTAGGTGTTTCTTTTTGAATTGGAACTATAGATGTTTCATTTAATTTTTTCAAATAGTCAGTGCCAATAATATCCAACTTGTTATCTCCTGACCCAGTAAAATTTAATGTGATAAATGAAATTCGGTCATTGAAGCGAACATTAGGAGAATATTGCTGATCATTGAGATAAAATGTAAAATTACCACTCAGAAATTCTCTTGGCATTAACACTTCGCCTAAATTATTTTCAAGACCGCTAACAATGTAAAGAGTTAGTCGCTTTTGTTCCTCATTAAATTTGAAGTCAGAGATATCAAAGTTTGCAACAGTTTCAACTTCAAATACATATCCACCCGCCTTTACATCCAATCTATTTACTAGTCCAGTTTTATCAGAAAGCGGCACAGCAAATGCCGGAGTAAACACTAGGAATAAAAGAAATGAGATTAATAATTTTGATTTCAATTTATGCAGGTATTGGAGATATTCTTTGTCGCAATTCCTTGTCTTGTGCAATTCTCGGATGAACTGGATCTGCCAATATAACTTCAAACCAGTAATGCATACCATCTTTGTATACAAAATAGGAACCTAATAGTCTCATGTTTGGATATCTTTGAATCACTCTTCTTTCTGCAACTGTTTTCATATTGTCATCAGCCTTGATTCTTGTAACACCAAGATGTTTTGGTCTTCTGCCTGCTACTGGTCTTTTCTTTCTCATTCCTCCAGTACCAACTCGCATTCTAATAACAACAATTCCTTGTTTTGCCTTGTATCCTAATCTTCTGGCTCTCTGCAAGCGACTAGGTCTGTCTATTCTAGTGACAGCATTTTCCTTACGCCATTGGATTACTCTATCTCTAATCTCTGGAGAATTTTCCTTTAACAGTCGTATCCAGGATTGATCTTGTATACTAGGCATAAGGGCTGTAATAAAATACCCTTTAATAACTGTAAAAGAGTATGTTCTACCCCTTTAATTATCTAGGATTGTTACTAGACACAGGAAAATGGCAACAGTATGCCAAAAGTTCTATGAAGTGATTGCAGACAATCAAGCCACATCCAAAGTATACATTTTACACTTGAACAAATTTCTAAATTACTCTAATATTGATTCTGAGAGTCTTGTCAAATTAGAAGAGATTGAAGATCTAGTTTTTAATTATATTATTTATCTAAAGGAAAAAACCCGAAAGCATGGCAAACCTAGCCCAAATTCATACAATACCATGATTTCACCAATCAAACTATTTTGCAACATGAATGATAAAATTCTGAATTGGGTGAAATTTGCCAAATACTATCCTAATAGAGTGCCAGTGGCAAACCAAATGCCATACACCAGAGAAGACATTGTTTCTATATTGGAAGCGCTAAACAACAAGAGAGACAAGGCATTTGTTCACCTCCTAGCTTCAACAGGAATCAGAATTGTCGCAACATTACGAGGTTGTGTATAAAAAGAAATAGAAGATTTGGAATTGCAACAAATGAATGACAAGGAAAAAATGTATGATTTGATCATGACCGTACTGGACAACCCAGAAAAAGCAAAAGAAATTCTATCAAAAAGAGATTAGAATTGAATTTTTACACACCATCATAAATTATGTCAAGTTTATTCAACACATTTAGGTGTGAAATTGGATTTTAGGACATATTTTCCTAAATCATTTATGCCTCAGAAAAAATTAGATGTAAAATAAAATTGATTTGAAACTAACAAGTAATTATCTATTTTTAAGCATGCGTAATATTAACACAAAATAGTTATTTTTGGAATTGTAAAATAAAATATAGTTCCTATTCCTTCGTGAGATTCAACCCAAATTTTTCCACCCAACCCTTCTACAATTCCTTTACAGACTACCAATCCAAGACCAGTGCCACCGTGCTTTCTTGTTGCAGATGTGTTTACTTGATAGAATTTTTTAAAAATATTGTTTTGGTTTTCTAGTGATATTCCAATTCCATTGTCTCTTACATAAAACAGATAGTCAGCATCATCTTGTAAAACTCCTATTGAAATTTTTCCTTCCGTCTGAGGAACAAAGTCCACCGAGTTCTTTGCTAGATTATCTATTACTTGGCGTAATCTTGATTCATCGCAGTTGATAATGCCGTTAAAATTATCCTGAATTACCAGTTCGATATTTTTCTCTTTCATAAAAATTGAAAGATCATTTTTTAGAGTTGTCATGAATGTCTCGATATTGAAATCTTTTTTTGTAAAAGTCATATGATTTAATTGTAATTTCTGCGCATCCAGCACATCCCCAATCAACTTTTCTAATCTCTGCGAATTTGCCTTGATGATACAAATTGATTCAGTTTGCTCTTTGTTTAAACTCCCCAAAAAGTCTGGCTCTAGTAACATATCACAGTATCCTGTAATTGGAGTTAATGGACTCTTTAATTCATGAGAGACCATAGAAGCAAATTCGTCTTTTAATTTGTCATCTCCTTTTAATTGCTCAAGTGCGTTTGCAAGGTTTACTTCTGTTTCTTTTTGTTTTGTAATGTCAACTCGAATTGAAATGTACTGAGTGTCTAATTTAGATCGGCCTAAAAGTGGAACGATTACTGTTTTAACCCAGTAAAAACTGCCGTCCTTTGCTTTATTTTTTATTTCCCCCTTCCAAATGTATCCTTCTATTATAATCCCCCACATTTTTGCAAAAAATTCTGGTGTGTGATATCCTGAATTTATAATTCGGTGACTCTGACCTACCAGTTCTTTTGCAGAATATTTTGAAATCTCTTCAAATTTTTTATTAACATATGTTATTGTTCCTTTATAATCA
>JAERMO010000096.1 GCA_016844465.1 Nitrosarchaeum sp. | reverse complement strand
TCCTTCAATTGCTACGGTATCAAACTTTTCTTGATGGAGGAATTTGGCAACATCACGGGTTCTGTATTTTGTAGAACAGAAAACTATGATTTGACCTTTAACTGGTTTAATAAAATCAATAAGATATTTCATTTTGTCTCTATCTTTGATTACAAGATATGCCTGATCTATTCCTTCTCCACTAAGATCATCTGCATCAAGCAAAAATTGTTTTGGATTTTTCAAGTAATCTTCAGAAAGTCTAAGAATTGTAGTTGGCATTGTTGCTGAAAATAATGACATGACTCTATCTTCTGGTGCAAGATCTAAAATAAATTGAATATCGTCAATAAATCCCATATCTAACATGGTGTCTGCTTCATCCAATACAATATGGGTAATATCGCCAAGTTCTATTGAGCCACGTTTAAGATGATCAATTAATCTTCCAGGTGTTGCAACTACTATCTCTACACCTCTATGTAATGCATCTAATTGTAAGCCCATCCCCTGACCTCCATATACTGTTGCTACTCTGATTCCTGTATACTTGCCAAATTTCTTTATCTCTCCTGCAATTTGCATTGCAAGCTCTCTTGTTGGGGCCATGACCAAACCTTGGATGCCTTTTTTTGGTTGTATCTCTTGAAGCATAGCCAAAGCAAATGCTGCTGTTTTACCAGAACCAGTATGTGCTTGTCCTACAACATCTCTACCTGTAAGTAACACTGGGATTACTGCTTCTTGAATAGGAAATGCATCTACAAATCCCATTTCATGAATTCCTTTCAGTAACTCATCTTTTAATCCTAAATCTTGAAATTTTGTCATTTTGTTTTCTTCTCTTAAGCAATGACGAAAAAGCTCATTGCCTACTCGTCATTATTCCGATACCCATAAACCTCTTTTAGGTCTAATAAACGCTTGTTCTTATTTCTCATGTGTTTAGTTGAGAATCAATTATGCTCTTGAATGCTTCAAAAGGTTGGGCTCCATTTATTTTTACAAATCCAATTTCATCATTTCCTATGAAAAATCCAGGTGTTCCAGTTATTCCATAACTCTTTCCATCTTTTAGGTCATTGCTAATCTCTTCGATGTATTTACCTGAATCCAGACAAGAATCAAATTGCTCTTGATTCAAATCTAATTCTGTTGCAAATTCTTTAAAGATTGTAATTGCAGATGCAAGTTCTACTTTATTACATACTCCTTGATTTTCAAATAATGCATCGTGGTATTGCCAATACTTGTCTTGTTCATGTGCACATTCTGATGCTACAGCCGCTGGCATTGCGTTAGGGTGACTGTTTTGTATTGGGAAATCTCTGTATACGAATTTTACTTTTCCTGTATCTACATATTGTTCTAAAATTAATGGGAGTGTCTGAATTTGAAATCTCGCACAATATGGACATTAAAAATCTGAAAACTCTACAATGGTAATTGGTGCATCTTGATCCCCTCTAATTGGATCGTCATCCATTGACACACTAATTGGTTGTAGGTCAGGTCGTATCTGTGCTTGCTGATTTTTCAAAATCTTTGATTCAAGTTTTACAATTGCCTCGTTTAATTCCAATTTTGTTATTTGATCTGATTTTAAACTCATATACGAACCTGCAAAAAATACCGCCACCAGACTAGATGCTATAACTGAAATCACTAAAGCACTAAGCACTGATTTTTTAATAGACATTTTTCCGCCATTGCTTTCTTTGTGCTTTGATTCTATTTCATCAGAATCCATTTGGATTTGATTGAATTACAACATACTTATTCGTATTGCCATATTTTGCCTTGTTTTATTTCTCATAGTTCTTATATTCCATCACAATATCCAAAATAATGTCAGCAGACGATCGTAAACTGTACCCATGTACATGTTCTGATTGCGGAAAAGAATCACAAGTACCTTTTCAACCAATTGAAGGTAGAGATGTTTTCTGCAAAGAATGTTTACCAAAACATAGAAAACCAAGAACTGAAAATAGAGGAAGATATTAGGCTAAAATACGCTTAACGTCGTTTTTTCTTACTCTTTCGAAATTATTTTTATAAATTTAAAAAGCCAATAATGGGATCCGAACCCACGACCCTCAGATTACAAATCTGATGCTCTAACCAGGCTGAGCTATATTGGCACAAAATCCAATAAAAATTTTGGATCTTTAAAGTGTTACCCGATAAAGTATTTCAAATAAAACTTTGGTACGTATGTCTAAGATCTGATTTTATTTTTTTAGATCTGTTCTAATTTTTAAAAAATACAAGTTCTCTTATTTGATCCATGTTGCCTATCAGATTATAATACTGTGAAACCGTGAATAATCATCCATGAAATACGTCAAGCCACTACGACTTAAAATCCTGATGGGGATGTTTTTTGGGTCAGGTATTGTTGGAATTATCGTTGGTCTGTATATTGCACCGCCTCAAGGAACACTGATGATTACATTTATGGGAGTCATCAATTTAGCTCTGGGTGCATTTTTTGGTTGGATCTTTCTTAATCAGAAACCCGAATTAAGTAATGATAAAAGAAAGAAAAAGAGCGATAACAACTAGTATGTTTGTTGTAAAATGCATTGCGTATGCATGATTGATTCCTTTTTTATCGTAAATGTATTTGAACAAAAATCCAATCGGCAGCAACAATATTGCCATGTGTACTTTTACCCCCATTGCAATATGGACAAATGCCCATGCCACTACCATCTTTTTTGATTTTCTAAAATACAATTCCTCTACATAGTTGATGTGAATAAACATGTACACTAATAATGGAATGAAAGGAACTATGCCCCAAAATCCCTGATCTGCAAATGGACCAAAAGCAATGTTGTATCCAAGCCAACTCCAATTTAGAATGGGTATTGTTTCGACAAAATCATGTGCAAAAATAATGTATGCAAATAAAATTCCAAACGGTATGGGTGCATATTTTATTGAACTAATTCCTATTTTTAGATCCTTGATTCTCTTTTTAGTTTCTTTAATGAGAAGAAGTGATGCTCCTACGGTTAGGACATAGTATCCAATTAAGAAAATCTCTGACTGGAAAAAATCTTCTAACATAATCTATACTGTTATACATTATAAAAAAATCTAACTCATTAAATATTCATTTGACTTGATACGATAAACCCCTAGTATTGCTTATGGGAAATGACTTCCAATTTTTGAGTTGATTCTATATGATGGCTGTAAAGTAGTCAATTTGTTGGTGTAAGAATCATATCTTCTGTTTTTGTCCTAAAAACCACTCACGTGTCTTTCAAAAATAGCATCTGCAATTATGATTGACAAAAATGGTGTGATTAAAAAGATACTTTGAGATTCCACATAGAAAAACATGGTGTGGCGATCGCATCTTTTTTTGAAAATATCTGTTGAGATTTTCAATCAAAGTATAAATAATTAAACTCTTTCAACAAGAAAGAATTGCTAGATTTAATCGCCAAAAAATTATTCCTCACAAATGGTAAAGGAGTTCATGAAGATAGATTGACGAGTTTTGAATATGCCTTGAGAGATGCTGGAATTGCAGGTACTAATCTTGTTTTAATTTCAAGTATATTTCCACCAAATGCAAAATTAATTTCCAGAAATGAGGGTCTCAAACTCATTCAGCCCGGACAGATTTTATTTACAATTTATTCAAAGAATCAAACAAATGAGGCTCATAGATTATGTTCTGCCTCAGTTGGTATCGCACGACCAAAAGACACCAACCGATATGGCTATCTTTCAGAATACGAATCGTATGGACAAAATGAACAACAATCAGGCGATTATGCTGAAGACATTGCAGCACAAATGCTTGCATCATCCCTTGGTATTCCATTTGATATTGATAAAGACTGGAATGAAAAAAGACAACAATGGACAATCTCTGGTCAGATATACAAAACACAAAATGTTACTCAATCAGCAAAAGGTGATAAGGATGGTAAGTGGACTACTGTCTTTGCGGCTGCTGTTTTGCTTGTCTAGTTTTATTTTTTATATCCTTTGAGATAAAATACTGCTGCCGCAATTGCTACACCTGTAATAATTATTATAATAACAGTCGATTCATCAAAATATGTTCCAATGTTTTTTGGTGCTACTGACTCACTGCCACCCAATGAAAAAACTAATTCATCTTTGTTAATTGATGTTCTTTCACCAAAAATATATTTTCCTTGAATTCTTTTTCCTTGCTCTGGATCAAAAATCCATCCC
>JAERMO010000033.1 GCA_016844465.1 Nitrosarchaeum sp. | reverse complement strand
AATGGATATGCTACAAGCATTTGTTGCAGCACTGGCAGGCTATTATGATGAGGAATTTTCAACGAAAGAAGCAAGTTATGAAAAGGCAATTAATTTAATTGCCAAAGTACCTACAATAATTTCAAGCTGGCATAGAATTCGAGAAGGATTAGAAGCAGTAGACCCTGATCCAAATTTAGACCATGCTGCAAATTTCCTATACATGATGTTTGGAGAAAAACCGGATGTAGAAGTGGAAAAGATTTTTGATACATGTTTGATTCTTCATGCAGATCATAGTTTTAACGCCTCCACATTTGTTGCAAGACAAGTTGCATCTACGAGAGCACACATGTATTCAGCTGTGAGCGCAGCAATTGGGGCACTCAGTGGAGAATTGCACGGTGGAGCAAACACGGAGGTAATGAAGATGCTTTTAGAGATTGGAACAATCGATAATGTAGTTCCATGGATTAAAGAAAAAATGAGTAAAGGTGAAAGAATTATGGGGATGGGTCATGCAGTTTACAAGACATTTGATCCTAGAGCGCAAATTCTAAAAGAACTGTCAAGAAAGCTTGCTGCAAAAACAGGAGATCAGTGGTATGACATTACAGAAAGAATAGAGACTGCAACAATTTCAGAAATGAAAACTCAAAAAGGAAAAGAAATTTATCCAAACGTAGATTTGTATAGTGCTTCAATTTATCATATGTTAAAAATTCCAATGGATCTCAATACTCCAATTTTTGCAATATCAAGAGTTGCAGGTTGGGCAGCACATATTATTGAAGAAAAATTTGCAGAGGCAGCGCCAAAACCTGCACTGTATAGACCTAATGCAGTTTACGTTGGAAAATATTGTGGACCAGAAGGCTGTGAATATAAAACCCTAGACTTGAGAAAATAATTTCTAATTTCTTGTGTTAAGCCATTCTTTTGCTTTAGAGTTAACATCGTGCTTGTACAATACTTCAAAAA
The DNA here is from genome assembly GCA_016844465.1 of Nitrosarchaeum sp. GTDB lineage: Archaea > Thermoproteota > Nitrososphaeria > Nitrososphaerales > Nitrosopumilaceae > Nitrosarchaeum. The sequence goes on along the minus strand of JAERMO010000033.1, from coordinate 17,217 downwards.
CCATATCATAAAACGTAATACCTTTTTTTTGGGCTTGATCATCAAGCCATCTAATTCCATCAGCCAATTCAGGATCATATTCTGAAAATTCTACCAACTCATCAACCATTTTTGAAAAGAATGAATGTGATTCGAGCATACATTCGTCTTTGAATCTTTGATCATAAGGGGGGGATTCAAAATATATAGACAAAAAACCCCTTTTTGATTGACAATTGGAGCATGTATTATTTTCTGATGGAAATACAAAGAAAATAGGATGGATGATTCAAACAAACGATTTGGTATTGGAGCAAAAAAGAGAGCATCCAGGCATTTATTTGGATAAAGTGAGCAATCAGCAATCAAAGTATATTGCATTACACGTGGGATTGTTTTGGAGTATTGGTACATTCATTATAAAAAATCAAGACACAGTAAGACTTGTACTAGATGATAAAATAATGTTGGAGCATTTATCAGGCAATAAAAAAAGCCCCGATAAATTTATTGAAAAAAGGAAATTTTTCATCAGACAATTAATTGAACAAAGAAAATTAAAAATTCAATATGAGTTGTTGACACAGGACAAAACATGGTTATTAAAAAAATAGAATCTAAATTTGTTTAAATTCATATATTGAAATCAGACGAGAATAACACAAAAAGATAGATGTGATAAGGGATCTATACATAATTTGTAACCAAGTAAATTTTGAACTTAAAAACGAAGATTAGGTTTATTTAGTATGCATAAAGACATGGATCAATATGACAAGTATAGATAAAGCAGCAATTGTATTTTCTATCGCAATTGTAGCTGTAGGTGTCGGATTTGCATTCTATGCTGGCAGTGCCCAAGATAATGTCAACATGAATGTCACACCAGTAGTTAAAGAACCAACTCCAGTAAAAGCGGTTAAAGAAACAACTTCGGTAAAACCAGTTGAAGAAAAACCCGTAGCTTGTACAAGAGAATATGTTCCAGTATGTGGTGTCGATGGCAATACATATGGTAATTTGTGCACGCTAAAAGCTGCAGAAGTTACATTAGATCACCAAGGTGAATGTATGGTCAAAGAGACAGCACCAGTTGAAGAGACAACAGGTCCACAGAAAATCAGTGTGGCAATTCCAACCGGAACAGCATCCCCAGGTTGTGAAGTATCCAATGAATGCTTTTTACCAGCATCAAATACAATCAATGTTGGAGATACTGTTGAATGGAGCAATATAGATACTGCAGCGCATACAGTAACAAGCGGCAGTCCAAGTGAAGGTCCATCTGGAGCATTTGATAGCAGCCTAATCATGGGCGGTGCAACATATGCATATACATTTGACAAGACAGGTAGCTACGATTACTTTTGCATGGTTCATCCGTGGATGGTTGGAAATATTAAAGTAAACTAACCAAAAATCTTTTTTTATTTTATTTGATTTTTACGTATGTTCCTGTTGTATGTCACGCCAAATCTATGAGTTTCATCTCTGGCATATTGTAAAATTTTTAGAGAAGATTTGTCTTTAGGAATCACAATTGGGTTTCTTTGATTTGGAACAAATATTTCTTCATTTTTCTTAGCTAGAGAGATACAAGGTATTTTCAAGCCAAGTGATTGTAATGATTTAAGGGCAGCATTAAGTTGTCCTTTCCCCCCATCAATTAAAATTAAATCAGGCAATAGAGAATGCTCATCCAGCAATCTAAGATATCTCCGTTTTATAATTTCACCAATCATGGCAAAATCATCCCTTCCGGAGACCGTATTAATTTTGAATTTTCGGTATCCAGATTTATTTGGCAGGCCATCTACAAACCTTGACATTGAACCAAATGCAAAATCCTCCCCATGATTAGATATATCAAAACATTCGATAACGCTTGGGATTGAAGAAAGATGTAGTATTTCTTTTAGTTCTATTAGCCCAGGATCTCCCCCTTTTGAGTGAATCAATAAAATATTTTTCATAATCAAATTAATGATATCTTTCCTTTTACCATGTTGAGGGCAAATAATTTCAACCGAGAATCCAGCCTGTTCAGAAAGTAATGATTCTAAAAGATTTTTATTTTCGGTTAGTTCACTTGTGAGAATGAATTTTGGAATTTTATGTGTAGAATAATACTGAAAAAGAAAATTTGAAAAAGAGTTATCGCCAACAAGATCAAAAAAGAACTTGTCACTGTCGCGTATCACACCATTAATCATCCTAAAATTCATCACACTTGCAGTTTGATCTTTATAGCCAATTCCAAAGTATTCTTCATCAGAATTTTCAACGTATTCCATTTTTTGTTTCGTTTGAAGACTTTCTAATCTAATCAATGTATCACGAATATCTTTTGCACGTTCAAATTGCTGTAAATCAGATGCCAGTTTCATTTCTTCTTTTAATTTGCTTGTAAAAATATTGGTTTGATTTTTTCCTTTCAGTACATCTTCTAATGCCGACACATGTTTGGAATATCTGTCTTTGGCATCAATGAACTCACATGGGCCCTCACAATTTCCCAAATGATATTCAAGGCATACTTTTTTTGGCAATTGTTTGCAGATTCTTATTTGAAATGATTTTCTTAATGTTCCAATAGTCAATAGTTTTGAGCTACCTTGAGTGAACGGACCAAAAAAATTTCCCTTGCCCAGAAATTTTCCATTCCTAGTTCTTCTTGCAACAAGTAATCGAGGATATTTTTCATCTGAGATTCTAAGATATGTATCTCGTTGTTGATCTTTTAGTTCGATGTTAAAACGAGGCCTGTATTTTTTTATCATGTTTGATTCTAAAAGAAATGCTTCACTTTCATTATCAGTTAAAACAAATTCAATATCAGATATGTATTCTACAAGTTTTTGTGTTTTGTAATTTTGATTTTTCAAAAAATAGGATTTTACTCTTTTTTTAAGATTTTTTGCCTTGCCAATGTAGATTATTTTTTGCTCAGAATCCTTCATCAAGTAGATTCCAGGATTTTGAGGGATGTTGATTTTTAAGATATCAAAAGTCATTGTTTCAATAATTTTTTAAGGTATTTTCCAGTATAGCTTCCAGGGGCTTTTGCAACTTGCTCAGGCGTTCCAGTGGCGATAATATTTCCACCTTCATCACCACCTTCAGGTCCCAAATCAATTAACCAATCAGAATTTTTTATTACATCCATGTTGTGCTCAATTACCAATACAGTGTTTCCAAGATTTACTAGCCGGTTTAGAACATCAAGGAGTTTTTGGACATCTGCAAAATGCAATCCAGTCGTAGGTTCATCAAGAATGTAAAAGGTCTTTCCAGTTCCCCTTTTTGATAATTCAGAAGCAAGTTTTACACGTTGGGCTTCGCCACCAGAAAGGGTCGTAGATGATTGTCCTAACTTGATGTATCCCAACCCAACATCAAACACTGTTTGTAATTTTCTTTTGATTGCCGGTATATTTCCAAAAAATTGCAATGCTTCATCTACAGTCATATCTAAAACATCTGAAATATTTTTTCCTTTGTATAAAACTGAGAGGGTTTCAGAGTTGTACCGCTTTCCTTTACATTCATCACACTTTACATAAACATCAGATAGAAATTGCATCTCAATTTTCTTTAAACCATCACCATCGCAAGCAAAACATCTTCCATCAGGGACATTAAATGAAAATTGTCCCGGTGCATATCCTCTCTCCTTTGATAATTCTGTATTTGCATAAAGGTCTCGTATTGAAGTAAATGCTCCTATGTATGTTGCAGGATTTGAACGCGGTGTTCTACCAATAGGGGATTGATCTATCGCAATAACTTTATCTATCTTTTCAAGACCTTCAATTGAACGATGATTTCCAGATTTTACGCCGGATTTGAAAAAATGATTTTCAAGGGATTTTAGCAAGACTTCATTTATCAACGTAGATTTTCCAGAGCCAGACACACCAGTGACAGATACAAAAAGACCCAATGGAATTTCCACATCAATATTTTTTAGATTATTTTCATATGCACCGTTAATAATCAATTCACCAGAGCGGTTTCGAATTTTACCTTCAAGTTTGATTAGAGAATTATTTTTTAAATAATTTCCAGTTATAGATTTATTATCTTTAAGAATTTGATCAACTGTTCCTTCAAAGACAACGTTTCCACCATGCACTCCTGCGCCAGGACCCAAATCTACAATCCAGTCTGAATTTCGTATAACTTCTTCGTCATGCTCTACAATAATGACAGTATTTCCAAGATCTCGTAGCTTTACCAGCGTTTTAATAAGACGTTCATTATCTCGTTGATGCAGCCCTATAGTTGGTTCATCAAGAACATACAATACACCTGTAAGATTAGAACCAATCTGAGTGGCCAACCTTATTCTTTGGGATTCTCCACCAGACAAAGTAGAGCTTGATCTGTTGAGAGTGAGATAGTTTAATCCAACGTTCATTAGAAATTCCAATCGCTCTTTAATTTCTTTGAGCACATCTCGTGCAATATATTGTTCATTTTCCGTCAGCTTTAACGTAGAAAAAAAATCATAGCAATGATCAATTGATAAATCACACACATCCATAATTCCCTTATCATTCACTTTGACTGCAAGAGATTCAGGCTTTAGTTTTTTTCCATGACATGTAGTACATGGAGTATCTCGCATGAATTGTTTAAGCCATTCACGCTTTGATTCAGAGTCAGTTTCCATAAAGGATCGTTGAAGATTAACCAGTACCCCTTCAAACACATTAGTATATTGCCAAGAAGAGTCACCAGATCTAGAACTGTATTTAAAATCAATTAAATCATCAGTACCATTTAAAATAATTCGAAGATGTTGTGGTTTTATTTTTTCAATCGGGGTCATTAAATCAAAACCAAATTTTTTCCCTACTGCCCGTAGTGCTTGTCTTCTAAACGCTGAAAATCTTCCGCTCCAGGGAACAATTGCACCGTCTAAAATTGACTTGCTTTTATCAGGTATTACAAGATCAGCATCAAACTCCATTTTTACCCCCAGCCCGTTACATGCCTTACACATTCCAAATGGTGAGTTAAATGAGAAAGTTCTAGGTTCCAACTCACCTATAGTTAATCCACAGTAAGGACATGCATTATTTTGTGAAAAAATTTTTTCGGATTTATCAGATGAAATCATGACATTGCCTTTGGATGCCTTAATTGCAGTTTGAATCACCTCAAATAATCTAGACCATTCAGATTTTTCTGCCTGAATTCTATCCACTACAATCTCAATATTGTGCCATTTTTGTCTATCAAGTGTTGGAATCGTCTCATCCAGGCTCAAAATCTCACCATTTAGGCGTATTCTAGAGTATCCATCTTTTTTTATTTGCTCAAATAATTTCTCGTGGGTTCCTTTTTTTCTCTGAATAATGGGGGAGAGGATTAAAATTTTTTGCCCAACAAAGTCTTTGAGAACTGTATCACAAATGGTTTCAATGGATTGACTAGATATTTTTCTAGAACAATTTGTACAGTATGGAATTCCAATTCTTGCAAAAAGTAATCTCATATAATCATATATTTCAGTGGTTGTCCCAACAGTAGAGCGTGGATTTTTACTTGTAGTTTTTTGTTGAATAGAAATTGCAGGAGATAATCCTTCAATAGAATCAACATCGGGCTTGTCCATCATTTCAAGGAATTGTCTCGCATAAGAAGAAAGTGATTCCACATAGCGCCTCTGTCCTTCAGCATAAATTGTGTCAAAAGCTAAAGTGGATTTTCCGGATCCAGATAACCCGCTAATAACAACTAGGTTGTTTTTTGGAATATCAACATCAATATTTTTTAAGTTGTGATGTCGGGCACCTCGAATTTTTAATTTATTTTCTACCATCTTTAAATTTAATCTCCCTTTCTAGTCTTTTTATTCTATCCCTGCATTCAATTGCACGCTCAAAGTCTAATTCTTCAGAATATTTCTTCATTTGAGATTCTAGTTCGATAATGTCAGTGGCAAGATCATGTATTGATTTTAATTTTGATTCATCTAAAGTTGTAATTTGTTCAGGAACTGATTTTATGATTGTTTGCGGGGTTATGTTGTGTTGTACATTATACTGAGTTTGTTTTTCTCTACGACGTTCGGTTTCCTCTATTGCATGAGACATTGATTTTGTAATATTATCAGCATACATTATTACAGAACCATGTTCGTTTCTTGAAGCTCTTCCAAATGTCTGAATCAAACTGGTAAAATTTCTCAAAAATCCCTCCTTATCTGCGTCCAAAATTGCAACTAGTGAAACTTCAGGAATATCCAATCCTTCTCGTAGTAGGTTGATTCCAACTAATACATCAAATTCACCTAGACGTAGTTGCCTTATCAGTTCGGTTCTTTGCAACCCCTCAATCTCTGAATGCATGTATCTTACTTTTACCTGCTTTTTTGATAGATACTCAGCAAGATCCTCGGCCATGCGTTTTGTAAGGGTAGTAACTAAAACACGCTCATTTTTAGCTGCTCTATTACCAATTTCTTGTATCAAATCGTCCATTTGGTCCTTTGTTTGTCTTATCTCTACTAAAGGGTCAAGCAATCCAGTTGGCCTAACTAGCTGTTCTGCTATTTGAGATGATATTTTTTTTTCATATTCATTTGGAGTAGCAGATACAAAAATTACATTTTTTAGGTACCCTTCAAATTCTTCAAAATTTAATGGTCTATTATCATATGCACTTGGCAATCGAAAACCATATGTCACTAGTTCCTTTTTTCTTGAATAATCACCCTTGTACATTCCATGCAATTGTGGCAAAGTAACATGAGACTCATCAATCACAAGCAAATAATCATCCCCAAAAAAGCCTGAACAATAACCTAATTCTTCTATCATCTCCAAATCATATTTTGTTCTCATCTCTAATCTTTGTTTTTCTAATTCATTTAGTTCGGGTAATCTTTTTTCTAGTTCAGATTTAATTGAAATTACAGCTTTTTCTCGGACATCTTTTGCAATCAAATAGTGTTTTGCAGGAAAAATTTGCATCTGTGAAATTTTGCGTTTTTCTTTAAGAGATACATTATCAAGTAAAGTAATTTTTTCTATATCATCACCAAACATAGAAATTCTTACAATGTCCTCAGAATAAGCAGGGATGATATCTATTGTATCACCCTTCACTCTAAATTTACCAGGAGTCATTTCAATGTCATTTCTTTCATATCTGGCATCAATGAATTTTTTTATCAGATCACTTCTTTTCAATACATCGCCGACATTAACTGTAATTGCCAAATCATTCCAATCCTGTGGATTTCCAAGTGAATAGATGCACGATACAGTTGAAACAATAATTGTGGGCTCTCCGGATAACAGCATGGCAGTTGCCTCTAATCTCAGTCTTTCAATTTTTTCGTTGATTTGTGTATCTTTTTCAATATAGGTATCAGTCTGTGGCATGTAGCTTTCAGGTTGATAATAGTCATAGTAGGATACGAAATACCCAACATTGTTTTTTGGAAAAAACTGTTTTAATTCAGAGTATAATTGGGCAGCCAGAGTTTTATTATGAGAAATTACGAGGGTGTTTTTTCCGGTTCTTGCAATCACATTTGCAACAGAGAAAGTTTTTCCGCTGCCAGTCACGCCGATCAAAGTCTGAATACTTCCTTTCCTCACACCTTCAACTAGAATATCAATTGCCTGTGGCTGATCGCCTGTAGGCGTGTATTCAGACACTAGTTCAAATTTTTGAATTTGTTGCAACAATAACGATCCTCTAAAACTGAATTTAAAGCAATGGTGATATTAAAAATAATTTTACCAGATAGGTTCATCAACCATCTGCAATCCATTTTCAGTTATCTCAAATCCCATAATTTTCAAAGTTTCTTTTGCAGTTGGTAAATTGTGCTCCAAGATTTTTTGTGCTAAATCCTTTCTAGCATCTACATGCATGTGTTGTCCAATTTTGTATTTCCCAAAAAGGGATTTTGGAATAACTTTGATCACAGCGACAGCGTCTAAAACTCTCATAGCAGATTCAATTGGATCATATCGACCCTCTGGCTGGTATTTTTTCATTAGTCCGTTTAGTGCCAGTGTTTTTTCTTCCCTATCTGTAACTAGTGATGCAAATCCCTTGATCACAATACTGATGTATAGGGTATCGGCAAGCGATGCATCTTTTGGATCCTCAAAATATGAGGGTAGGAATTCCAACTCCCTATCAACTTCAAAACCAACTTTGTTGTTTCTATTGATGTTATCGATTTTTTCACCCTTAATATGAGAATGCATGTATACAAAATCATTTAGAAAAACAAAATTCATTGGAATTACCTGAGGATAACCATTCACATCAATGCTGGAAATTCGTCCGACGTGCTCTTGATCCAAAAACTCTTTAATTTTTTGATGTGACTTGATTTGTAATATTCCAACTAGTTGCAATACACACATGTTCATCTATTATATTATAAATACAGATCTTGGATGCTAAATCCCTAAAATACTGGTTGATTAAAGAAAATTTGTGAATGATCCTTATCTAGATGAACTAAAAAATGAGTTCAAAGAATATTCATCGGAGTTAAAAACATTAAGGAATAAACTCTTAAAGTCAAATTCGCCTGAAGAACAATCAAAAATCATATTAAAAATAGATATCATTGCAAAAGAGATGGAAAAAAATCAAAGGCAATCAATCAAGGTGACAAAATCAAGGCTAAAAGAAATGAAAAATAAATCTAAAAAATAATACTAGTAATTAAAATTCCTAAAATAGAGGACATTTAGAGTAAAAGAGTTGGACGCTAGAGAAGAAGAAAGAGAAAGAGCAACATACATTGCACTCAAAATATTAGAGGAATGGGGAAGTAATTCAAAATTCATTTGGTTTAGGGAGTTACATAGAATTACAGATATAGACAAAGGATTGCTAAGGAACATTCTCAATGATTTGAAAAAATCTAAAGAAGTTGTAGATATGCATGGTACTAATAACAGAATATTTTTTTGCTTAAGAAAATATTATGCAAAATGCCGGGATATAGAATACAGATTCAAAGGAAAGCCAATAATGCTCAGAGATGGAAGTAAAGTCAAAGTTATCCAAGGTGAAACCAAATCAACAGAAAGAACTAGAAAAAGATTGGAAAAACAACAGAAAAAACGACAAGTAAAATCACATAATAGAATGAAGAGTAGAAATAGGCGGCCGCATAAATCATAAATTAGTCACTGTTGAAAATCTTCTGATTTTCTACGCATAAAATTGGATTCTGCACGTTTTAATTTTGCTGATGCTGCCACATCCTCAGTCATATCATATAGATTATGTAGTTCTAAATCTGGAATTAGATCATTTTCTTTTTCATCTTCCAAAGTAAATTCAAGATCAGACATAATGTCAATATTTTCTTCTAAAATTTTTAGGCATTTTTTTACTGCCTCTGAAAGTTCTTCATCCATCATAAGTACAAGGAGTTAGTATAGTAAATTATTTTCTATCCGAGTTAGATTTTATTTTTGCAGTTTTTCGCGTAAATATGGCATCACATTGCTTGCAAACTTGTCAATAGAACCAAAGTAGTTTTTACCCCAGAATCTAATTACAAAGTGGTTTACTCCGGCTTTCATGAATCGCTCAAATGTTGGAATTATATCATCAGGCGTACCAACAGCAGTTGATGAACGAGCGATTTTATCAGGAATTTTTGTTGCGGCTTCTCTCATTTTTACAATCCAAGATTGATCAGACATTGAATATTCTGTAAAGTATTTCACAAAATCAAATCCTTCAATTTCTTTGATACCGTGAACACGCAATACCTCTGGCTTAAACAAGCTTACTTTTACTGCTTCTTTCATTTTTGCCCAGGATTCTTCTGCATCTTCAGAAAAATAAACATCGATGTCTAGAGCATATTGGAAATTATCTTTTTCTTTTTGAGTTCTGTTATGTTTATTCATAGATGTTTGAATTTGTTTTGCGTGATCCTCAAACAATTCTGGAGTGTAGCCAATTGGCAACCATCCCTCTCCAAGTTTACCCGTAAGTTCCAAAGTACGCGTACCACCTGATGCCATGTATGTTGGAGGATAGGGTTTCCTAATTGGATGAGCTTGAAGACAAGCACCTTCTAATTTATAATATTTGCCGTTAAAATCTACAGTGTGATCAGGAGTAGAACCATACAAAGTTTTGATCACTTGGATTTGTTCTTCCCATTTAGAAACTGGTTTTTCAAATGGAATACAAAATTCTTTTAGGTTTTGAGCTTCACCTGCACCAATTCCCAAAATTGCTCTTCCTTTAGAAATTCTGTCCAGTGTAATTGCAGCTAGGGCAATGTTTGATGGATGTCTTCTGATCGCATCAGTTACGCAGGTTCCCAATTCAACATTATTTGTAACAGCAGCAATTGCAGATAACATCACCCATGGATCTAAAACAATTGCATTTTTCCATTGAGGGACATTTGTGTGATCCATATAGAAGATAGAGTCATAACCGGTTTTATCAGCAAGCATGCAAGCAGTTAGAATTTGATCTTCAGAGTATCCTGCTCTTGCAACATTTAATCCGTTTTGAATACCGAATTTTAGTGGCTTTTCAGTAATCATACAGATACGGTGTAGTATTAGCATAAATAAGTTTAGGCAATTCTATCAATTTTGCCATTTATCAATAAAATAGAAAAAAAGTAAAAAATATCTGAATTTTTTACAGATTACCTGATTTGATGTCTTGTAGACATTTTATGACATCCTCTTTTGAGATTGGAATTGGATTTGGATCCAAATGACCTCTGTCAGTCATAACAGTATCTGCTGCTTCTGAAACGTCTGCTTTCAGGACCAATTTGTCAAAACCTAGTTTAGCCATGGCTTCTTTGAATCTGTCATAAAAGATTGATTTGTTGTGCTTGTGTGCTACGGTAGTGCAAGAAGATAAAGAATAACCGTGTGGCACACCCTCATTTGAGAATACATAAGACAATGCATGTCCAAGTGTAGTAGAACAGTTACCGAATCCCATACCAGATAACATTGAACCGTATGGATAATTTTCTGGTTTGTTGTTCATTATTGCATCATATAGAATCTCAAAAGCTTGTTTACACAATGTTCTTGTCAAGTCATTGCCGAGTTTACTATCATAACCTTCGGTTGCTTGAGCACATGCGTCACAAACAGAATTTTTTAGGACTTGATCTGGAGTGCCATCCATAAAGTATGAATCCACTACAGCCATATCAGCAAGGAATCTGTCTTCTCGCAATAGTTTCTTTTTCCATCAAATTTCAAAACGCAGTAGGTTGTCATTTCAGCTCCAGTTCCAAATGTAGTTGGAATTAAGATCTTTTCTTTTTTCATTTCTGGTGCAGCATATTTTACTACATCCAATGAACTTCCTCCACCTAATCCAATTAGTGCAGATGGATTTTTGTCTTTGAATTGTGAAATCACGGCCTTTACATCATCAATTGATGGTTCAGGTTTTACTTGATCATACAGCATATAATTCTGGATACCCATTTTGGCCAGCCATTTATCAGAAAGTTCTGGAGGAACGGTTGTAACAACTAGGGCATTTTTTGGATATTCTGTTTCACCAAGTGCATTTTTTCCAAAATTGATAACTTTTGGAATACGTACTGTATGCATGAATCAAGGGTTTCATTGATTATTATTATATCTTGCAGTAGGAGAATTTGGCATATGATCATTCAAAATTATGAAGATTTGGCGACTAGTGAAAAGAAAAAAGAATGCTTGGAAATTCTAGAGGCAGGATTAAAAGCAGCAGATCCAGAGAACATCATCCCAAAATTTGTGACCCCAGATGAGATCAAACTTGATGATATAGTTATCAAACTAGAAGATTATACAGGCATCTATACAGTAGCTTTTGGAAAAGCGGCTGATTCTATGACCAGAGCCCTAAATGCAATTATTCAAATTAAAAGTGGAATTATAGTAATCCCAAAAGGATCCAAGTCAAAAATAAAGGGCAAGAAATTTCAGATATTCAATTCAGGTCATCCAAAACCAGATCAGACAAGTGTAAAGGCAGCTAAAGAAGTAACAAAATTCCTTCAAAATAGGAGAGATGGTGAATTGGTAATTTTTCTAGTCTCAGGAGGAGGCTCGTCTTTGATGGCCATTCCAGATGATATAACACTAGATGACAAAATCTATGTGACTGAGCTTTTGCTAAAAACGGGGGTAAGCATTCAAGAATTTAATTGCATTAGAAAGCATCTCTCAAAAATAAAAGGTGGTAGACTAGTTGAGAATATCAAATGCCAGGGAATTGGACTGGTAATGTCAGATGTAGAAGGAGATGATCTTTCATCGATTGCCTCAGGAACAACACATATGGATGACACAACTTTTCTTGAAGCACTAAACATTATCAACAAATACAAATTAAGACATAAAATCCCATTAGAAATTTTACAACGGCTTGAAGATGGGTTTAAAGGAAAAATTCCTGAAACGCCAAAACAAACAAAAATCATAAATCACATAATTGCAAATAATATGGACTGTCTAAAAGCAATGGAAATTAAAGCCAAAGAGTTTGGATACAAAGCAAAAATATTGCAAATATTTGGCAACATAAAAGATGCCACGAAGACAATTATGGAAAATATTCCAGATCTGGAAAAAAGTTGCCTCATCTTTGGAGGAGAGACTACAGTGGAAGTTATTGGAAAAGGATCTGGTGGGAGAAATCAAGAACTAGTTTTAAGAATATTAAAAAATACTCAAAATTTAAAAAAACTAGTCATTGCATCAATGGGAACTGATGGAATAGATGGAAATACATTTTTTGCAGGTGCCATCACAGAGAACATCAAGATAGATCTTCTAATAATCAAAGAATTTCTAAAAAATAGTGATTCTGGAAGATTTTTCCAAAAACAAAAAAGTAACATAAGAACAGATGTCACCCATACAAATCTAATGGACATTGGCATAATATTGAAATAAAATTTTTAGCAAACCACGCTAGATTTTTCTGTTTTTGCTTTTCTCATTTTTGCTATAACTGTAGCTAGTTGTGCATCATGAATTTCGTCCAGAGTTTCGCACATGAAAAAACTGGGTCATCATCATACTTAAACTATAACTAAAAATTTGCACACATTATTTTGAAAATTTAAATATTCTTTAAGACAAATGATATAAAACAAACATTTGTTTTGTTAAAAACAAATACTCTTGAAATATACCAACGGTTCAATTACTACATGATTAGCAAAAATATGGACAAATGTGAAGAACCATCATGTAGATGCAAATGCCATGAGGGAACAAAATATAGAAGAGAGAGAATCAGAGGATAAAAATTGGAAATAGCATACATCTTGATACAATGTGATCTTGGTTCAGAGGAGCAAATCATTAAAGAAATTATGATGATTCCAGAAATAAAAGAGGTCAGAGGAACATACGGAATTTATGATATATTTTGCAAGGTGGAATCAAAATCCAAAGAAGATCTGGATTCAGCCATCACCAATAAAATCAGGAAGATTCAAAAAATTCGCTCTACCATCACATTGCACTACATTCCATCACAAGGTGGAAAGTAATTGGTAAAAAACAATTCCAGGTACCGACATCAGAATAGAACACATGATTTAGTTCCAATTTAGAGTTTATTTTTTGAGAATTTTGTGAGTTTCAGTTCAAATTCAAGCAGGAACATGAGGCATGGAGACAAGGTTGGGATATTCCACATATGAAAATACTGATAACAAACATCGAGAATCTGTTTATAGGTAGAACATCATGGAAGATATTTTTGAGATATTCAGTCAATTTTCCTATATCGGGCCACTAGTTGTTTTATTTTTGGTAAACATCATGCCAATTCTAATGCCACCAAATTGGTTAATCCTTTCATCGTTTTATGCATTAGATGATTCTATGAACATAGTTGTTCTTACCATCGTTGGCGCAACTGCTTCTACAGCTGGACGATTTGTTTTAAAACAATTAGTTTCTAAATTCAAAAATCATTCAAATAATAACATGTCAAATTTAAGCGTGTTAGGAAATTACCTCAATAAGAAAAAATACGGTTATGTTATTTCTTCATTTGTTTTTGGAGCAACCCTTTTGCCGGATAATATTCTTTTTGTGACATATGGTTTGATAAAAGCAAAAAGCATTGGCATGTATGTTGGATTCTGGTTTGGAAAACTCTTAGCGTTTTATATAATGTTGACAATAAGTCCCGCCATACTTACTCCATTTACAAGAATATTTGAAGACAGACTAGTCGGCCTTTTGTTAGCTGATGGTTTAGGAATTGTAGCAATCATCATTTTTGCTGCAATTGATTGGAATTATCTTTTAAATGAGAGAAAGATTAAACTAATCAAACCTAGAATATGGTGGTCATGATTTTAGATTTTTGGCAGAGTAAACCTCGTATACTAAAAAATGGAAATAAAATCATGGATAAAGTAAATATCTGACTTGCTCCAAATTCACGTCAAAAAGTAATTTATATACTAAGCAGCATTATTGCGGATCAATACATCCTCTATACTAAGACAAGAAACTATCATTGGAATGTGACAGGCGAAAATTTTGTACAATATCACAAATTATTTGAAGATCAATACTCTGCAATAGATGAGGATATTGACGAGGTTGCAGAGAGGATACACGCTTTGGGTAGAAAGACTCTAGCAACATTAAGCGAGTTTCTCAAATTTGCAACACTAAAAGAACATCCAGCAAAATATCCTGTTGTGAAAACAATGATTACAAACCTTTTGACAGACCATGAAACAGTTATCCGTAGTTTACGAAAAGGCATAGAATCTTGCGCCAAATTAGACGATGCAGGAACAGAAGACTTTCTTACACAACTAATGGAAAAACACGAAAAAACAGCCTGGATGTTAAGGGCAACATTAGACAATTAAATTTAAATTGTTCATTGTAGTTTAAAGGAAAAATAAACCTCAAGTTTAGATGTTTTCGCTTTGAATCCTATTTTTTGGAGGATCCATCACAATGAGGTTTTTGTTTAATGCACCACATCGGTGTAGAGATGTGATTGTTTTTACTTGATAGATTAGAGGGTAATTCCAAAGATAAGCATACTTCGCTGCATATTGTTTTAATAGGATAATGACGTATTTTAACCAGATATTCCCTTGTTAGAAAAACAATTCAATCCAGAATTATTGTATAATAGGATTGTTCATTACTACATGGATAAAAAAGGATATTCAAAAGAAAAAGCAAATTCAATTGCACAATCAGTTGTCACAAGAGAGGCTCAGCGGAGAATATGCAAAAATCAAAAATGCAAGCATTTTTCACATGATCACATTAGAAATTCTGAAACATGTCTAGTCATAGACTGTGACTGTGCAAAATTTTCAATTTAGATAAAATCATCCAAAGAGTTTTCACGTAATGGTTGCGAACTAATCCCAATTTGTCTTAGATACTCTGCAAATTCTTCAACAAATCCATGAATAGTGTAAACTTGTTCTGCACCTGAACGCTTAACCACATCAACGAGTTCGTTAAAATCACAATGATCACTTAGGGGAAATGAATAGTCAGCTCGCCTTCCAAATGCAAATCTTGAAGATTGTGCCCATCCACTAAATCCAATAGTTACTGCACCATATTTTGATTTCATATCCTTTAGAAAAGAATTTTTTCCAGACATCATTGGTGCAACCATAATCCACGGTTTTTTAGACAGCAAGTCATTTTCTTCTGCCTCCGTATGACCCATTCCATCCTTTAGGGATACGCCAAATTTTTGGTGAAGTGTATTCATTTGTTTTACCGAATCATGAAAGTAAAGAGGGCCCCAATGCCCAAATAGTTGAGTGATGGTCTGAGCTTTTCCCAGTTGATATCCCAATAAGATTACAGGTAATCCTTTGGCATAAAGATCGGAAATTAGTTTATTGACTTGTTTTTGTATTTCAACTAACTTTGGAAAAATAAATTCAGGTAATCCAAATGTGCATTCGGTTATTAGCGTTTTACATTTTGGAATAGTTGCACCTTTGAGAAATCCTCGATCTCGGGTACAAATATCGCCCGTGTAGAGAATATCATCAAAAAGTAAACTCTTTGATCCCAAAATATGGCCGCTATCAATTAAGGAAAAATCATCAATATGTTGAATATGATTATCCATTTTGAATCCCCTTAGATGTGCAATTTCATTTGTTTCAATTGAAGTAAGAATTGTGCCGCCATTTTTTGATGGGAGATGATCAAAGTGAGCATGAGATACAAAATTGATTCCAGTAGCATCAACATTTTTGGGATCTAAGCATACTCGTCGTTGGCTAACCTCGCATAGAACACCATTTTTTGTCATTCGAATTCTTTGCGGCAATATCAAACAAAATTATTGGATTTGATATAAATTGCAGGTTTATAATTTGTGGACTAGAGATCAATTGCTTTTCAATCAGAATAGGCTTAAGATCGAGTATGTATACCACAGTATTATTTTTCAGCATAAAAAATGAAACGTTGTTTTTGACTGCAATAAAAATGACAATTAATAAAAAACATAGGCAATAAATAAAATCCAGTGTAATTCATGGTTGAGTCGTTCACAGCAAAAGTAGTGAAAATAAATCTGAAATCACAACTCAAAACAGGGTAATTCTACATACATTATGTTGAATTGTGATGAATATTTTGCTTGTTACATAGTGATATTTTTTGATGCATTAATCATTTCAAATATTGTTTGTTCTCTGGATAACACACGGATACTCATATTTCCAAAAGATAATTCATTCCAAGGCAAAAAGGAAAGTCGAAGATTGAATTGAAAAGTCGGATGAAAAGTAACTGTTATCCTGATCCTAATAAAGGAAATGTTTGTTCATTTGAACACCACAAGTGGTAAAACAATTAGAAAATTTATAAATTCAATGACAAACAAAACAAGCCTATTTTTATTTCTGGCAATCGCAACCATTCTAATTGCAAGTCCTCTTGCATCTGGAAGTGTATATGCAGAGCAAGGTAAAGAAAAACTGTTCACACATGATGGGCCACCAGGCAAAAAACTTGGAGAGAAAGGCAACATCTACATTGATACAGCTAATCTGAATGTATATCTGAAGGAAAAGAATAGTTGGATTCTATTAGGTAATTTAAGTAACGGCGCAGGCATTCCTGGAGCACCAGGAGCTGATGGTTCTGACGGAGCTGATGGTTCTGACGGAGCTGATGGTTCTGACGGAGCTGATGGTTCTGACGGAGCTGATGGTTCTGA
>JAERMO010000032.1 GCA_016844465.1 Nitrosarchaeum sp. | reverse complement strand
TGATTTGTGCATTATAATGAAAATGAGTAGTTCTATCCTCAAATGACAAAATATCTCCTTGAGAAATTTGTAATGTACCAGTAATCTCATCAGTAGTACCACTGGTTGTAAATTTTACTTGTCCTGTAAACTCACATGTATTTTCTCCGGTTTCTGTTAGGATAAGTCCAACCCCACCTAGATCAGTATCTGAAAATACTTTAACACCATTATCAGGTCCTCCACTTCTACTGTCTAGTAGAGTGGTTGTGTTATCAGTATCACATCCAGATGTAGGTAAAAGGGTTAAATTTACATTTACAATATCTGTTGTTTGGAATTTATAATTTCCATCAAGAAAGACAAAATTTGTTCCAGTAAAAATTCCGTCATTAGGTCCTGTTTCAGTTAGAGTATATGTTATTGCATTGGAATCATCAACAGAAGTAACAATCACATTTATTGTGTCAATAATTCCATTTGTTGTAAAATCATTTTCATCTGTCGCATCAACTAAAATACTGAAAGGAGAGCTTTGTAATATATTTCCAACATTTGAAAACAATTGAATGTAAGGTGGATCTGGTGAAGTACCTATACCTCCATCTATAGTCCAATTTATTGAATTGACAGCATATGCGTTATGAGAAGACATTGCGAGAATTAGTGTAATTGTAAATAATGTGATATATTTTAATTTCAAATTATTTCCCCTCTAAAATTATGGAATAAGTTACAAAACAATCCACAGATAGAAATTTGGTGTAATATATTTAAGAACATATTAGATCTCATTTGTCCGCTACCTGATAAACAGGATAAGATAGTTTGAAACCCACAGAAAAGTCACTTATTTCTTTAAATTGATAAATCTTGAATTCTTTAATCATCTGGAAAAGATCACCCCCAATTACAAATTGGTTTTTTGCTGCTAAACGATTGATTTTTGCACACATGTTTATTGGTGGGCCTATCATATCAAATTCTTCAGAAACACTAGTCTTCATTAATGATACAAGACCATAATCTGCACTAACTCGAAAATCAATTCTAGGCAGTCCTTCACTAACTAGTTGCTCAGATATGTATTTTTGAGATCGAGTCATTTCCAAACTACATTCAATGCTACTAGCAAGACCTGTTTTGTCAGGACCAGAGTCAGTAAAGTAAAAGAATAGACAATCTCCAGCATTTTTAATTACAGTGCCACCATATCTGGAAAGAATTTTAGACATGGAGTTTAGAAATACTTGGTAATATCTTGCCGATTTTATCGGTCCAATTTGTGCAGATATTTTAGTCGAGTTGACCATATCAACCACCCCGATAACATAGTTACCTGACTGTGGGAAAATATCCACCATGTATTCAAAATATCGCCTTGAATCAGAGGCCGGAATGTCATTTTGTTGATCCATCTGCTGCCTTGAAATAGGATATTTGAAAAAATCTTTAGATGATAAAGTAAAGTTTCTTTCTTGATCTTGTGTCATGCAAGTATTATAGAAGAAAATCTCTTAAACTCTACTTAGCTGTTTTGATAATTCTTTAGCTGTATAGTAAATCAATGCTTTTGAGAGTAAAGTACGAATAAAACACATGAAAGGAATATTTGATAAAAATCAAGCAGGAAAGAGGTGAAATCATGGGAAAAGGAAGCGGTACAGTGATTTCTGGATAATAGATTTAATACAATTTTGATATTAGAAATATCATTAAAAATAAGTTAATTAATTTACTTTATTAACTCTAGTTGTTGTCCAAATCGCAAAGTCTCAATAAACGAGATGTTATGGAAAACATTGCGGAAATTCTTGGGATTTTAGAAGAAAAAAATTTAAGCAAGGATTGGCTTCTAGGTGAATTAAAAAAATATAAAATAAAATTAGATGTATCTGTATCTTCAAATAGTTTTGAAATCCTAAAAAATTGTAATTTTGAAATAATTCACAAAATTTTGGACATCCTAAAAGAAAATTTGGTAATAAAGGATCCTAAAACCCTTACAAGAGTACTCCACTGGTTTTTTATTGATATTGTATCAAGCTCTGATCCAAATTTACCAGTTAAAAGTCAGGCAAGAAAGATTAATGCATTAAACGAGTTGATTAAAAGAACAGATACTTTCAAAAAAGAGAAACTAGAATACTTGGATATTTTTCCCACTGGGGATGGGATGGCAATTGGGTTTCCAGATAGTACTGAAAAGCCACTACGTCTTGCAATAGAGCTACACGGAGCATTAAGAAGATTTAACAGTGCTCAAAAGGAAAAGGACAAAATCAATATCAGAATTGGAATTGATTCGGGGCCAGTTTATTTTATGAAAGGAATAAAGGGTGAAATTTTTTGGGGGCCTGGATTAATCATGGCAAAAAGAGTAATGGATTTGTGCGGACCAAATAACATTTTTGCGTCTGAAAGAATTGCAAGGGATTTGAGAAGTTTATCCGAAGAAAACAAAGCTACCATGCATCCAATTGGAGAATATGAAATAAAGTTTGGTAAATTAGTGATTTATAATATTTTTAGCAAAAATTTTGGAAGTAATAAAATTCCAAAAGACAACAAAATATCAAAACTAAAAGAGGTGGATTCGTTCAAAGAGATACCTTTTGAATTCAATAGCGTTGAAGTTCGCTTAGAGATTACTGACTCAAAGACTATGATGACGCACCACACCTGGATTTGGGGTATAAAAAATATCTCCAAAGAACCTCTAAAAGCGCTCTATTATTCCTTAGGCGGAGATATACCAAGAACTTTTCCTAAACTCAATGTCAAAGTTACAGATGAAGATAACAATAGACTTGAAATCATAAGTTTGGATGTTAACAGGCCATTTCAAAAGGAATTTCATGTAAGGCTAGCAAAGCCAGTTAGAAAATATCAAAGTGGTCGTATAGTGAAATTAGAATATGATTGGGAAGAACCGGAGAGAAATTTTGTATATTCGTTTTCTTCTAAATCTAAAAAATTTAGATACTTTTTTACCGCACCAAAAGATCTTCAGATAAAACATAGAATTTTAGAGTCTGTAAGGGATCGTGCTGATAAACGAAGGGTAGAACCTCCTGCCAATGTAAAATACCTTGATGAACACACCGAAATAGTTTGGGAGTCTGTAAAGAATCAAAAGATACGAGCACATGATATTTTTGAATTCCAGTGGTAAGGTAAATTATTATTTTGCTAATTTATCTTCCTGAAAGCTACCAGAATTGTTCCAGGTATGAGTAAAATAATCCAAACACCATTCATGAAATTGTGGGTCTTTGCTGTAAAGCATCTCACTTAGATCAGATGCCCCAGTTTTTGTAGGAAATATGATACAAGCTTCTTTCTCATTTACTAGTGTAACTAGGGAAATTTTATCGGTCATTTTTCTCTCCAAAGTACCATCTATGACAAATTTCTGAAAGTTTTTCTTGATGAACATCTCTTTTCTCTCATCAGGAATTATGGTAGATTCAGAAAAAATTGAATTTATTTTAATTCCAGCTTTTAATTTCTTTTCTACAATGTCTATAATTTCTTTAGAGTATGGGACTTCAGATAATATATTGAAGAGATATTTTTCAGAATTATTGTGAATTTCAGTCCATTTTTCCAATACTTTGACAAAGCCTTTGATTTTTTTATGATCTTGTAAAGCGCCCAATCTCTGGATAAATTTAATCTCCAAATTCCCTAAATCGTGGCCCTCAAAAAATGTTCTAGCTTGTGAAACAAATGAAAAAGAAGGCAATAGATCACATACTATTTTGCCAAAAACCGTGAGTGTGAAATGAGAATCATTGTCTTTTTCAACTAGTTTGTTTTTTAGCATTCTTGTAATATTTCTATGAATTTCAGGAGGTGATGCATCCAATTCCTTTGCAAGTTGGGAAATTGTCAGTTTTTTTTCAAGCAGCAAAAACATTATGCTTAATCTTTGCTCACTTGCAAGTTCCAAGAAATCTTCGGCGGTTTTTTGCGCATCCAGATTCATAAAAGTGTATTAAAACAACTAGTCTAAAAATATGCCCAAATCCTAGGATTCTGGCCAATTATTTTCACATTTTTGACAGTTGCCTCTAAAACCGTTGTATTTTGGTTCCTCAAAAACTACAGCCTTGGTAGAGCCACAAACTAGACACTCTATGAATTTCATCAACTAGTAGAAGGTAATTTGGCAAATAAATTTAGATTCAAAACACAGCTAAAAATTTCAAAACCTAGCTAATCCTGGCCAATCAAAGGATAATTCTTTAAATTAGCAGAGTATTTTCCCTCTCCTATGAAAGAAATTGGCAAGATTTGGATGAATGGGAAACTGGTTCCATTCAAAGACGCCAAAGTACACGTCCTTACTCATGCCTTACATTATTCAACTGCAGTTTTTGAGGGAATTAGATGCTATGACACCCCTAATGGTTCAGCAGTTTTCCGACTCTCTGAGCATAATGATAGGTTCTTCAATTCTGCAAAACTGTATTCAATGAAGATGCAGTTTTCCAAAAAAGAGATCTCTGATGCAATTCTTAAAACCATAAAGACAAGTGGTTTGAAAGAGTGTTACATCAGACCACTAGCATACTATGGGTATGGCACAATGGGTCTTACACCAACACCAAACAAGGTGGATGTGTCCATTGCTTGCTGGGAATGGAAGGATGGCGAATCTAAAGCAGGAAGGATTACTGGAGCAAAATGCAAGGTTTCAAGTTGGATAAAAATAGATCCGAGATCCCAGCCAATGCAAGCAAAGGCGGCATCAAACTATGCAAATGCTGCACTTGCAAGAATGGAAGCCCTTGAAAACGGATATGATGAAGCTATAATGCTAAACTTGCATGGTAAAATTGCAGAAGGCAGTGCAGAAAATATTTTTCTAGTAAAAGATGACATCATCCAAACACCGCCACTTTCAGCAGGAGGACTGGGAGGAATTACACGAGATAGTGTGATTCAAATTATTGAAGAAAATGGCGGATCTGTAATAGAGCGAGATCTTTCAAGGGATGACTTGTATTCAGCTGATGAGATATTTATGACAGGAACAGCTGCTGAGGTAAAATCAGTCGCTCAAGTGGACAAGGTAATTGTAGGTGATGCAAAGATTGGTAAAATCACCAGGAATTTGCAAAAATCATTTTCAGATGCAACCATGGGAAAAGATGAAAGATTTTTGTCATGGTTGACTTTTGTCTGATTCTCCAAGAAGTTTTTTACCTGCAATCAGAGTACCAAAGCATGGAATCATGCTCAACTGGAAATGCCCAAGAGATTTGCTGGTTTTGCCGAAAGGGCCGCCATGGGGATTGCATGAAAGAAATTCCAATCGATGGTAGATCAGATGGTCCTGAGGATTGTACCTTTGACACAAAACTTGTTCCATGCAAGTGTAATCATTGAACAACTAGTATCAAATACCAGATATTTGAAAATGCTTTATGAATTATGACAAAGATTTTTGGGACAAGTACGCCAATGAAAATGAATCTAGATTTAATGCCGAATTTGCAAAATTTGTCAAGGATTTAGCTGTTTCCTTGCGTTGTACAAGCGTATTAGAAATTGGATGTGGCACTGGAGTTGATTTAAGACTATTTCCAGAAATAATGGATGTTCACGGAGTTGATTTAAACGACATTGCACTAGATTTTGCAAAAGAGAAACTTCCTAGGTTTAATTTTAAAAAATCTTCAATTGTCGACTTGCCTTTTGAAGATTCTTCAATTGATTTTGTATTTACACATCAGCTGTTAAATTATCTTGATGATGATATTTTAGAAAAAGGCGTCTCTGAAATGTACAGGGTTACAAAAAGATACATCATGAACTGTGAAAGATATGACGAATCAGAAAAACGAATCAATGAGAATTCTAGATTTAGAAATATGCAAAAAAGATGGCAAGATTACAAAGTCAGGATTGTAAGCAATGTAGATATGCATGAGGAAATTGATCCTGATAAAAGCAGGTTTACCTTACTAAGAAAACTAGAATAATTTTAATTTTGAGTGAGTTTAGCGTATTGTTTTTCAGGTATCATCGGCAATCTAATTGTAAATGTAGTAGGATTGTTTTTAACTAAAAAGTTTCCTCCGTGTTGATTTATGATGTTTTTGCAGCTTGCCAAACCAAGTCCAGTTCCCTTTTGTTTTGTGGTAAATAATGGTTCAAATATTTTTTCCATCAGTTCCTCTGCAATTCCACTGCCTGAATCTATAAAGTCAACGACAGCATCATTGCCATCAGGTGTTATCTTTATTTCAATGATACCTCCTTGGTCCATTGCCTGAATTGAATTTATAATTAGATTGATGAAAACTGCATCCATTTTAACTAAATCGCAATTAACATAAAGATCTGAATCAGCAACTATGATTTTGACATCCTGTGGTATTTCGATTTTGGTGATTGAATTAAGAATTGCTGATCTGAGCGAAATCAAAGTCAGATTTAGTGGTGAATCTCTAACATAATCCAATACATCGTCTACTTGGTGAGAGATTCTGTCAATGCTTTTTTCTATTAAATCAAGTCTTTTAGTGATTATTGTATCACCGATTTTTACATCTGCAGGGCTTTGTTTTATCAATTCAATTGACATCTTCATTACAGATAATGGATTTCTCAAATCATGTGCTAAACGTCCGGACAGTTCTCCTATTGCTGAGAACCTTTCTGATTTAACTAGTTCTTGGGATTTTTGCTCAACAAGAGTTTCCAAATTATCTCTTTGTTTCTCTAGCTCTTTTGTTCTCATTTCAACAAGTCGTGTAAGATTTTTATTTATTGTAAAAACTATTGCAACAAACACTCCCAATAAAATTGCAACGCCGATTAGAATATTTTCGACGGAGAGTTTTGTTTCAGATGTAAAGTAAATTGTACTAATCAAAAATGTAATTACAGTTAAAGAAATAATTATTACCAAAAGTGGAATTCCAAATTTATTAATTGTTTCAAATCTGATATTTTCATAAAATATCATTCCTTGATCGTGATCCTTGGGATTTTTTGTTAGATTTAAACGACTTTTCAGTGAAAATATCAATGAAACAAAGGCGTACAAAAACATCAGATCTACGGGATGTCCGTCATAGTATGAATCATCTATTTCTGTAAAAAGAAAAAATGTGTCTGAAACGCCAATAAATAAAAATCCAAACAATAGCAGCATCCAAGAAAAGTTTGCCCCCTTTTTTGCAAGAAACATTATTCCAACAATAGCAGGAGTCAGTTGTATTGCAGACATTATTGGATATGCAAGTGCAATTGCTGTAGAAAATGATGATTCTCCTTCCAGATTGTCAATAGATATTAGAATTGAAGGAATTAAAAATATAGTTGACAATATAATTGAAAACAACCAAATTTTTTTAGAAATGGATTTTCTAATAGGTGCCAGAGAAATAAAAAGAAAAGCAATAAAGAAAGGATACGTTCCAACGTAGAAAATATCAGCTATGGATGGAAATGGATCTACATCATAAACATGATCGTAGACTTGCCAGATTTGTTCGGCGATAAATCTGAATGAAGCACCTAGTGTAAAAAATAATAATGCTTTTGACTGAAAATGTTTTTGTTTGTGTAATTTTATTGTAAGAATAATTGATAAAACCACCAATATTCCAGGTATTACTGAATATGCTGTAACCGAAATCCACATGAATTGTGAATCATCAAAAAATAACCTTAATTGGTAAATCAGAGTTAATCCTACCAAAATGAGCATCAAGAATATCAAGGATCTGCGATTATTTTGAGCAGGGTTTTTTTTGGATTCTAATTTATTCATCAAAATAACCTCTCATATTCATACTTTAATACCTATAATCCTATAAAATATTTTTCTAAAATTGTATTCAATGTATGTAAATATGGCTAAAAAGTAGTTAATCATCTATATGTAATAAATAATACAAACAGAATACCCCCAAAATAATTAAGAAAACTTTGATTTTGTCCTTATCAGATGCCAATAATTGATTGTAATGGAATTTTTTAGATTCAGTTAAACAGTAAATGGCATTAGATTGTCCCAATAATTCCATTGTAAAAATTTAGAAAACCAAAAAAGGGTTCTAATTCAAATTTAGAAAGATCTATAAGATAACACAATGCCAAATCTTTTGAATATGACAAATAAGTTATGGTGGAAAGGTTTACCTAAAGAGATTGAATTTGATTTAGAAATTTTATCAGATTTAAGAACTACAAATTGATTTTAATTTTTTCTTAAATTATTGAAATTAACAAAAAGCGGGTCTAGTGGGCTCTGAACCTACTGTGAGAACGGATATCCCCTTGAATAATTGAAAATGACGGCAAAGCCATCGGTGGGCTTACAATACACCCCCCTATTTTTTTATTTCACATATAATGTATTTTTTAGCATATTTTTGGAACAATTACAACTGAATTAAACTGAACAAACATGGTCAGATACAAACCCTGGTTCAATTTTTACTCACAAATTCTTAGAATTGCGTTCTGATTATGAGAATGTAAAATATGGGCTTGGAGTATCGGTAACTAATGAAACTACGGATTTGATTGAACTAATATCATGTAAAGATCATTTGCAGTAAATGACGACCAGCTTGTCTGATAGTACACGTGATATGAATTTGCACCATCAAATGGATCAGCTACATCTGTATCCCTCATAATCGAAATGTTAGTTGATGAATCTCCACCTGTGTACTTTACTCCTATCCTATCACCTGACTGTATCTGATAAGTCTGGCCACTTGATGAGAACGTGTAATCAGTGTATGATGTGGTAAGCGTTGAGACGTCCTTTGTTGCAAATAATTGTTTAACAGTCAAGTCAGCATTAAAGATACCAATCTCTGCAGTTCCAGTTGGAGAACCATTCTTTTTGAGTTTTATAGTAATGGTATCAATGGTATCACCAATTAATTGAGATGTAGCTGAGACATATTCTGCATGGATTGGTCTGCCAGAGTAGACACTTTGGCCAGTATTTGCAGTGGTATCACTCATGTGAGTGATTGGTGAGCCTGCGGAAATTATATACACTTGAGTTTGTACTGATTCTGAATTTCCAGCTGCATCTTGAGCAAAGAACTTTAGCGTAGTGGTTGTAGATATTTGAATTTGTGTAGTGTATATGGTACTGGAAATGGTTGGTGTGGAACCATCAGTTGTATAGTAAATATTTGCAGCTTCATTTACTGTTAGTGTTATTGATTTGGCAGTTGTGTATGTACCGCCAAGTGGTAAAGCTGTTGTAGTAGGAGCAGTGGAATCAATCGTATACACTTGAGTCTTTACTGACTCTGAATTTCCAGCATTGTCTTTAGCAAAGAATTTGAGCATAGTGGTTGTAGTAATTGGAATTGCTGTAGTGTAAACAGTACTTGTTGTAGTTGGTGTAGAACCATTTGTTGTATAATAGATAGTTGCAGCCTCATTTGCTGTTAATGTTACTGATTGTACAGAAGTGTATGTGCCTCCAGATGGCGATGGAGTAGTGATTGGTGCTACAATATCAGCTGTCCCAGAACTTGATTGAATCAGTATCATGTAAAGATCATTTGATGTGTATACTCTCCAAGTGGTATCATAGTAAGTATGATATGAATTTGTACCATCAAATGGGTCAGCAGCAGTTGTATCCCTCATAATCGAAATGTTTGTCGATGAATCCCCTCCAGTATACTTTATTCCTATCCTGTCACCTGACTGTATCTGATAGGTCTGTCCAGTTAATGAGAGTGTGTAATCAGTGTATGATGTTGTAAGGGTGGATACATCTTTGGTGCCAAATGATTTTTTCACACTCAAGTCAGTGTTAAAGACGCCAATCTCTGCCGTTCCAGTCGGAGAGCCGCTCTTTTTGAGTTTTATTGTAATGGTATCAATGATGTCACCAACTAATTGGGATGTAGAGGAAACATATTCTGCATGGATTGGTCTGCCAGAGTAGACACTTTGTCCAGTATTTGCAGTGGTATCACTCATGTGAGTGGCTGGTGCAGAATCATCATTTGTTATTGTGCTCATTCCTTGGAGATCAGAAATGTTGCATCCTTCACAGTTTGACAGATTGACATAAAATGTCTCGTCTGGCTCTACTGTCATATCACCTACTACTGGTACAGCAACTGTGTGAGTTAACGGACCACCGGCTGCGAAGTACAGAGTGGTTGGTATTGCAGTAAAATCCATAGGAGTATTTGCAGTGCTATCTGCAGGCATGTAAACTACAGATACATCGTTAGTATTACTAGATCTTGTTATGTCAAATGTAAAATTACGAGTACCAAAATTTCCTTCTGATAGTGTGACATCATTTATTGTAATGCTTGGTGGACCATCATCATTTGTTATGGTTCCCATTCCTTGAGGATCAGTAATGTAACTTGAAGAGCCACCTGTGGTACATCCAACGCAATTTGATAGCTGTACAAAAAATATTTCATTTGATTCCACTGTGGCATCAGTCACAATAGGAACAGAAATGGTTTGAGATAACGGACCACCCACTGCAAAGTTTAGAATACCTGAAGTTGGGGAATAATCAGATGATACTGTTGCAGTATAATCAACAGTAGAGTAATTCACACTTGTAG
>JAERMO010000095.1 GCA_016844465.1 Nitrosarchaeum sp. | reverse complement strand
TAAATGGATTCTAGCCAGTATAATTATTTTTAATTTATTTAACTTAAAAGATTTCAGGATTTTGGTGTTAGCTTGACAAAATCTTTTTAGCTTCTTGAACTTTTTCAAGCAACTGTTTAATGTACACATCGGCAAATCTCTCAAATGTTCTAATATCATATTTTTGAGCATATTCTTTTCTACGTTTTTTG
Source organism: Nitrosarchaeum sp. (assembly GCA_016844465.1). GTDB lineage: Archaea > Thermoproteota > Nitrososphaeria > Nitrososphaerales > Nitrosopumilaceae > Nitrosarchaeum. The sequence goes on along the minus strand of JAERMO010000095.1, from coordinate 4,086 downwards.
TATTCTGAGTGAAGCCACGTAAATTCTGATTCGTTCAACTGTATAACATTTTTTTGTGAATCTCTTTTAGATTCAAATGTATTTGTCAGGAAATAACTAATAAATTGAGTAAAGTTTTCTACTTTGTATCTTTCCTTATAATCGTCTTTTAACAATTCATAATTTTTTTCAAGCCATTCCTTTACATCTGATCTAACCGTAACAGAACCATATTTTCCACTCAAGTCAAGCCTGTTCTCATGTGATTCAACTTTGTAAAACCCTCTTTTTGTTTCATTCATCATAATTATTAGTGAACTGGGAAGAAACATTCCTGGATAGTAATCATCTGTAATTTTTTGTAAACCTGCTAAAATATGCGGCTTTAATCCGATACTACCATATCCTATGCCTGGCATCCTTTTAGATGTGCTTTAGGCATAATTATAACTTTTAAAAAGTAGTTAATGATTTACTTTTTCTTAAATTCCTTAATGATTCTAATAATTACCCAAACTGAAGCCATGATAACAGTACCAATGCCTAAACCAAGGTAGAATGAATTGGATCCTTTATCCAGTTGAGTAAGACCAAGACCAAATAAGATAATTATTATTGCAATAACGTCCTGCTTATCTAACATACTGTTCTTTAGTTGACGAGTTTATATAAATAAATAATTTTAAGGTATGATGAATCCAGAATGAACTATTTTACAAGTAAAACTTCTTTTCTGGAATTAGAAACAACACCATTTGAAACGCTGCCAAGTAATTTGGAACCCCAATCAAGACATTTAGCTATTAGAATTGCTACATTCAAACATCTGTTTAAACTAAATTCGTTTCCTACTGCAACAAGAATTTTTTTAATTGTTTTCATAGATTAAAAAGAAAATTTAGTTAACCTAAATGTTGTTTTCTTGTAAAAACTGTTCTCAATTATTTTAATGCAAACATTAGAAAATATATTATTTTTTACTTTTAAAATTTACTGATGGTAGAATACACATGATATTTTGCTCATAGTCTGGTATATTACCTGAATTCTATAATCCTTAAATAACCTGAGCCTAATAATGAATGAGCCATGGTTGACATTACACCAATTGGGTGGGCAGTCATTGGATTTCTTATTGTAACATTAGTAATTGGAACTATGACGTATAGACTTGTTCAGAGAAGTGGAAGACGTTTAATGGTAGCAGGTAAGAGTTTGCCTCTATTTATGGTCGGTACCATGCTTGCAGCTCAATCAATCGATGGAAACTCGTCACTGGGAAACGTATCCCTAGTCTATCAATTTGGATTTTGGGCCGGAGCTGTAATTCCAATAGGCCTTGGCATCTGTTTGCTTATGACTGGCTTGTTTTATGGAAAAGTTTTAAACAAAATGACAATGTTTACTCTGCCAGATTTTTATTTCCGAAGATATGGAAACGGCGCCGAGGGAATTTCAGGCATTCTCATGATAATCAGTTTTACAGTTTTAGTAGCTGGTAATTTTGCTGCGAGCGGTTTAATTCTGCAAACTGTTTTTGGAATTGATTATTTGTGGGCAATAATTATTGCGGCAGCTATTGTTTTAACTTATACATTTGCAGGCGGATTGTTCTCATCGGCATATACTGATATTTTTCAAATTTACTTGGCCATAGGTGCCTTTTGGGCGGGATTCTTATTCTTTGCAGGCGGATTTTCAGGTGTAGATTTTGCTACAATACTTGGTGCAGCCCCACCAGGATATCTTGACTTGTCAGGACTTTATGACACTGCCAACGGAGCTCTACTTAACTGGGCTGGAATACTTGCTCTAGGACTAGGTGATATAGTCGCTTTGGATTTTATGGAAAGAGTATTTGCAGCAAAAAATCCGCGCACCGCTCAACGTGGTGCCTTTATGGGTGCCGCACTAACATTTTTCACAGTAGTGCCAACTAGCATGATGGGAATTGTAGCCTTTTACTATCTACCCAATTTGGCAGATCCAAACCTTGCTTACCCAGAGTTAGCACTTAATCACATGCCAATGGCAATAGGTGCAGCAATCCTGATGGGCATTCTTGGTGCATCAATGTCAACAGCCAATGGTGGTTTGTTAGCTATATCGAGTGTTGTTTCAAGAAATTTAATTCAAAGAATAGTCCGTAAACGGTGGCTAGGCAGAGAAGGCTGGAGCGACTCAAGACTTCTATGGATAACTCGTGGAGTCACTATCCCAATGATGTTGGCTGGTTTGACGCTTGGTTACTTTGTTCCAGCTCCGGGAATTTATTTGATTTTGGCATTTGACATAGTATTTGCCGGTGCATTAGCACCGCTTACGATGGGATTGTTTTGGAAAAAATCAAACATGCCTGCTGCAATTACCTCGCTCTTACTTGGTTCTGCTCTTAGGCTGTTCTTGTTCTTTGCATTTGATTCTGGAATGATTGGAGCAGAGTGGGCCGGATTAGATACAATGATTCCACCACCAATTTCATTTATAGCATTTATTTTAGTAGCTTACGCAACACAAAAGAAGTATCCTGGAAAGGCAAGACACGATGTTAGAGATTATGTTCCTCCTGAAGAAGATCTGATTAGTGGTGAAGACTTGAAACATTTCAATGAAGTAGGAGATGCCGGAGGAAACATTTCAACTAGAAGGGCGATCTAGCATTTTCTATCATAATGATTCAAGTATCAAAAAACTGTTGGTATTACATTAATGGTGGGTTAACATCATTAAATTATGGTAATTACAGCAAAGCGCTTTCACAATTTAATAAGGCAATAAAAATTGAACCAAAAAATATTGTTGCATTGTTTCATATGGGAATGGCACTATACAAATTGCAGAGGTTTGAAAGTGCTATCGAGTGTTTTGAGAATGTTATTAAAATGGATCCAAAACACATTGATGCGTTATACTATAATGGTTGCTCATTAGAGGAAATTGGCAAGTATGAAAGTGCTATTTTGCTTTTTGACAAAATTTTAGAAATTGATCCAAATTATGTAGACGCTTTAATCTCCAAGGGGATTAATCTTAGTAAACTTGGCAAACATTATGAGGCAATAGCTTGCTTTGATGAGGTTTTAAAGGCCAGTCCTCGTAACTCCGATGCACTTTCAAAAAAAGGATTGGTTTTGGGAAGATTGGGAAAAACGAGCGAAGCCATATTCTATACAAATAAAGCCTCAGAGGAAGACAACAAAAATTCGATTCTTATTTTTGACAAAGGCGACAAGTTAAGCAAGCAAGGCAAGCATCAAGAGGCGCTAAAACTCTACAGCAAGTCATTGGAACTTGATCCTAGTAACGTAAAGGCTCTTGTGGCCAAAGGTATGACTCTGGATATTGGGGGGGTTTCTAACAAAGAGATATCCGCATACCTAGATAAAGCACTTGGAATAAATCCAAAATCTATTGAAGCCTTACTAAATAAAGGATTTATTTTTGATAGAAGAGGATTTTATCAAAAAGCCATTGAATACTTTAACAAGGTTTTGGAAATAGAACCCAATAACATTAGAGCTACTTATAGTAAGGGCGTGGCACTATTTTCTTTAAAAAAATACGATGATGCTTTAGAATATTGCACAAAAGCGATAACTCTTGATCCATCACATCTGAAAGCCATATGCAGTATGGTTTGGTTGCTAGAGCACATGAAAAAATATGAGGAAGCTTTACAGTATTGCAATAGAGCCATCGAATTAGACCAGAACAATTTGTATGCTCTAAGCTACAAAGGTAAACTGCTTTACGAATTACAAAAATACCCCGAATCTCTGGAATTTTATAATGCTGTCTTGAAACTAGATCCCACTAACCACCGAGCATTCTACCATAAAAACAACATACTTGCCAAGTTATCGAAAAAAAATAGCAAGCTTGCTTTTATTAAAAAATTGAGAATTTAATAATTTTCTCTTAAATTTTTTATATGATTTTTTATTCTATTTCTCCAATTGTATGATGAATCGATTTTTCTTGGCATAATCATCAATAGCCACGATTTCTGCAAAAGCATCTTTTCCTCTCTCAAGTAAACAATTAATTCTTTACTGTCTTTCTATTGAAAATACAATGCCATAATAATCAGAAAATGATACTTCGCTG
>JAERMO010000031.1 GCA_016844465.1 Nitrosarchaeum sp. | reverse complement strand
TCTAAAATTAAAATGATCAAATTTCACTTTGGAGAATAACAATATGATAATTGGTTAATGTCTAAAACAAATTGAGTAACCTACTGATTATTTTAGACCTTTCAGATAATTTGAGGAGTATGATTTGACATTCCAGTTTTGCTTTGACTATTTGTTTAGACAGGTACTTGCATTTCTTGAGATTACAAAACGTGTCATACTGGGCTATTCTGCATTTGGGGATAATTAGGGAGTCCACCTGAGAAGTAGAGTAATCGTGTTAATACATTCAGGTCATGAATGTTACCTACTTTGGAATCATCCAGATTAGAAATTGCGTCAAGGGCAGAAATTCCTATTGGTTCCTTGTCTAATGTTAGATGGATTTTTTGAACATCATTGTAAATCTTGTATGGAATGGGCCTCATTTCAGGGCAGAATGAGTGAAACCTACTAAGAAGAATTCCATTTGGATGCTTGGTACCATTATGATAATGCCCCGCGTGTTTCACGTCATAATTTTTTATGTGTCTGGTGTGGTGGTACTGGTTGTAAAAGTATCGTAAAAAATTATAATATAAAAATCAGAGTTTAGATCATGCAATATGGTTTTCATGGGTCATATTTTATGTTAAATTGAAATTGAATCAAACCATATATCATACAGATCTAAAAGATATTAGAAATGAAATCTCTGCTAATTCTTGCTGTAGTTACTGTACTTGCAATCTCACTTGGAGCCAATCATGCAAATGCAATGTGTGCTATAGATACAGATTGGCCAGACAAACCTTGTATTGATACTTCGCCTCCATTACCTCTCTCCAAATCAGAATGGAGAGATCTTTGGTCTGAATATTATACTTTCAAAGGAGCTGACTGGATGGAACAACAAAAGTTAGAGTTAGATAAACAGACAAAGTCAGACAATCTTAAAGAATGGATTGAATCAGGATACGATTCACAGAATTTTACAAACTATAATGTGTGGTTTTATTACTATGCCAATGATCAAGCTCCAGCACCTGAAGGCTATGAACTTGATGAAACAATCTACAACAAAGAGATCCTTTCCCCATTAAAACAATTCAATTCAGGAATTCCAATAGATAAAATTCAATGTAAAGAAGGATTAGAACTTGTGATAAAATCAAGCGATAATACACCTGCTTGTGTAAAATTAACGTCAGTTCCAAAACTAATTGAGAGGGGATGGACAGATTCAATAACTCACATTACAAGTCCAGATCCAGATGAATCATCGATTAGAACCATCACTCTTGTAGATAATGATAAAGTCATCAGTCTCAAAAAAGGCGAGCGATTTCTTTTAAAACTTGGTGATGATTATAATTGGGATGCTGAAATCAACAATCAAACAATTGTAAGTAAGGTGATTAACATCATGATAGTTAAAGGTACTCAAGGAGTGTATGAATCTCATAATTTAGGGAATGCAGTAATGACTACAACGGGTAATCCAATATGTCTCGCAACATCTACTCCATGTTTGCAACCCTCGATCTTGCTCACATGGAATATTCAGGTTATGGAGTAAGCTCCTTCAAATTATTGAAAATAGCAAATGGTAATTAATTTTGAGGGTAAAGAAATAAAAAAAGAAGGCGTATTGTAAGCCCACCAATAGCTTTGTTATCATTAATTAATTGATATCCAAACTCACAGTAGTTTCAGAAACCATCCGTCCGTTTGCACTCAATGTTACTAGAGCAGTACGTATCTACTGCCAGTGGTGCAATGATCTGAATATCATCGAATTATGGGGCAGGTGCAAAAGATGCCACATATTGTACTTGACGATTTGCAGATTTGGAATACGTATGAGATTGAACGTCCAATCCTGCTATTGCTTTTATTTCAGTGGTTACTCCATGACCTGCACTAGGTATTGCAAAGTCATGTCTTTCTGTCTGACCAGTTCCATGAGACGTGTATGTGCCACTGCCTTGTCCGTTACCCACAGCAGATACAATTAGAGATCCATCAGTCAGTGTTGTAATACTTGTTTGTATTGATGCATTGTTTATTACAACATTGGAAATCTCTGATTCTTCAGATTGTTGTTTAACTCCTGAAAAAGACAGTAGAGAAACACCTGCATCTAATGGTTTAGAAGTAAAGTGTAATGTGATCGTATTTACACCGTCTGAAATATCTGACTCCATTATGCGCCACATCTCTACATTCTGTTCAGTTGAACCAGAGCCGTTCTGTTTTTTACCAACCAAAATTCCCTGACCTATTCCACCAGTGATATCAACAGATGTCACAGGATTTAGATATCCTTCATCAGTTACTGTGACAATTATCATACGATTACTACCAGAACCAACTGTGACAGGCATTGAACATGGATTTGAACTGCATAAAATATTATTGGATTTATCAAAAATAATGGCAGAAGGAACAGAACTAGAAATTGTGTATGTCAATGTCTTTATTGATTCTACATTTCCATCAATGTCTTTTGCAAAGAACTTTAGTATAGTTGTTGTAGATATTTGAATTGGTATAGTGTATGTGGTGCTAAGATCAGTTGGTGGAGAGCCATTTGTTGTGTAAAATATAGTGGCAGGTTTATTTGCACTCAATGTTACGGATTGTGCTGTACTGTAAGTGCCACCTGGTGGCAAGGCAGTAGTTATTGGAGGAGTAGCAGATGAACCATCAGCAGATGCAAAAGATGCCACATACTGTGCTTGACGATTTGCAGTTTTAGAAAAAGTGTGTGACTGGTTGTCCAATCCTGTTAGAGATTTTATTTCAGTGGTTACGCCATGCCATGCACTATTTGTAGCAAAATCATGTCTTTCTGTTTGATCAGTTCCATGAGATGTGTATGTACCACCGCCTTGTCCGTTACCTACAACAGATACAATTAATGCGCCATCAGTTAGTGTGGTAATTCCTGTAGATACGGTTGGATTTGATAATATTGTATTAGAGTTTTCTGCTTCTTCAGGTTGTTGTTTAATGTGTGAAAAAGACATTGCAGAAATACCAGCTCCTGTTGGGGCAGCAGCAAAGTGTACGGTGATTGTATTTGGCTTTTTACCAACCAAAATTCCTTGATTTGTTCCACCAGTGATATCAACAAATGTCACAGGGCGTAGTGTTCCTTCGGCAGTTATTGCAACAATTATCATACGGTCATTATCAGGACTAACTGAAAGATTTATTGAACAAACAGCAGAGCTACACAAAGCACCATTGTTATTTTTTGAATTATCAAAGATGATGGCAGGAACACTGGTTGCAGTGTATGTAGTATTACTTGCGGGTGTACTAATCTTGTGAGTTGCTGCACCACCATCTGACCAAGATTTGAATTGATAAGTGGTCTCATCCAAGGTTTGCAAATTTATTGCTTGCAGCTCCCTAATAATTCCCACAACACCTACAAATGAAAAAGGAGTAGTCTTTGGCTGACCATCAAGGTTTATCTGCAATCCTGGAATATTGCTTGCGAGAGTGATTGTGGATTTGTTTGGGACTACATCTCTAGTAGAAATATGAGTCAAGCCTGACGAGTCTTTTACTTTGAGATATAATCTGTACCACACATCTGAAGAAGCATCATCCAAAGTAGGGATTGCAAAAGTAGCATTTTTTACTCCAATAAATTGCTGGAATGGGTGAGTATGGGCACTGTGGTGAAAAAGTATGGTCCACTTGAATGCGCTATCAGGCAGAGAATCCCCCTTAGCATCGATGGCAGAACCACTAAATGAGATGGTATCTCCAGCGTTGTATTTTGTGCCAATTAATGGCGTAATAATTGTTCCAGTAGGAGGAGAACCTACTGAAATATCAATTTGTTTAGAATCAGTACCACCATCTCCATCATTTACTGTAAGTGTTGCAACGTAAGGTCCTAGTTGATTATAGATGTGTGATACAACTGCACCAGAAGTGTTGTCTGAAGTGTTATCCCCAAAATCCCACAAATAACTGAGGAGGGTCCCAGGATCTGGATCAGTGCTATCTGTAGCATTAAAATTTACAGTGAGAGACGGTAGTCCAGACACAGGATTTGCCACTACATTGGCCTGAGGAAATTGATTACTTGATAAAAATTGAACCTTGTGAACTTCGCCAGTATTTATTGATAGATAGTACAAGCTTCCATCAGGCCCCACATCAATATCAACTGGCGAGTTGGCTGTAAGAAAGTCAGATACTACATTTGTAGGCGATAATCTTTTGATGAATCCTTTAACATAATCTCCAAAAAAATAACTGTCGTAATAGCCTGGTGGAAATACATTTGATTTGTAAAATACTCCACCTGTAATTGCCGCTCCACTAGTACCATGATTGTAAGTGTAAATAGGATTTGTCAATATTGGATTTGCTGGAGAACATAGACCTTCGCATGTCGGCCAACCGTAGTTGGCACCTTTAACACCATTATTTACTTCCTCCCAATCCTTCTCTCCAACATCATTAATGTACATTTTGTTGGTACTAGGAGAAAATGCAAAAGTGAATGGGTTTCTCAGACCAAGTGCCCATATCGTTTTTTTTGTTCCATTTGGATAGGAGAATGGATTGTCTGAAGGAGTAGATCCGTCAGAATTTATCCTTAAAATTTTTCCCAGTTGATTATCAAGCGACTGTGCGTTTGGAGGTGATCCACCGTCCCCCACTGCAAGATATAATTTACCGTCACCTCCAAAGTGTAAGGCACCGCCATTGTGAAAAGTGGCGGTGTTTGGTAAAGTAAAAATTCTCCTTTCACTTCCTGCTAGTGCCTCGTCTGGCTTTGCAGGATCAGAAGTAAAGCGACTAATGCCATTTTGAATCGGGTTATCGTCGGTATAATATACATAGACAAATCCATTAGTGGAAAAATTTGGATCAAATGTAATTCCATTCAAACCCCGGTTAGCACCACTATCAACATCAACAGAAATAAATGGCTGGTCAAGCAATGTTCCATTTGTTAAAATAACTCTCACGTATGCTTTCACTCCATCTCCTTTTTCAGCAACAAATAGTCGCCCGTCGGGTGCAAATTCCATTGCCGTAGGTAAATCCAATGTACCGACAAATTTAGAATCCACAAAAGACTCAGGTATTGCAAAAGCTGACTGTAGTAATGATTCTGGTGAGAGACCAGGTATTGAATAGACAGCAAAGGTCACCATCATTATAGAAACGAGAATGAAGGTAAATTTGTCAGAAAGTAATGTTGATTTTTGAGTTATGACAATTTTTCCCCCACGAGTTATTTCAAGATATCTAGACTAATTGTTCTTGAATAATTAGTCTAAGTAGATCACCCTGCATCCTTGTCAAAAAATCTCATTGATGGTAGAGCCGACCTTGACATCATAATTAATGTATGATTAATCTCCAAATCATCAATATCATAAAAAATAATTAGCGTTAAAATCAATTATTACCTAAAACAAATTAAGTATCCTACGAGTAATTAGATGAAAAATACATCAGTATTCAATAAATATAGCAATCCAGTAACCACATCATGACAAATATGAAATGTATATCATGTGGAATTGGTTTCTTTTCCCCAACTGGTGCAGACAAATGTTCCAGATGTGCAGGAAATGAATCTCAAGGAAGCGCAGGGCACGATTCTTGTGGTTGTGGACATAGCCACTAATCCTTTTTTTAACAATTCCTATGAATTAGAACACGTAAAGAAAGGGTGTTATCATTCAAATTTAGAATAATTTTTAAGTCAATATCAAAATTATATTGTCAATTATTCCAGATACAAATCATAGAAAATTACATCCTGTCAGGTGCAGTAATCCCAAGTAATTCAAGTGCCTTTACTAGAGTTTGTTTGAATGAATTCACAAGACAGAGCCTAGAATTTTCTAATTTTTCATCACCGAGATCCAATACTTTGAGATGTTCATAAAACGAATTAAAAGCCACTGCCAAATCATGGCAATATCTTGCCATAACCTTGGGAGAAAGATTTTTTGCAGCATTCATAACATGAATATCAAACAATCCAATTGTTTTAATTAGTTCCAGTTCAGATTTGTCACTTAACAAAGAAAAATCAATGTCGATTGATGGAATTCGTGTAGATTTTTCTATTATCCTTGATGCTCTTGCGTGAGCATATTGGATGTACGGAGCAGTATCCCCCTCTAAACTTAATGATTTAGTCAAATCAAATGCAATTATTTTATCCAAATCCTGTTTTATCATTTCATAACGTAAAGTTCCAACAGATACATGATGCGCAATTTTTTGAATTTCAGATGCCAGCATTTCGGGATGTCTTTTCTTGGTTTCCTCAATGGTTTTATTTTTTAGCAAATCATAAACTGCATCAGCATTAACATAAAGCCCTTTTCTGCCGGACATCTGAGCTTGTTTACCATCAGTGTTTAATCCAAGAGTTTGTGCAGTGGCAGGACTAAGTGTGACAGATTCATAGGCAAGATGAACATATGCGTTTTCAACAGATTTGAATTTAGACATTAGCATCGTTATAATTTCTTGTAATCTTGCTTGTCTAGAATCAATTACAGTGATTACTTTTTCACCAGAAAAATTTTGTTGTGGGTCTGAGCTGTCTGCCAAAGTGGTTTGCCAAAGAATACGAGTTCCAGGTTGTGTTTTTTCATATTTTTTATAGTTGAAAGGATCTTTTAGCAATCCCAATTTCCACGCAGCATATGGAATGTCTTTTGCAATATATGTTGCAGTACCATTACTCCTAACTATGACCTTGTCCTCATCATTGTTTTCTCCTCGAATAACCCAACACCCAACATTCTTTCCACCATTTTCAAATTCCACGAGATTCATTTCTTTGAGTTTTTCGAAAATGTCACTCCATAGCCCTGATTGAATTATCTGAGATTCAAAATTTAGGCAATCATAATAGACACCTAAATTCCAACAAGTTTCCAATTGGTTTTCCAAAACTTTGCGTGTAATTTTGTCGGCAAATTGAGCAGTTTCAGAATTACCGTCTTCAAGTTCCTTGAGAGTATTTTTTCGGATTTCCTCCAAACTAGGATCTGCTTCATATTTTTCAGTTGTTTTAACATAGACATCATCACCGCAATACTGATCAAATTTTTTTCCTTCTGGAGGTTGTTGAGCAAAGCCAAAATGCCGAAAACCAACTATAATATCTGCCACTTGTAAACCAGAATCATCAACATAGTTGAGTATGTTTACTTTGTAATTTGATTTCTCCAAAATTCTAGCGACGATATCACCAACTACAACATTACGTATGTGTCCAATGTGAAGAGCTTTGTTGGGGTTAACACTGGTATGCTCTACTATAATTGTAGAATTTTTACCCAAGTCGACAGAGCCAAATGTATCTAAATTAGATTCAGATAGAATCAACTGAGTTAATTTTTCCCAATCAGCAAAAAAATTAAGATACCCAGAGGGATGAGATTCCACTTTAGACACAAGTGTGTGTATAGATTTCATATAATGTTCAGACAACATATCTCCAATTTCTTTAGGATTTTTCTTTAACTTTTTTGCAAGTAAAAAGGAAATATTTGAACTCACATCACCAAATCCTGGCTTTGCAGGTTCGACTAAAAACGAAATATTAGTCACGGACAAATCATCCAGTATCTTTTTGAGGTTATTTTCAATTTCATCTATTAATGATTTGAAGGACAATACTATACCTCTGATAATTTAGGTGCTAATTTATCTAGAGCTTCTATCACCCCATCTCCAGCATTAGCAGATACAATCATTGTTGCATGCGATTTAACATAATCAGAGGAATTTCCTAAAGCAATACTTGTTTTTGCAACTTTGAATAGAGGGATATCAGTTGCACTGTCACCTATTGCTATCACATCATCTCTAGAAATAGACAATCTCTTCATAATCTCACTAAACCCTGTGCCCTTGTCAATTCCACGAGAATTAATGTGAAACGCATATTGGCTGTCCGAAAGTAAAACATCCAGGTTTTTCTCCAAAACCAATTTTTTAGCAAGTTCCAAGTCAAATGTTCGTTCCAATACAACTTCAGTCATTCGTGGAAAGACATATTTTTCTCTAACGTTGTCAATTTCTTTATGAATAATTTGAAATGCTTGTTGGCATTGTTGTTTATCACCCAATAAAATATGCTCATGTGTATTAACAGTGATACACCCCCCATTTTCACCTACAGCAATTTTTGTAGTTCCACCAAAGACTGACAGTAAAAATGCCTCAACAGATGATCGCCCAGTTACAAAGATCACATTATGACCAATATTAGTCAAATGTCTAAGAGCAGCAAGAGCATCTAGGTTGATTCTGCCACCGCCATTTTCAGTTATAGTGCCGTCAATATCTACGGCAAATGTTTTGGGTTTCATACAAGATATTTTTGGACCCGAATAATATTTGCTACGCAATGAACATTTACACAGCATTGTATAAAGAAGAAATGTATCAATTTCAGAGATTAAAAAAGAAAAAAGAACTGTAAAAAACTGTGATTAGATAATTGGATTTAAATTACTTTAAACGAAATTAACTTAGAATTTTTTACTGTGTTTTGGTAGACATTCCTTGCAATATACAGGTCTGTCTGGTTTTGGTTCAAAAGGTACCGTTGAATCTTTGCCGCAATCTGCGCATTTCATTGGATACATTTTTCGTTCTTCTAACATGACCTGAAAAGATTTTGGCCTCTTAAGTACCATCGTATTTGTTTCAAAACAAGAACAATGCTCAATGTTTACATTTTATGATATAGAACTAGTAAAATGTCGCATGAATTCAAATGCAAGACAAATCAAAGATATGCAGATTATCGTCGTGTTCTAATTTTTTGCTCCAAGATGTCTATTAGTTCGTTAACCATGTAATCTCCGTCACGTACGTGGCTAATACCAGTGATGGTCTTTATTCTAGTCATCGTTTCGGCTGAAATTTGTAATTGAGGCATACTTTACCAACAGAGCATTGTTATTTAAAGCAAAGAAAAATCGAGTAAAATTTTGAGTGTTTCCAGAATACATGGTATTTTGGACTTTTTAATAAAAACTATCCAGTATGTGAAGAAGGAAAATTAAGGAATTTCTAAATAACCTAAGGTAAAACAATTACAACTAGACTTGATGTAAAAAAGGGGCAAATACGCTTTATGGTCATTATTAGAAGATTTAGGAATGTTTATTGCAATTACAATCACAGTCAAACATCCCTGCTTTTCCCATACATTGATCATGATATTCATGATAACATTTATCGCAAGTAACCAAGATTATTCTTAGGAATTACGGGGATAAATACCAGCTCAATCGACACGCCAGGATTATTTTTCTCATTATAGTGGGGATCATAATAAAATAAAGATATTCATTGGGATAAAAACAGAAAAATAATTATGGTAAAAAAAAGCATTATTGAAGAAATTTTCAGCAAAGCAAGATTTGCAGATGAGCCCAATCCCTACAAAATTTTCTACCGAGATTTTGAGAGAACAAAAGAGACAACATTAGATGAATTCATCAAAGAATCAAATAATCTTCAAATCATTCCAATTAGCAGAATCGAGAAAATAAAGAAAAATCATAGGATTTTATTTGAAAAGAATAGTAAGAAGATTGAGTAGATTTGGGAATTCCTGAAAAAATTAAGGCCATTCAAGATGAAATGGCAAAAACGCAGATTAACAAAGCTACAAACCATCACATCGGTTTACTAAAAGCAAAAATTGCAAAACTCAAACGAGAACAAGAAGATAAAGAAATTCAAAAAAGTGGTGTTAAAACAGATGGGTTTGATGTTAGACGTGCAGGTGATGCAACAGTTGTGTTTATTGGATTGCCAAGTGTTGGAAAATCAACATTACTAAATAAATTAACAGATGCAAAGTCTGCAGTTGCAGCTTATCAATTTACTACTTTAACAGTGGTTCCAGGAATGATGGAATATAGAGGAGCCAGAATACAAGTTCTCGATCTACCTGGAATTATCAAGGGAGCATCAAGCGGAAAAGGGTTAGGAAAAAGAATACTCTCTGTTGCAAGAAGTGCAGATGTGGTTTTACTTATGTTGGATGTGTTTCAGCCTTTTCATGAAGATGTGTTGGTTAATGAATTAGGAAACATTGGGATTAGATTAAACACATTGCCACCAAACATTACAGTTGAAAAATCACCCATGGGTGGAATTGCTATTGCCCAACAAGTAAAACTTACAAAAATTTCAGAACAACATTTAAAAGATATTTTACATATTTACGGAGTCATTAGTGCCAGAGTTGTTATTAGAGAAGACATCACATCAGAACAATTAGCAGATCATATTGCAGGCAATATTAGTTACTCAAAATCACTTACAGTTTTAAATAAAATAGATTTAGTAGATAGAGAATTTCTCGAAGATTTGAAAACTAAAATAAAATCAGAAGTAATAGAGGTTTCAGCAAATTCGGAAATTAATATAGAATTACTGAAAGAGAAAATCTATGAAAAGCTTAATTTCATAAGAATATACCTGAGGCCAAAAGGCGGAGAAACAGATTTCAAAGAACCTCTAATTGCAAGGGAGGGGGATTCAGTAGAAGACATTTGTAATAAATTACACAGGAGTATGAAAAGACAATTCAGATATGGATTGATTTGGGGGAAAAGTGTAAAGTTTGGAGGACAAAGAGTTGGATTAGATCACATTTTACAGGACGAAGATGTTTTAACAATAATTAAAACCCGAGGAGCATAATTTTTAATTTCAAAATGTAAAATGGATCAAGATATAGAACATTGATGAAATAAGATTACAGAGTTAAAACAAAACATATCATTATGTTTCTTCCTGAGATGGTGATTTACAGGCGTAAAAAGATCGGTAAATGCACTATTCGTGGAAAAAAAGTTAGTTGTAAGTGAGAATAACATTATCAGAAAAGATCTAACGAAATTATTTCGATCAAAATTTATTTTAAAAAATAAAATTTCGTTGATAAATAGTAATCACTTTGTGTAATTTTGTTTAGTCTAACCATAGAAAAACAATGAAAATGTCTTTTTATCAATGGCTACAAGAAGAAAAGCTGCTTCTCCACGTCGATCTGTTAGAAAGACCGTCGTAAAGAAAGCAGCAGGTAGAGCTGTTGTACGAAAAGCTGTTAGAAGAGCTGTTGTACGAAAAGCTGTAGGTAGAGCTGTTGTACGAAAAGCTGCAAGAAGAAGACGATAAGATCGTCAAAAAATTAACAATCGTCATCTAATGACGGTTTGTTTTTCCTTTTTCTAATTTTAGTTTCTAAAACTAACTAAACATTTGGCTCGGTGGTTGTGAGTTTTTTCCAGTAATTGAATTTTTTTGAACTGTGAATGTCTTGTCAGTTGGAATGATGGATAATTTCACAGAAGTATTGATTGCATAGTGAGGAGTGCCATCAGGATTTGTAAAATTAACAGCTTTTCCAACTCGGTCTAGATCAACTTTAACTTTTACGATTGTTCCATCTTCTAATTCAAAAGATACAAATTCATTTTCAATACGTTTGTAATCTAATATTTTGAATTCTATTTTTTCGTGATTTTCGCTCATAAGTAATTCATCTTGTTAACACTAGTAAAGATAACTCATCAACTTAATTTGTTCCTCAGTGTTTATGATATTTTTGTTAGTTAGGATTTCTAAAAGTTCTTTGAATATCGCTTTTTGCTCTACAGACATTCCACCTGCCAGACCTTTTTCTCCTGGGGGACCTGGGGGACCTCTAGGTCCTGCTGGACCTACTGGGCCTTGTTCACCGATTGGACCTGAATCACCTTGTGAACCTAGTGGGCCTAGTGGACCTCGCTCACCTTGTGGGCCTTGAATACCTTGTGGGCCTTGTGGGCCTTTTTCTCCGGATGGGCCTGGCGAACCTCGCTCACCTTGTGGGCCTTGCGGGCCTTGTGGGCCTTTTTCTCCGGATGGACCAGTTTGACCGGTGAGTCCTCTATCTCCCTGTATACCAATAGGACCTTTCTCACCTTTGTCTCCTTGTTGACCAGGAACCCCGGTTAATCCTTTTGCACCTGCAGGACCTTGTGGGCCTTGTGGACCTTTTTCTCCAAGTGGACCTTCAGGACCCCTTGAACCTCTTTCACCGATTAAACCTGTTGGACCTTTATCACCTTTGTCTCCTAGTGGACCGATCGGACCGATTGGACCTTTTTCTCCAGATGGACCTTGAATACCTATTTGACCCTTGTCACCGATTGAACCTGTTGGACCTTTTTCTCCGATTGGACCGGGGAAACCTTGAATTCCTTTTTCGCCTTGAACTCCAGATTGACCAGTTGGACCTTTGTCTCCAATTGAACCTGATGGACCAGTTAATCCTTTGTCACCAGGTGGACCTTGAGGACCTTTGTCTCCTTTATCACCAGAAATTCCACGTAATCCAATTTGACCTTTGTCTCCAGTTTGGCCAGTAAATCCTTTGTCACCTTTGTCTCCAATTGGACCTTTCAGTCCTTCCGGACCTTTGTCACCAGAAGGACCAGTTTGACCTTTGTCTCCTTTATCACCAGATAAACCTGAAATTCCTTTATCACCTTTGTCTCCTTTGTCACCGGTTATTCCCTTGTCACCAATTGGTCCCTTGTCACCGGTTATTCCCTTGTCACCAATTGGTCCCTTGTCTCCTTGAGAACCTGGTTGTCCGGATGGACCTTTGTCTCCTTGAGGACCCGGTTGTCCGGAATGTCCCTTGTCTCCTTGAGGACCAGGTTGTCCGGATGGACCTTTGTCTCCTTGAGGACCAGGTTGTCCTTGTAAGCTATAACCTGATGCAATGAAAGAATCAGTAATTGATTTTGTGGTGAATTGTGGAGTTGATGAATCTGTCACAGCATTAATTTCAGATTTAGTTTCAGGTTCAATTTCAGGTTTAATTCTTTTTGATGATTTTCCTAAAGAGACATCAAATACTGAATGCAATGAGGAGAATAAATCGGTAACAATAACCCAAATACTGTCAAGATCATAAACAGAAGAGGGAATTGGGTTTTCATTAGAACCAAGTGTTTCTGCAAACATTCCATCCTTAACTCTAAGATGAAAATTTGCTTTCCATAATGAAGGAAATTGTTTATTTCTAAGGTTTTCGTCGGAGGGTCTAGAGTCAGCAATTGAGATTTGTACCTCATATACACCAGATTGCCTGAATGGTGCTTTTCCCTGAACCTCTAACCTTGGATATGTCACAACCGTTTGTGTAAATTCCAAGTATTTCTGTATTTAGATCGATTTGCTTATGCCTCCATACTTCAAATATTTAGCCTTAAAAAAAGTCAAAAATAATTAGAACTAATTTATGAATAGATTAAATGTGAAATATCATATCTTAATCAAAATTTATTCGTGCTAATTAATGAGTAAGACAGACAATTGGAAAATGCTCATGAAAATAGTCAAAGAAAAGAGGAATAAGAAAAAAGACAATGATTTCAATAATTATTCAATTTCTCTCATAGGGACGATTTTCAAACCACCTACTCCAAAGCTCACATTCCGTGAACTGATCAAGCGTTCATAAGACATAGTTTTGTAATAAACAAATAACAAGTTTAAAGACATTAAATATCCAGCTTCTTTTTTTCATGTATTATGTAAAAGGATGAGAATAATAATTTCAAAATCAAAACTCTAGAGAGTCTAGATTTTTAATTAATGTAAAAAAATCTAAATTTGTTTTTAAAAACTAGCGTTTTTTTAGAGACATGTAGGAGGAATAGAACTCGACCCAATTCAGGATAGTATTTATCTAGATTAAAGATCCAAAATGAATTAGTGAAGAAACAG
>JAERMO010000164.1 GCA_016844465.1 Nitrosarchaeum sp. | reverse complement strand
TGTAAACAAAGAGAGTATTGTATTCTACTGCATCTGTTCTTTCATACTTGATTGAAAAAATTATTTTTCAAGCCACTACCAGAGAAATTGATAAGCATCGTATGCCTTTAGATTTTGCTTTGACCAGCTAACTATTGTTTTATCTTCTAAATGTTTGACAACTGGTGAAGGTTCTGCAAGTATCTTTAATCCTGTATCCATGTTTATCTTTAAAACACGAACTTTGATATCAACTCCTTTAGGTATAGAAAAAAGATATGTTAATTGTTTACAATCTGATGGCACACGGTTAAGAAATACTCTGTCAGGTTCTTCCCAATCATATTGTAGTTTAATTGATTTTGTCTTTTTTGGAGGAATTGGTGGTAATTTCACAACAAATTCTTTATGGTAGGGCTTGTTTACATTAAGACTTTGAATCTCTAGTGGCTTACCCTTATCATCTGAAATTTTCACATTCATTTGAGCAAAGTCTTTTGGTGAATCTCCGTCAAGTGTGTAAAAGATTTGGTCTTTTGTTTCCTTTGATACATTTCTTACTGTCCAAGCCCATGTATGATGAGTTAACATTGTTTTGATATCAACAACATCTAATGCTATTTCTATTGTTTCAAATTTAAAATTGTAAACGCTTCGCATTGATTGATCAAGTGTTACAGTCTTTACCTTCTTTAATTGTGGAGCAACTTTATTACCAAATCCTTCTCCATAAATGTTGAAAAGCTGCAACTCTTCTCCGTGTTTTATGTGATAGCTTCCAATTGGGTGCAACATTTTTTTGTACTCTGCTGATAGTTTTAAAATATCTTCAGCTATTCTTGCTGAAGCAAAAATATTCATGTCTCCTGCAAGATCCATTACTCTTCTTGTAAGAATAATTCCTGGCCCCCAGACATTATCTATATTGTTAATGTCTTTAATCACATATACTGGACCCGTATCAATTCCAACACGAATTAGCAGTTTTTCAGTTCCACGTTGTGATTCATTATAGCGATTAATTGCCTTGTGCAGCTCCATTGCAAGATGAATTGGTTTTTCTGAACTATCGCTAAACCCTATTGCATATCCATCCCCTGTAGGAAGAACTACTGTTGAGGTAGGATCTCTTTTTGAGAATGTTTCTGTTCGTTGAATTAGCTCATTTAATACAATTATTTTTTTAACTTGATTCTTTGTTGGAATTGTGGGATTAGAGCCAGCTACAATATCTGTAAAAAACCAGTGATAAGTTTTAGTTAATGTTTTAATTTCTTCAAAACCTGTAATGTCTTCACCCTTTAATGCGCGCAGCATCTGAGAAACAAATTCGTCTGGACATTCCTTTAGTATTTCAAAACTATTAATCGAAGTTTTTGTGGAAATTTTGTGTTTTTTTAATTGATCAGCAAGCCATTGTTTTCCTCTATCTGGGACAATTTACTAAAAGATAGTTTTTCCTTAGCTGACATTTTTTCCACAGATTATTGAAAAGCTATAAAATTATAAAGTTATTTTTTTCTCAAAATGCAGTCTTTAATTCTTCAAGTTCAGCCTTTTGTTTTCTTGACATTATTCAGGTAAATCATTTGGAGATTCAACCCACATGTCTTTATGGATAAATCCATCATTTTTAGGATCATACTCGCTAATCATACCATATCCACTTTTTCCACCAGTAACAGGGTATTCAAAGTACAAAGCTGAAAAAATTTTTTCAGTTCCCTCCTTTGCTTTTTTAATCAAGCTAGAATCGACAAAAACCCAATAGTGCTTTTCCATGTTTGGCAAAAGAGGTCCTAAATTGAAAGTTTTACCAGGATTTGATTTAAACACGTCTCTATCCATTATTTTAGTATCAATTTTACAGTAGGCCTTGACATTCTGTGCTGGGAGTTGACCATAATTTTTTATCGTACAATCATATTGATTTGTTTTCTCATTTGGCGGTAGTGCTTTGATTGAATTAAGCGGTCCTATCCATGGTCTGAGGCGATATTCAATTTCAATTTTATTCATTTTAGTAGAAGCCTCTAGATGGCGAAATGTCATAAAGATGGCAACTGCCAATATGATAGTGCCTGCTCCTGTTAGCCAGTGAGCAATAGCAACCAATATTTCAAGTGGGATACCCATTACTGTAATAGGATCCATGGTTTCTGGAGATGGATTTTCTTGAGCAAAAACACTTGAAGAATTATTAGAACAAATTAAGAATAGTACACTGACAATACCAGTTAGCAGGATTTTATTCATAAATTATCCAAATGCAACTAAATTAATCCAATATTCAAGTGTAACCATTCAAAGTGGCTTGAAAGTATCATATAACGATAAATTTTTTGGATTTTATCCAGTGCTAAATTACTCTACAACATGATATATTGTAGATGAAACTCTACGTAGTCTGGATTCTACATCCATTAAAATTTCTGGTAAGCTTTTTTTGATTTCAGAGATTTCATGCTCTAAGCTTTGAATTTTTGATTCTGCATCAGACTTATTGAGATTGGTTTTTGCCAAAAAATCCTCATTTTGTTTTAATTCATGTATGTTAAAGAGTTCAAGTTCTTTTTGGAGATTATTTTTCTTGTCTGTAAATTGTGATATTTCTTTTACAAACCCATCTAGCATTTCTATTGTTTCATCTATACTTGCAACAGATTTTTCAGGATCCTTTACAGATAGAGTCCCCCCTTCTACTCCTTTTCTAACTGCTG
>JAERMO010000030.1 GCA_016844465.1 Nitrosarchaeum sp. | reverse complement strand
TGCAGCTAGTGTTCCGATCATGAATACAGTTTTTTCAGTAAATGACATTCCTGTAGCATACATGTGGTGTGCCCAAGATGAGAAACTTACCATTGATAACAAGACAAAAGCAAAGATTCCAGAGCTGTGACTAAAGATTGGTTTTCTTGAAAATCTTGGAATAATTTCATACATCATTCCAATTGCAGGAATGACCAGTACGTATACTTCAGGATGGAATGTGAACCAGAACAAGTGTGCATATGCGATTGGGTCACCACCCATTGCAGGATTAAAGAATCCACTTACGCCAAGTCTGTCAGTAAGCAACATCAAAAGAGCCGCTGCAAATGTAGGAATTGCAACTAGAACAATTAACGATGATGTCAAAAAGGACCAAGCCAATAATGGAACTTGTCCAATTGACATGTCTGGGTGTTTACATTTTAAAATTGTAACAATAAAGTTGATAGCACCAAGCACTGACGAAATTCCTAAAATCTTTAGTCCAAATATCCACATGTCTGCTGCTGGACCTGGTGCACTGATAATAGAATATGGTGGTGTTGCATACCAAGTAAAATCAGCAAAACCCAACCAAATTAGTGCGCCTGCTGGTGGAATCATCCAAAATGCAATTGCATTTAATTTTGGATATGCCATATCTTTGTATCTTACCATAATTGGTACAAAGTAGTTACCAACTGCAGATGCAAATGGCAACAAGAACAAAAAGATGAGTGTTGTTCCATGTACAGTAAACATTCTGTTAAACGTCATAGAGTCTGCAATTATTTGTGATCCTGGGAAGAACAGTTCTGCTCTGATTCCAAGAGCTAGTGCGCCACCCATGAACAAGAATGAAACAGATGTTATGAGGTAAAGTAATCCTACATCAGTATGATGTGTTGAAAACATTATTTGCCAAATTGGACGTGGCTTTTGTAATTCTAGAACCATTGGTAATTCTCCTTGCTTGAAAGTTTGGATAAAAGGGTTAGCATCAAGCTGACGGATCCTCCACAATTAGTTTACCACGCATGTTATAGTGAATTAATCCACAGTATTCTCTGCATTGAATGTCATGTTCGCCAGCTTCCATTGGTGCAAACCATACTGTATTGACTCTTCCAGCTATTGCATCCATTAATACTACATAATCATGAATGTTAAACGAATGATTCACATCCTTCGATGTTACTTCAAATTTGTAGGCTTTACCCACTTTAACATGTAGTTCACCAATTTCTTTTGTTCCATCTTCATGTTCAAATGTCCAAAACCATTGTTGTCCTGTTACTTTGATTACTTCAGCATCTGCTGGAACATGTTCGACTAGTCTTTCTGCATTCCATGCTTCTGAACCAACCCAAACCATTAATGCTATTACAACTCCAATGTATACCCATTCAGGCCAGTTAGAATGATGTCCCAAATTCTACCATACTCCTTCCTTTTCATATGGAGTCGGAGTAGCTTTTGGATGCGATTCTCTGAATCTCCAACATAACCAAATCATAGTTCCAGATACTACTGCCCCCACAGTAAATGCAACTGTCATCATTCTATAAAATAAATTCCAAATAATTACTCTACGATCAACGTATTGACCTGGTTCATCTCCTGCAGCAAAAGCATAATCAACTATAGGAATGATTACCAAAATCGCCAATACTAAGAATAGACCAATTATACTCTTCATTAGCTGTTGAGAGACGTGACCTATAATTTCTATTTAAGGGTTTTCAAGATTACTATCTACCAGTCTTGATTGAACCGAGATGGATGCATTACATTTAGTCCAGAAATTGAAAATTTGCGTTTGTATTCTCTAAAGATGTTTAGAGATGCATTTGCAATAATTAATTCAAATAAATTCTCAGCAGTAAGATCTACTACGGTAGATAACATTGCTTTGATCGGGTCCATATGAGTAACAAGGACAACATTCTGATCAGGATGATTTTCAATGACATGATCGACAATACCTAGTATGCGTTTTTTCACTTCAGAGAAAGTTTCTACCCCATTATGAGCTATTTCCAATTCACCATTATAGAATTTCATGAAAACATTGCCATGAGTAGTAAAGATTTCATCATATGGTACGCCAGTAAATTTTCCCATATCAAGTTCAATTAATCTATCATCAATTATTACATCAAGGGAATTATGTTTGCCGACAATTTCGGCAGTGTGTCTTGCTCTTTCAATAGGACTAGAGTATATTGCAGAAATGTCCATATCTTCCAAGAATTTGGCTGCTTTTTCAGCTTGATCAATTCCCTTTTCCGTTAGTGGGATACCTGGAGTTCTTCCAGTAAGAATTCTTTCTAAATTATTTTTTGCTTGACCATGTCTTAGAAAAATAATAGAGCCCAACTTGATGAAATGTCAAATAAAGATAATAATAAGATTCTCTGAACAATATTCGTGAAAATAGGAATTATTGGTGGAACGGGTGGAATGGGAAAAGGTTTTGCTCTGAGATGGTCTCAAAATCATGATGTAATGGTTGGTTCAAGAGATGCAGCAAGAGCATCAGATTCTGCTAAAGAATATACAGATCTTGCAAAAGAAGCATTTGGACAAATCAAGGGAACAATTACAGGAAGTGATAATCTTACAGTTGCTAAAAATAGCGATGTCTTGATTTTATCAATTCCTTATGAGAATATTGATTCAGTGTGTCCAGAAATTTTATCTCAAGTTAAAGATAGTTGCGTTGTCATATCACCAATTGTTCCAATGGTAAAAACAGATGTAGGCTTTGAATTTATTCCAATTAAAGAAAATAAGCCATTTTCATATCAACTTGTTTCAAAATATATGAAAAACAAATTAAAATTAGTTTCTGCATTTCATGTGATTTCTGAAAAAAAACTTGTAAATCCAACAATGGTGCTTGACTATGATATCTTTGTCTGTGGTGATGACAATGGAGCAGTTGAAGTCGTAAATGGGTTGATTAATGAAATTAAGGGATTAAGGCCGATTTATTTGGGACCAGGAGAATTATCTTATCTTGCAGAGATTTCAACGCCGCTATTGCTAAATGCAATGATAAGAAATAAGATAAAAAATCCTGGCATTAAAATTATCTAAGCATAGTTTTTCACTAATCATGAGTCATGAATACTATAGACGGGGTAGAAATTGGTATACTGCGATAGGTACACTTTTTATAATTATGGCGGGAATTGTTCTTGCTAGACAGCTAGTTCTCTGGGGTCCAGAATTTGTTCAAGATTTCATTTTTAATTCAGAGTTCACAAGTGAGAAATTATCGATAGGTATGATCGGCTTTGGTGTTTTTATGATACTATTAGGATTTAGAAATTATGAATCGCCGAGATGAATTTTTAAAAACTCAAAAAGTTTTACGTCTTTCAAGTATTGGGGAGAATAAAACGTTGCATGTTGTACCTGTTTGGTACATGTACAGTTCAAAAAAAATCTACGTTGGTACCAATACTAGAACTCAAAAGGTAAAAAATTTAAAGAAAAATAACAAAGTTGCATTTTGTGTGGATGCCGGAGTTAATTCTCCAATCTATGGTGTGATGGGCCAAGGAAATGTCAATTTGATTTTAGAGATAAACACCGTGAAACGAATTGCAAAAAAAATACTTGCGCGATATTTTAAAAGCATACAAAACAAGTCTGCAAAGGAATTACTTGATGATACTGATTGTATTATTGAAATAATTCCTGAAAAATTATCAGTTTGGAGTTATTGACTAACAAATTCCTCAATTTTGTTCATTGCTGAATCCAAAATTTCAAGATTTGGTAGATACACCAGTCTAAAATGTCCACTGCCGTATTTCTCTCCAAAGCCTGAACCGTGTACTGTCAATACACCTTTTGATTCTAAAAGATTTTGAACAAATTCTTTATCTGTTCCAAATTTTTTATCTTCAATCTTTGGAAAAGCGTAAAACGCACCTCTTGGATTTGGGCATGACAGGCCCGGCATTGAATTTAATCGCTTTACAACAAGGTCTCTTCGTTTTTTTACTTCAGATACAAATTCAGAAATATAACCCTGAGGTCCTTGAAGTGATTCTAATGCGGCATATTGTACTGGAAGATTTGTAGCAATTCTAACTCTGGCAAGCTTTGGAAGATTCTCACGTAGTGCATCAAGTTTTGAGGATTGATTAAATGCAATGTAACCAATTCGCCATCCAGACATAAGATGAACTTTTGAGAATCCATTAAGAACAATAACTGGTGAATCCCCCGCAACTTTTCCAATTCCCACAAATTTTTGATCAAAAGTTATTTGATCATAAATCTCGTCACAAATTATGTAGAGATTATGCTCATTAGCAATTTCAACTAATTTTTTTAGTGATGGTTCATTAAATACAACTCCGGTTGGATTATTTGGACTGATAAGACATATTGCAACAGTCCTTGGGGTGATTTTGGATTTGATATCATCAATGTCAGGAGTTGAGTTATCCAAGTCCACTGCAAATTCTACGGGAATGCCACCATGAAGTCTGACATAAGAAGCATATGGCGGATAATATGGTCCGGGTAATAGTACTTCATCACCTTCTTCTACAATTGAAGAGATTACCATGTCCAGTCCTTCAGAGACGCCATTTGTAACTAGAACATCATCAGCTAAAATTGATAATCCCTTTACATTTTCTTTTTTTGCAATTTCTACTCTGAGTTCTTTCAGACCTTCTGATGCAGAATAGTAATTCTCCCCTCTTCTTATTGCATTAATCATTGCTTCTTTTACATTATCAGGTGGTTGAAAACCAAATTGAACAGGATCACCAATGTTGAGATAATCAACTTTCATTCCCTTTTGTTCAACTTTTCTTGCAGCAAGAACGATATCTCGAATCGCATATTCAACTCCTGCTACTTTCTTTGATATTTTCAAATTGTCTAGACAGGGTTTTGTCAAATTGATGGCTTATTTTAAATCACCTATTAGACTCGGTACAATCTGCTCTGCATCTTTGAACTGCTTCGTTTAATCATCTTAACTTTTGACCGATTTAGGACCTGATTGTTTTTTGACGATAATTTGGATAAAATCTGAACTAAGTTACGCAATGTTTAGTTGCATAGATTTCGTTAAATAGCATTTAGGTTATTTTGAAATAACCTTCCTAGATTTCATGACAAAATTAGAATTGGCTTTAGAAATATTGATCCATAAATCGTTGTTTAACTTATGTGTAGGGTTTATAGAATCATAACAACATTCCAATTCTGGACTCGTTGCACAGTCTGGATAGTGCGAGCGGCTTCGAACCGCTAGGTCGAGGGATCGAAGCCCTCCGAGCCCTCTTAGAATATTTTATTAAACAAACAATTCAAGAGTCAGTTGGATTGAAATTTTCACTAATAAAAATTGGATTTATGTTATCTGTAATTGGAATGATTTGGATATCTCTAGTTTTTCTTCAAGGAGAAAGAACATCTGAAGAAATTGCACTAAACCCCCTGAATTCATATGATTTAAAATTGGATTTGGATGGAACTGGTATTGGATATTACAAAGTGACCATGCCAGAATTTTCTGGCCAGCAGATATTTGTTCAAATTCTGGATAAAAATCTTAATGTGATATCTGAAGAAAGTATTCGCACAAAGATGTCTGTTGGGTATTTCCATTTTGAGAATAGTGGTATTTTTACTGCAAAGATAACAAATCCTTCAGAAAACCAAATAAATCTACAAGTTGAGCTTGGAGAAACAAATTCTAAAAATATGATACTGCCAGGAATAATTATACTCACAGGTTCAATAATGATTATTATTTCAGCATATATGAAATTAAAAAATTACAAAATTGAACAACCAGATGAGAATATCTCATAAACTGGAATGCATTGTATGGTGTGACCAAAAGTTAAAACCAAATTGAAAACAAGCCAGGTTGTAAAAAATAAGAATGAAATAATTGAAAAGGGAAGTAATGCCTTTAGTTTTGTCTTTTCTTTATTTTTTAACACAAGAAATCCTCCCAATGCAGACAAGATTAGACCAAATTCCAAGGGTTGATGAGTCCAAGAGATTAATCCATCTATTCCAAAAACATCGTGAGATAAAGAATCTCCAAACCCGGCAATTATTTGAATAGATGCACCGATAATTACTAGTCTGATTCCATTTTTTAAAGAATTTTTTACAGAATTTCGAAGTAAAAGAACAATACCTAAAATTGCCGCACTTGAAATTATTGAGACACCAGTATAAACTGCGATGTGTTGTATGGTCCAAAATAATTCAGGTTCCTTTTGGAGATGCGATATTGCATCCCAAAAACCTGCAGATACAACAACAAAAGGGCCAACTACTGCAAGAACTGAAAGAAGGGATACAAGCCTACTAGATTTTACAAATGAAGAATTTGAAATAATTTGGATTAGTTTCATTTTGTGTTTTCTCTTTAATTGAGATATTTGAAGTGTTGTAAATTATTCAAATAAAAAAAAATGAATATCGTGGGTAATTTTATGAATTAACTATATTAGATGAGAAAAACTAGAGACAGTATGAGTCCTGGAATAGGCTTAATGAAAAGAAGACTAGAAAAGGAAAAAGATGCAATTGCTCTTGCCATTTCAGGTATTGCAAAAAATCACAATATACAACCAGAAAACATCAAGACATTAGAAACAAAATATGATATAGATTTGGGAGATTGGTATGTTGCACTTGGTTGGGATGAAAAGAAAGCTATAATCAAGATGGATTCTGTACAAGGAACCATTACAGAGATTAAAGAAATTCAATAAGTAAAATTCATTAGTTCATTGTACTAGAGTTTTAGGAAATCAAAGAGGTTGGCGTTATATCTTAATATTTTCTAGAATCTCCTTCCAAGAGTCCTGAACCATTATGTATTCTGTCTATGTGTTTGGAAAGTTCGTTATTGTTTTCAAATAAAGAGCTACAATACGGACATTTACTTTTTTCTGGCATTAGTTTTTAAAAAGTCTAAGGCAAACTTAAGGCTTTTGGAAAATAAAAAAGCAGAGCTAGAGTAATTTAATTATCCAGTTATTTTCTAAATTGACATGACTAGAGCAATTGTTCTTGGTGGTTCCAGGGGAATAGGTAAGGCAATTTCAGAGTCACTCAAATCTATAGGATGTGAAGTTTTTGCAGCGTCAAAAAATGACATTGACACATCAAATATGAGTAGTGTAAAAAAATTTGTAGAAATACATGATCAAACTGATGTATTGGTGCTCAATACTGGAGGACCTGTTGCCAAAGAATTTGCAAACATAACAGAAGATGATTGGAATTTGTACCACAACCAGTTATTTTTGGGATTTTGTAAAATTTTACAAAATATCAAAATCAATGAAGGCGGTTATATTTTTCTGATTAGTTCAAGTGTAATCAAAGAACCAAATTCAAAACTGATAATTTCATCTGCATATCGTGCCGCATTTAGTGAAGTTTTCAAAATTTTGAGTAAAAGTTATGCTGGAAAAAATATTAGTTGCATCAATATTGCACCAGGGCTGATTAATACGGATAGAACTAGAGAATTAATTGAAAATATTAAAGAATATGAAAAGTCGTTGCCAATGAAAAGACTTGGGGAACCAGAAGAGATTGGAAATTTTGTAAAATCAATCATTCAAAATAATATCAAATATCTTTCAGGCGTTGTGATTAATTTTGATGGTGCAAATTCAAACTATATTTTCTGAATTTATTTTTTGAATTCAACATTTGGTGCATCTGGTTGATTTGGAATTGCAATCAATCCACCTTCACGTAATTGTTGTAATAATTGCATTACTTCTTTTTCTACTTGTTTTCTTTGTAGTCCGGTTTGCTGAGCAAATATCTCAACTAGTTCAGTAACTTTACGCTGTCCATTGCATGATTTCCAAAAGTCAACAATTGCTTGATTGACCATGAATCCTTGCTCATGTTCATTAGCCAGTACCATTGAACCATCATCTTGCTGCACTAGTTTGCCAGTCCCTTGTGGCAATGCAGTTTCATAATTAATTGGAGCAGGTGTAGTCATTCCAACACTCATGTTTTTGATTTTTGCTTTTCCTTCTTCAGTCATGCTATTCATTGTCCATTTTGGTTCCCAAACAATATCGACTTTGACATTGTTTACTCCAGGAACTTTTTTTGCAAATCTTGTAACATCTTGAATTAATGTTTCATGTAATGGACAACCTTGTGTGGTCATTGTCATTTTGATATTAACAT
Organism: Nitrosarchaeum sp.; assembly: GCA_016844465.1. Classification (GTDB taxonomy): domain Archaea; phylum Thermoproteota; class Nitrososphaeria; order Nitrososphaerales; family Nitrosopumilaceae; genus Nitrosarchaeum. The sequence goes on along the minus strand of JAERMO010000030.1, from coordinate 6,740 downwards.
CATTGTTTTCTACCACATCAATTCCATAAATTAATCCCATTTCAACAATATTTAGTGGAACTTCAGGATCCATGCATTGCTTTAGGGAATCTTTTATGGCTTGTGCAGTGACAGTACTCATATTGTTAAATGCAGTTTTAAAATCAATAAAAACTTTCTATTAATTAGCTTGAAATAATTTTTTTATAGATTCCTCATACGGGGGTTTAGCCACGCCTTTTTCAGTAATAATTCCTGAGATTAGTTCAGGGGGGGTCATGTCAAATGCAGGATTTATGACATTAATGTCATCTGGAGCAGTTTTTTTATCACCAATTCCAGTTACCTCTGTTCCATTTCTCATTTCAATAATTACATCCTCATGGTTACTTTTCATATCAAAGGTAGATAGTGGGGCTGCAACATAAAATGGAATTCCATGTTGTTTTGCCATTACAGCCACTTGATATGTTCCGATTTTGTTAAAGACATGACCAGTTTTTACAATTCTATCTGCCCCAACTATTACTTTGTCAACTAGTCCATTTGCCATTGAATACCCTACTGCAGTATCTGGAATTAGACTAACATCAAATCCATCGTGTTTGAGCTCAAATGCAGTTAGTCTGGAGCCTTGCTGTACAGGTCTTGTTTCAGTGGCTATAACTTTGACATTTTTTCCACTTTCCCTTGTTGCTCTAATTACACCTAACGCCGTTCCATAAGCTACAGTAGCTAATGCACCTGCATTGCAGTGAGTCATTATGGTATCATTGTTGTCAAAAAGTACAGAACCATTTTTTCCCATCGTTTTGTTTATTTCAATGTCTTCTTCCGCCATTTTTTTTGATTCACTAATTATTGATTGCTTGATTTGCTCAACTGTGGTTCCAGAAATTGCAACGTTCATTATTTTTTCCAACCCCCATCCCAAGTTTACTGCAGTAGGTCTGGTTTCAAATAGAATCTTTTTTGCTTTTTCTAAATCAGATATTAGTTGATCTTTTGTAGTTGCTTTGCTTTGAAGACCAGCTAAGGCAAGTCCAAATGCTCCAGAGACTCCAATTGCAGGTGCGCCTCTAACAACTAGAGTTCTAATAGCATCTGCAACTTGATTAAAATCATCATATTCTACAAAGACAAGTTGATTTGGTAATTTGGTTTGATCAATCATGATTACTTTGTTGTTTTTCCATTCTACTGTTCTTAAAGAAGTAAAAGTATTATCAGCCATAATTGTGAAAATAAATAGGCATTATTAAAATCAATATAAGATTTAAAAGAAGTTTAAGATTTAAGTCAAATTCGCCTAGTCATTTACAATAGTTACATGCTCTATAACGTTCAAGTATTAACTAATTGATTTTTTAAAATTAATGATATTAGTTTGTGACTAAATTAGAATAGATAATTATATTTAGAATTTTTTCTAAATATAAAACAGATTTAATGTTTAATATATCTAAAAGATTGATAAAGAGAAAGAAGTTTTGAGATATATAATTGGAAATTAATTTTGATAAAATTAAAAAATTTGTTACAAAATCTGATAGATACATACCAAATAATTATTGGAAAGAACATGGTAAATCATATTTTACTAATTTTAAATATAATGATGATTTTAAGAAACAAGAAATAGAATTCTTAGGTGAATTACACAAAATAAAATTTCAAACTGTATTAGAATATGGCTGTGGTTTTGGAAGAATTACAAAACTAATAAATGAAAATTTTAAACCAATCAACTATACTGCGTTTGATATGTCGGTAGAACAATTAAACAATGCACAAAAATTTTGCAATTGTGATAATGTTGATTTTAGGGTATCAATAATAGAAGATTTTCAATCAGATCAGAAGTATGATTTAGTTGTTGGAAGTGAGGTTTTAATGCATGTAAAACCAGAAAATATTGAAAATAATATTAAAAAGATTATTGGATGGTCAAAGAAATACATTCTAAGTATTGATGTTACGTGTTCATCAGGAAGATTAGCGAATCATAATTTCATTCATCCATATAAGAAATTGTATGAAAAATATGGAGTGGTAAGTGAAACCAAGATCGTAATGACAAATGCAACACAATCAATTTTTCTACTTACTTTAGATCAATTTACTGTTTAACCAATTTTTCATAACAATCTTGTATCAACTTGGTAACTTTACTTGCATCGTGATTATCTTTGACATATTTCAAACCCTCTTTAGATAGTCGCTCTCGTTCATCCATGTCAGCAAGTAATGATGAAATATCATTTTCGATTGTATTAGGTGTGGTACGAAATATGGGTGGTTTGAATTTGTCATACAGTTCGTCAGAAACATACGCTATAACTGGTTTACCTAATGCCATTCCTTCAAGTTCAAATTTTCCAAACCAACCAACATCAGGCAGTATTTTCCCAATCACAATATCACATGTAGAAATCAATTCTAGTGATTCTTTATGTGGCACATTAACTATCTTGATGACATTACATACTCCATGATTCTCTAGTTTTGTCAAGGTGGTATCCAAACACCTTTTGGGGCATATTTTAACAGATCTGGTGTAGATACAACACAAAATTCTTTTTCATGTTTTCCACGCAAATCATCACCGTGATAGTGCTTCAAAAATATTTTACCTGTTTTTTTGCTTTCTAGTTTTTCTTTAAGTGAACCATACGGATAGTGGTAATGCCATACATCATATTCTTGTAATTTGTGGTGGAAACGCCATTTTTCCCAACGTGAGTTGTAGTTAATTCCTATTCCTCCAAACTGTTTGTGTGTGCCATCATCAAATACAAAGATATCAATTTTATGACCATTTTTTTGTTGTTCAGATGCAATTGTAAAAGCAACACCAGCAGTATTGCCAATATGAGCAATGTTCATTGTATAGTAACAATCTTTTTTCCAGTCAAAAGAAATCTCCCCATCATCAAGACATATTGAGTGACCTAAAATGTTTGTCGCTCTTGTTTTTAGAATATGTTTTAAAATATTATGATAGACGTGTTGGTCAGCATAATGATATTTGTCTGATCTACTAATGGATGTATCTTTATTAAGTAAATACAAAAAACATTTGATATGGCTTTTATAAAATTTAGAGTGTGTAAATATGACTAGAGAGCGAAAAAATCTTCCTTACAGATCTTGGTTTTACTTTAGAACTGGTTGGGCAACATACTTTGCGTTTATTTTTGCAGCCATAAACACTCTTGTAGTAACATATTATCTTGCAATCGAAAAAGTTCCAAACTTGAAAGAAATTTTTCCTTCATTTACTTACTATGCAATATTTATGATTGGAATAGGTGTTCCAACTTTGATACTTTTTGGCTACGTTCACTTTAAAAAAAGTGGTGCCTATAGATCAGAAGCAAATATCTCAGCTGAGTCTAATCCATATTTTTACAGATTACCACCAGGTTATACTATGGATGTTCTTTTTCCTTTACACCTAAAAATGTCCCAACTAATGTTAAAGATAGTCTCAAAAGAGACTGCTAGTAAGGAAGAGATTGAAGAACTTGTAAAATTACAAAATAAATTGGAATTTTTAATTAAAGGTGGGAATTTAACTGAAAAAACCAATAGATCATTTTCTGAAAAGAAAGATGATAATCCGAATTAAAGAACCAAAATGTTGAAAACGCTCAAATTCGATAAAATAAGCCCTAACAAATAGATGAAATTCAAATGTGATTTTACATCAGAACATTATTTTGAGACTCTAGAACATGCACAGAAAGAATATCAGATAGGTCCCGTAAAGAATTTTTTACAAAAGCAGAAAAATGAAAAAAACATTTTCCTTCGTCATGATGTAGATTTCTCCTTAGATTATGCATTAGAGATGGCACAAAGTGAGGAAAAACATGGATTTAGTTCTACTTTTTTTATATTATTACATAGTGATTTTTACAATCCTTATTCTGTAAAAGGAAAAGAGGTCATAAGCAAAATTGCTTCTTTAGGACATGAAATCGGACTTCACTATGATACTAGATTTCTTTCAAAAGATATACAAAAAAGCAAAGAGCAAATAAAAAATCAGATTCTAACTTTAGAATATATTTCATCAAGTTGTGTAATCTCGGCTGCTCCTCATATTCCATCAGAAACACAAGATATTATTATAAATTTGAAGGAATTAGATATTTTGAATACTAGAGGAGAAGATATCTTGAAAGATGTTTTCTATATTAGCGATAGTGGAAGATATTGGAGAAATGGATGCATGTGTAGTCATATAGGAAAGTACAATAATATTCAAATTTTAACTCATCCTATATGGTGGGCAGAAAATTCTAGATCTATTAAAAAACAGTTAGATTTATTCATAGAAAGAGAATCAACTAAGCTAATTTCCAATATAGGAGACTATAAAAAAATGGTCACGAGATTATTAACAGAACTACATGCGCCAAAAGAAAACTTTGAGATTTAATATTAAAAAAATAGACATTATACAATATGTTGGTAAAGGAGGAATTACCATAAATTCAAATAAATCTATTGTAACTGGATTCAACTCAATACAATATTCAAAGAAAGGTGACGTGACTTTTCTATCTAAAACAGATGAATCAGCAGTTATAACAATTAACAAGTCAAAAGCATCGTTGATAATTTGTTCAAAAAAATTACTGAAAAAGGTCAACACTCTATCTACGATTATCTTTGTTGAAAATCCAAGATTATGGTTTATCAAGATCTTAAATCAATTTTTTGTGGATAAGAGAATTTCAAAAGGTATAGACTCTTCTGCTATTGTGCTATCCAAGATTGGAAAAGATGTGTACGTAGGACCTCATTCTCATATTGGAAAAAATGTCACAATTGGAAGAAATAGTGTTATTCTTGGTAGTGTGACCGTTCTGGATAATACAAAAATAGGAAATAATGTTTGTATTGATCCAGGTACGGTGATTGGAACTGACGGTTTTGGATTTGAAAGAGATGATATGTCAAAAATACACAAGTTTCCTCATTTTGGAAGAGTCGTTATCAAAGATAATGTAGAGATAGGATCAAATGTTTGTATTGACAGGGGGACTATGTCAGATACTATAATTGGTCAAGGTAGCAAAATTGATAATTTGGTTCATATTGCTCACAACGTAAAAATTGGAAAAAATTGTCTTATTATTGCCAACTCTCTAGTAGCTGGAAGTTGCATCATAGGAGATAATGTAAGGATAGCAATGTCTGTAACTCTTAGAGAGGGAATAAAAATTGGAAAGAACGCCATAGTTGGTATGGGATCTGTTGTGACAAAAGATGTTGCATCAAATACAACGGTGATGGGAGTTCCAGCAAAACCAGCACTTAGTTAAAATTGATAATTATATTATTTTAGAAATATGAATGAATCTTATTATCATCTTTTCTGTGTCAGAGATTCTGAAAAGTCTATTGGTAAAGTAATTACAAGTTTGTTGGATCAGACTATACCCCCAAAGGAGATAATTGTTGTTGATGATGGGTCTACTGACGGAACAAGTGAGATTTTAGAATCTTTTCAAAAAGAATTTCCCAATATTATTACTGTTTACAAAACTCAGAATAAAACAAGAGATTATTCTAGAATTCCAAGCTTGTGGAATATGTGTCTTAAAAGAGATTATGATTTTCACATGGTTGGTGCAGGAGATGCTTCATACGAAAAAAAATATGCAGAAAAACTACTTGAAAAATTGGAAAGTGATTCAAAGTTGGTAATTTGTTCCGGTGATCTTCATCCATTCATAGGTAAAGCTCCTCATGGTGGTGGGAGGTTTGTAAGGCAATCATTTTTTTTCAAATATTATGACAAATATCCTGAAATAATGGGGTATGAGTCAGAGATTCTTCATAGAGCCTTGATTAAAGGTTACAAGATAGAAATTTTCAACGATGTAAAGATAGAACATCATGAAAAGTTAGGTCATGGGCATAATTTTGAAGAATTTGGAAGAGGTATGAAAGCACTTGGGTACCATCCAGCTTATGTCATGGGAAGATGTTTTTTGGAATTTGTAAACAAGGATATTTTTCCCAGTTTCCAGAAGATATTAGAAAAGAGATTAGTGATTATCAAAGTAAAAAGATTCAACAGTTTTTGAAGAATCCAAGAAAAGTTTTGAAGATGATTAGTGGTAATTAGATTAGAGTATCATCTTCAGATAATTCATGTGTAATGAAGAGTCTATACCAGATCTCAAATGAAGTTACATGTAATAATTTGTTAATATAACGTATGTCCTGATCGTTTGCTTTACTTATTGAAGATTGAATCCATTGATAATTAATCCAATTATCTCTTACTATATTGGCATCTGAGGATAGATATTGTGAGACAATTTTTTTTCCATATAAATTCCAGAATTTATACCAATCTGGAGAAAATCCCCTTTTGTTAGAATCTACATGGAATCCTTTTTTATCAATAATTTCTCTTAGCGGTAATTTGCCAATATTTTTATGCATATCATATTTTTTTGATGATGGTATGTGACTGGCAAATTGTATTACATCATCATCTAAAAATGGTGAAAATCCCTTGATGGCAAAATGTGAGTATACACGTGAATATGAGGTAAGCCAATCATTCATTAGCTTGCCATTATAGTCAGCAAGAAAAACTTGATTTAGTAAACCTAAAGAATTATCAAAATAATTTCTTAGTAATTCATAGATTTCATCCCATGAAAAACTAGCTTTCTGCCCAAACATTTTATCCTGATCATCGACCCAATCACGATTATGACAATTGAGATATG
>JAERMO010000094.1 GCA_016844465.1 Nitrosarchaeum sp. | reverse complement strand
ACATTTGTGCCAGGACCGAAAATGCAAAAAATGCAATAAAGCATATTTTTAGCAAATCTAAAATTAGATTGAGGTTATCTGAATTATTTTTCGAGTTTAACCAGTCTAATTTCATGTTTTTTTAAGGATTTACGCATGCTTATTACATTATTGTAATTTAAAAAAACAATTCGGATAGAAAAAAGAAATTTGACTTTGAAATATTGTAATCTCTATGATAATTGTCTTTGAAAAAAAGCCCAGTTAATCACAAGATAAAATAGTAGGTGATTGAATATTTTTTGTAATTTAATGAATCTCATACCAGTTATTAAAAAAATTCTGGGACCTAAAGGTACAAGATTTGTAAGATCAGTGTCTTTTTCTAAACAGTTACAGATTAACAAGAAAAATATAAAATTTACAGTGAATTCCAAACGAGAGTTTCCTTTTTGGATACTAGTAAAACTAGGTTTGTGGGAATCTGAAACATATGCAATTATGAACAAATTCTTAGACAAACAACATTCCTATCTTGATATTGGTTCCTGGATAGGTCCTACTGTTCTGTATGGATCTCAATTAGCAAGACACTGTTATGCAGTCGAACCAGATCACATAGCATTTCAAGAATTAAAAAATAATGTAGAACTAAATAAAAATATTCAATCCAATATTACTTTGATCAATGCTGCCCTAAGTAATTTATCAGGAACCATACCACTGTATCAATTTGATGAAAGCTGGTGACACAGTACTTCAAGTATTTTGTCTAATGAAACCAAGTCATCAAAGAATGTAAAATCAAAAACATTTCAACAACTAATCGATGAATATTCCATTACGGACTGTAATTTTATTAAAATGGATATTGAGGGAGGAGAATTCATTGTATTGCCAACCATGTTAGATTATTTAAAAATCAACAAACCAACTTTGCTAGTAGAGATTCATCCAATGTTTGTAGACGACCCAATACAGAAATTTGGAAACATAAAACCAGTACTAGATATTTATGATCATATTTATGATGAAAAATTTAGAAAAATCAATACTGATTCAATTTTATTGTTAATGCAAAATAGATCTGATCTAACTTTGCAAATTTTATTGACAGACTTGTAGCAAAAAATCAGAAAAAATTGGAATTGTTATTTGCTAAAAAACCATTACTCATAACAATTAAAAACATTTCAAATCCTACAAATTTTGCAACGCTCTAAAAATGGAGGATTCAAACGACATTTTAAAAATCAATAAATAGCCATAATGATTAAAACGTGTATTGAGTTCTAACAAGTCATCAGAATCTACAGATTCTAATAAATCAACAAAACCATCTTCCGTTGATCGCTCACAAATATTACTAGTAGCTGGTGCAGTAATAATTGTCATATTTGCCATAGCTATTGCAAATATTGTGCAGGGAGATCCTGAAGGGTCATTTTCCCAAATTGTATCAGTTGGCCCTGTATGGAGCACCGACACTTGGCAATGCACTTCTGATTCTGATTTTATGCTGCATGGGGTACTACGAGGATTTGAGGCTGCGGAGTTTTCAATCGGAGTATCAAATATTGGAACCCAGTCACTTTACACCTTCTCATACTATGGACAGACAGAGTCATTTTCGCTAGGAGCAGAGGCAGATCAGATAATTACAATTACAAGGACAGGAACAGTATCAGGATTTCTGACTCTGCAAACAAACACAGGTTCGACTGCAAGCTGCACTCAAATTTAGCACAAAATCCAGACATCATTATAATAATTTCATATTTTCTTAAAATAATTTAAAATAATTTTTAATTTACTTTCTTAGTGCTCGCTGTATGGCAAATAAAACTATGGACATCATCATCATCATTAAGCCAACCATCGTAGACCCTAATGCGACTAAGGTTGAAGGTATAGAGAAGTATCTTGTATCATTAAAAATTACGGCAACTACAATAGAGTAAATAATTCCGATTACAAGAAAAATGATTCCTGGAATTCCAAGAAATTTCAATGGTTGTCTGATGGCAATATGCTCAATTAATGAGCCAAAAACATCGCTACTATGGGAAACTGGATTTTTTGTAGATGTCTTTCCTCCGGTATTGTAAATGACTGTAATTTTCTCTTCTGATATTCTTAGATTCTTTTTTGCAGCATCAATTAAAATTTCAGAATCAGCTCCAAAACCCTCAGTTGAAAAGGTAATTGAATCAATTGCTTTTTTTGAATATGCCCTAAATCCAGATTGAGTATCCCTAAATGGCAAGTCTGCTGCAATCTTTGTCATTTTATCAAAAAACTTATTTCCAAATCTTCGATATGTGGGCATTTCAGTTTTATCGTCAAACCGATAACCAATTACGACATCAGATGAATTATCCAATATTGGTTTTATTATTTTTGGAATTTCTTCTGGCAGAAATTGAGCGTCCCCATCTATTGTAACCATTACATCAAAATCTAATTCTTTGGCGTACTTGAACAGAGATTGCAATGCAGCACCCTTCCCCTTGTTTTTAAAATGTTTTATCACTATTGCACCAGCTTTTTCGGCTTCGATTGCAGTCAAATCAGTAGAACCATCATCGCAAACAACGACCTTGTCGCAATATCTGAGACATCGCTTTACTACATCGCCTATTGGTTGCTCTGCATTAAAGGCTGGAATGCATACTAGTTTCAATACTAGTATAAAATAAAACAAGCATATTAAATTGATTCTGAGTTACATGAGATGTTTTTTATATTCAGATTAAAAGGACAAGATAATTGAAGCTAGCAAGGACATTTTTAGTGATAATTATTTTAATTGCCATCTATGTAGTTTTTTTGTTATTTTCAGATGTGGAAAAGACAATCTCCACCCTAGTCTCAATTGATCAAAGATATCTTGTGGGAGGAATTGCTCTTTGGTTGCTTGGCGGATTTTTGCGTGTTCTTCGATGGCATTATTTTCTAAAAAGAATAACAACTGAAATTCCATTTGTTCGCAGCTCGTTGTATTTTATTTCTGGTTTTGCCTTTATGCTCTCACCAGCTAGAGTAGGAGAAATGCTAAGATCCCCACTAATTAAAAGAGATTACGACATTCCAATTTCAAAGACTGCGCCTATTGTACTAGTTGAAAGATTCTATGATCTGCTGGCAGTTACAATAATTATTGCTACAGGAATATTTTTTACAACTATAGACAAGTCAATAGCTTTGATTCCAATAGGGGTGATTATTCTGATTTTATTAATAATTAGAAATAAGAACACGATTAGCAAAATATTAAAAAAATTATCAAAAATAAAAATACTCAGCAAGATAATTCCTAGTCTTGATGATTCCTATGAGGTCATTTACATGCTAATGAAGCCAAAATATTTTGCTACAGGATTGTCTGTGTCAATTGGGACCTCGATGCTTGAAGTTACAGGGGCATACATGTTTATCTTAGGAATGGCAAGTACCATAAATTTTCAGGATCTCATAGTTTTGTATCATTCTGTGGGCTTTGCTGCTGCAACATCAATGATTCCTGCAGGAATTGGAATTTTTGAAGGGGGTCTAGTAGGACTTTTTGTACTATACAACCTAAAGTACGAGGTTGCCTTTGCAGTTACAGTTTTAATTAGAATCGTGTCTACAGGACTCTTTACTGTAATTTGATTGATTGCACTGCGTCTAGTTTCAAAGGACAAATGAATTTTTGCAAAAAGATTAATCTGAAAAATTTAGAATCAATTTGCCTGATCAAAAAAAATGATTTTGTGCAAAAAATGAATCAAAAATTTGGATTTTAGTCAAATTACAATACTGATAATTTTTATCTGGTACAATTTCTAGATTTTAGATATGGGAACTCTGGATACAAAACAACGACATTTGGTATCATGGGTTATTTTTCTGCCGACAATTATTGCAGTATTTATCAGTCTTATTCCATCCATATTTCCAGCTTTTTTGTTGAGAACATTTGGAGGCCTTACAGGCAATGTGCAGATTGAACCATTTGAGACAGGTCCCTGGGCATATCCGATTATAATTGTAAATGTAATTGTATTTTCTCTGTTTTTATTATACTCTAAAAATCATCTTCCACAAATAATGTACAAATCAATTAGGTTTGTCTTTAGTTTTGAGATATCGCCACAGATGGCATTTGTCGTCATTGTAATTCTTGTTGGATTTTATACTTTATTTAGTGTCGGGGAGCTCTTTGATGGCAAGTTTGATGCAGACTATTACAACAGAGTCAAGCCATGGCTTGAAAGCTTTGATCTGCTAAAGCCTCCAGTAACTGACGGGGACCGCGATGTTGGGCATCACCTGCAGATCTTTTTTGAGGCAACATCCATGAAGATATTTGGCAACTACAAGGTAATTCCGTTTATTGCAAGTATTGCACTGCCCATCATGACATATTTTCTTACGACAGAATTGACAAAAAAGAGG
>JAERMO010000093.1 GCA_016844465.1 Nitrosarchaeum sp. | reverse complement strand
GAATCTTCCAACTTGGCACTGTATAATCATAGATCTTCCGTCACGGAGCTACTTGTTTATGAAAAATTCCTTTCTCCTTATGGGGGATTTATGAGCAATTTTCTTTGGATATGGCATTTAAGTTTAGAGTTACTAGACTATGTTTTAGAAATATTTTCTCTAGAATTTTCTCAGCTCCATATCTATCAATTTTTGGTGGTGACATGTCCTGAAATTTTTAACCATATCCATTATTTTGATTTTAGGACTGTCATTACTTCCATCTGAAACTAATTATGTAATTGCAGAATCAAATCCGGAAAATATTACTCCAAACAATCTACCACAACAATTCACTGTAAGATTAGATGAAGAAATTGGAATGTTCGAAATTAAAAAACTATCAAGCGATGCTCAACGCTTTTCAATTTCTCTGGATGAAAAAATGTCTGTATTATCTGATTCACATCAAAATGATATTTTACTAATCAAATCTGATTCTGATAAACAAGCAATCATGGAAAGAATTTTTGATCGACAACAAAAATATCTAAAAACTAATTCTCAAGTTACACCAGCATTAACACCAACAAAACTAGTATATCATGAATATGATCAAATCTCTGAACAGTCAGAATTTGAGATCATACAAATTCCTGATCTTGTGATTTTTTCTGAATTTGAAAAAATCATAAATGATTACATAAACATTGAACAACTATTTTTCTCAAAAAATAGTATTGAACAATTAGATCAGTCAACTGATCTAATTTTTGATCCTAATAATCCAATACTTTTAGTATTGTTGATACCTTTTGCAGGTTTTGTTTTAATTTATTATGAAAATCAACAAACAAAGTTTTATCAAATTAAACAAATTATTACTTTATCAATTGTAATCATTCTTACTGCTTCAACAATAATCACTCCATTATCAATTTCAAATTCATATTGGAATACAGCTTTTGCTGAAGAATCTGATCAAATACAAAATACAAATCAAGCAGATCTATTTTCTGAAAATGAAAATTATGCTGTTCTAAATAATTTTACTAATACTCAAGATTATCATGCTGAAACATCTAATCATTTTGAAAACATTTCAATTGACTCTATTACAGATTTGTCATTATCTGATGTGCTATTAACAGCACTACATCCTTTTGGTTCCGATTCAACTGATATAGAATCTACATTGGAATCTTCACGCACAGATTCAATGTCATTATCTGATGTGCTATTAACAGCACTACATCCTTTTGGTTCTGATTCAACTGATATAGAATCTACATTGGAATCTTCACGCACAGATTCAATGTCACTGAATGATATGTTGTCATTTGATTTATTTACACCAGACTCACAATTCTCATCTGATCCACTAATCCTTTCTGATACACTTACTGCATTTCTTACTCCTAGAATATCTAATGACGCTATCTTAGCCATCAATTTTGACAGTGCACAAAATGGAACAAGCCTAGATCTCTACACAAATTTAACTAATCCATCACTACATCTTGATGGAGAAAGTAATTTTGTTCAAATTAGTGAAGATAATACAAATAATCTTGATACTTTAACAATCTCTGCATGGATACAGCCTGATTTTTCTAATGGCTCCCCAGAATTTACTATACTAAGTAAAGAAAAGGCATTTTCTTTGGCAGTAGAAAATCTACCATCTAGTCACAAGGTTAAATTCTCAATTTTTGATGGAATCAAATGGACTGATGTAACATCAAAGACTGAAATTTCTGAGGAATGGACATATGTATCAGCATCATTTTACAACCAGACACTTGGAATTTCTGTTAATGGTGTACTGGAATCCTCCATAGAAGTTGGGAATCTACCTACATTATCATTAAATGGACAGTTAACCACAACTACACTAGATTCCATTACTTCAGAAAACGATATTGTGATTGGTGCATATATAAATACAAAAGACCAATTACCACACCCAAACAACCTCTTCTCCGGATCTATTGATGATATTTTACTATTCAATACTACTCTGTCTCAGGTACAAATCACTCAGCTATATGAGGAAGGCATTGATTCACACGTTACAATAGAATTAGATCTTGAAAAGATACTGCAAGAGATTGCACTAGAAAACCAAGGATTGAACTCAACTTCAACCCAACCCACAAATTCAGATACAAACTCCATCTCTGAGCAGTCATTAATATCAGACAGTTTGGAAATTAGCCTAATTCAGGCACAAATCTCAACTGGTAATATAGCCAGTCTATCAGAAGGTCTACTAGTAAGCGATATATTTAAATATGATAATCTAACGCAGGCACAATTTATCAATTTCACGTCAATAATACCAATACTAGCGTCCATCAAGGAAACCTACTCTATGACTGAGGATGCCGAAGTTATACTAGAGTTTTATAGCGAGTCTAAGGCAATGCGTAAGGAACTCGAACTGTTCAATGAGGCAATAAATTCAGCAGATTCAGAGACTGGATCTATTATCAAAGAGACTCCAAGCCTTGGCGTAAATCAGACTATGGGATTTTTGTCAATCTTGGCCCCATTCCCAGAAGCAGATGCTGCAGAGGAGGAAAAAATTACCACAAAAGCAGCAATCAACCAGATCAAAGAGGAGATATCACAACTAAGACAAAACTCTCTAGTCTCAAAAGACGAAATTCAAACTCTCAAAGAACAGATCAAGCAATTATCAGTGCAGCTCAAAGACGAGAAAAAACAAATTAAACAACAAGAAAAGCTAGACAAACTAAACTCAGTAATTACAAAACTAGATGACATAACTAAAGAAAATAAAATACAAAAAGAAAACTGGAATGCAAACAATGAATCAATCACAACAGAAATTTATGATGCAAAAAATCAAAAAGTTAACCTTGATGTTACTTTTGTAAAAGAGCGAGAAGGAAAGTTCCACATCAAAATAGATTCTACAAATTCAAAGCCTGGATTGTACAAAATTAAAACAATTCTTAATGTTGAAGGACAAAAATATGAAAATGAAAGTGAATTTGCATGGGGACTTGTATCACTTAATACTGTAAAAAGTATTTACAAACCAGGCGAGACTGCAGACTTTGTAATTGTTGTACTTGATTCACAAGGACATCCTGTATGTGATGCTAACTTGTCTATTGATATTACTGATCCAAACTCAAATCTTGCAACACTAACTTCTGGAAATGAAATCTCTGCTGATACTGAGTGTGGTCTGTATAATGCATCATTTGTAACTGAAAGTGAAGGAACTTATGATATTTCAATTAATGCAAATGCAAATGAAATTGATACTAATTTTAACACAACATTTGATGTAAAATCATTCTACGAGTATGATATCATCAGAACTGCACAAAGCAAGATTGATCCAACAATTAATCCAAATTCATTTAATGTTAGAATTGATATAGAATCATTTACTGATGAAAACTCTTTAGAAATCAAAGAGACTATTCCATCAGTATTTGATGTTACTACTGATGCTAATGTACAAACTATAGGAAATACAAAGATATTGACATGGACAAAGAATCTAGTAGATAAAAAAACATCTGTAGAATATTCGTATTCCATTCCACTAGTATTTCCAGAACTATATGCATTAGGACCTCTTGAGATAAACTCTGGCGAGTTTATTGAAGCAAGACCATGGTTTGTAGCAGCTGATCCCTATATTCCACAAAATCATGGAGGTCTGTTAGTCTATTCTGATGGTACAGCAGGAACTCCAAAATACAAAACATTTGACGGATCAACCTTTGGTACTGAAGCAAGTGCAACAAGTGTAGGTGCAGTAGCAATAGAGTGGATTAGAGTAGCATCTAGTCCTACCGCAGACGAGTGGATAATTGCAACAAGAGATGCTGGAGATGTAATCAAGGCTCAAGTATGTACAGGAAACGCTAGTGGTATATCATGTGGAAGTGCAACCAGTATTGCATCATCTGCAGGAACACATGGATTGGAAAACTTTGATGTAGCATATGAGCAAATTTCAGGTGATGCGCTTTTAGTATATGGTACTGCAACTGCTGACGAGCTAAGAAAAATAGAATGGAATGGTGCATCCTGGGTTAATAATGCTACCATAACTACAACCCAAACATCAGGTACAGTAAACTGGGTTGAGCTGACATCACGTCCTAACAGTGATCAGATTGGTATTGCATATAGTGATAGTAATAGTGATTTGAGTGCATACAGATGGAGTGGAACTGCTGTAGGTGATGAAGCCACTGCTGTAATAACAGCCATTTTGAATGGGGCAACTTCTGTAAGAAGTTTTGACATCTCTTTTGAGGGTATCTCAGGAGATATGCTTGTAGTCGGACAACAAACAACCGCACAAGGAACTATAGCTTTTGGTGCCCTTTCTGGAACAACATGGACAATTAATACCAATACAGGACCAGATCAATTAACAGCATTTGTCGA
>JAERMO010000029.1 GCA_016844465.1 Nitrosarchaeum sp. | reverse complement strand
TTGAGGTTCTTTTTTTAATGCTAAATCATATAGCTTCAAAGCATTTGAAAAATCACCATCTTCACAAAGATCATAAGCTTGTGACAACATTTTCCCCAACTCTTCCTCCAATATGTTTTGGATAATGTTTTCTTAATAATATAGATTGGCCGTTAGTTAGATATCAAACAACATTGTGATTTTATAGGTCCATATTTTGGTCTAATTTTAGACCTTTGTACCTATTTCTTATTGTAACTTCAGTCACACTTGCAGCTTCTGCAATATCACGCTGAGTTATATCTTCGCCATTTTTGACACAAGCTAAATACAATGCAGCCGCTGCCAACCCCATCGGATCTTTTCCTGCAGATTCTTCATGTTCTTGAGATATTTTTAGAACTTTGGCAGCATAGCGTTTTGTTTTTTCTGTAATCCCTATTCTACTTGCAATACGTGCAACACATTGAATTGGATCGACTACCGGCATTTTTAGATCTAGTTCTCTATGTAATAATCTATAACATCTTGCAATATCTTTTTTCTTCAAATTAGCTGCTTCGCCGACATCATTTAGAGTTCTTGGCGTTTCGGTATCTCTACATGCAGCATAAAGTGCTGATGCAATCATTGCAGAAATAGATCTTCCCCGTACCAATTTTTTCTCAATGGCTTTTCTGTAAATATAAGCTGCTTTTTCAATCACTGCATCAGATAGTGCAAGTTTGTCTTTCAATCTGTTTAGTTCACTTAAGGCCTGTCTCAGATTTCGATCAACTGACTCATGAACCTGACTTCTACTATCCCATGTCCTCAATCTTTCAATAGTGCTCTTCATTGTTGCAGTCAAGGGTTTCCCAGACGCATCTTTATTCATAGGATTAATGATCGTAGATAATCCCATATCATGCATTGTTAGCGATGTTGGTGCACCTGCTCTTGCTTTGTTACCGTGTTCATCTTGAGTAAAGGATCTCCATTCAGGTCCAGATTCCTGTGATTTCTCAGAAAGAACATATCCGCATTTTCCACAGAATCTCTCTCCAGTCACATCATCAGTTAATAATGTATTTTTTGCACAACGAGGACAATTATCAGCATTAATTGATTGTAAGACCATTACAGTATTACTAGTATGTCACTTTATAATAACTAGTAGGAAATTTTTGAATTATCAGAGATTGTTTAAAAAGATCCACTATCAATAATGGTAAAAACTCACCTTTTTGTGCCTAATGGATTAAAAATAGAGTGTAAAGCAAAGATAAACGCGTGTTATGACGCGTGTTTATCTCTTGGATCAATTTCAAATGACTTGTTAAAGCATTCTAATGCTTCTTCATATCTTCCTAAACTACGTAGTGTAACAGCCTTGAAATTCCACAATTCAGGGTCATTTTGATTCAAGAGTAACGCTTGCTCAAAATACCCAAGTGCATCCTCAAAATTACCCGCTTCCAAAAAATTTTGTCCTTTTAGCACTAATTCCTCGATGGATCCCACGTTGATTTTTGTTAATTGTTTGTTTTAAATCTAAAGAACCGTAAAGACTAAAAATACATAAAAAATGAATAAAATTAAACATGTATTTGATAAATCACTAAAAATTTAAATGTATTTTTAACATAGAAATCACATGAATTTGGATCAAACAGATGAAAGAATTTTAAAAAATTTAATGGTTGATGCAAGATTATCTGCCAGACAACTTGGAATAAAGCTAGGAATATCAACAGTCACCATACTATCAAGAATAAAAAAATTAGAGAAAGAAAAAATAATCAGAGGTTACACTGCACTAATAGACCATGAAAAATTAGGCTATAATTTGACAGCAATAATCGAAATTATTGCAAAAAAAAATAAAATCATAGACATTGAAGCAGAGTTATCAAAAATAGAGAATGTTTGTGGGGTTTATGACATTACGGGAAATACAGATACTTTAATCATTGCAAAATTTAAATCACGAAATGATTACTCATCTAGTCCTCAATACAGCTAAAGAGGATTTTAGATTAACATAAGAAAATGAGAAATATAAGCATCATAATATTGTGCATAATATTTACCGCTTTTCTTCAAAATGCATCAGGACAGTCAGATAAGCCTGTAAAAGAAATACAAATGGAATTAGTCGTAACAGATGAACAAAAAATAATACTGTTTGCAGGTTTCACAATAGCAGTATTAGTGATTTTTCTGTATCTTGCAAGAGACATAATTCTAAGGAAAAAAACAACATATGATTTTGAAGAATTTGATTCAAAAAAAGATAAGACGTATGAAAAATACCATTCAGACTGGTCAGATGATTTTGAAGACTTTGGATTTAGAAAGAACTCAAAAGAAGAAAAAGAATTTAGAAGAGAATTTCAAAATAAAACAATGCCAGATTATTACAAAATATTGGGATTACCACAAAATGCAACAAATGAAGAGATAAAAAACCAATATAGAGAATTGGCCAAAAAAGTTCACCCAGACAAAAGTAAAGAAGAGGGATCAGAAGAGATTATGGTTCAAATCAATAAAGCATATGAGATATTATCAAATGAGGAGTTGCGTAAAAAATATGACATGTATCTTGGTAAAAATTAGATAGGTTCGAGTCTTACTAGAATCATATTTAATTCAATTGTAGATAAATTTTGTACACTATTTATTAAATTTGTAAATAGTGATAAATTTATTTTTTTATTATCACTTTGAATTTGTGTCGTGATCTTAATTTCACCGAATTCAACATTAGGGCCCAGCATAGTTTTAGATAATGCTGGAATTATTGATACGTCATCAATTCTTCCTTTTATTTTGTAAGCAAAGGTATCAGAGAAATATACGCCACCACGCGTAGTGGGAGAAGTGACCGGTGTGGGAGAATTTGTAATAGACACATCAACTAGAGGATATGAAATATCATTAAGATGCAGGGCATAAACCGGAGAATTTTTTTCATTAGCAATAATTAGAAATTTGAGTAGACTCGAGTCAACTGACAACAAACTTGAAAAAATGGATAATTCTATTGAGTCTTTCGTAAAAATAAATAACATTTGACATTTCACGCCTAATTTTTTAGGCGTAAAGCGATCAAAAAGAGTTTACAGTCTTTCAATTCTATTTAACTAAATTGATCTAGAATCCTAATCGGTCAATTCATTAGTGGTAAATCGACAATATTGATTTTTGGACATGCATACAATGGCCATACAGATGAGCACATAATTTCAATAGCAAAAAGATACAATCATGTAAGAACTCATTATAAGATCCCCTCGTAACCGTGGAATAAAAGGCGCAAAACCATACTTGGAATCTATTACCTTACTGAGGACTGTAAATTACGATTCAGAAAGATATCAAGATTTTTGGTTTCGTATTATCATACTAGACTGGAAAAGAAGAAGATTGTTTGTCTTGAATGTGGTAGTAAATTTATGGACTGGTAAAAAAAGATACAGACATCTAGCTTGCCCCCATTGTGGCGCTTGGGATGAAAATTAATGAATTTTCATAATCTCTTATTCCTGGATTTAGTTCTCAAAATAGCACCACAGCAGGGACATCGTGCATCTGAAATACTCAAAAAAAGACTACACAAAGAACATCTTTTTTGGCCATATTCATATCTGGAACCGTTTGGTGCACTCTTTGCTTTAAAATCTACACAGAATCCTTTACAACAAAATCCCATCTTTATTTTCCTCCGGTAAATTGCGAATGGCAGCATGGGCATCTTGAATATCTGGAAATCAGAGATAAATTACAAGTAGAGCAATATTTTTTAAAAATTTCATTTTTCTCTTGTCTGAATTTTGACTCTGCATCATAATATTGACAGATACTTCTGCAGGATTCAGGCATGTACAACACTCCGTCTTTTGAGATTAACTCTGGATTTTGTGCGTAATTTCAAGGCACAGCATGGACATCTGAGATCATTTGTCTTCATAAAAATAGAACAAAAACTACACCTCTTGTATCCGTCCTCATATTTTTGTAAATTCCTGAAATTTGTACTCTTGTATCTACCGCATAAACCTCTACATGAAGGAGCCATTTGATTCCTCCTTTATTCTAAATTTTGAATTACAGTTTTTACAGAATATCATGTGATTATCAATAATAACCGAGATGCTTCCACATTCAATACAAATTCGAACAGCATTATTTACTGTCTTTAATTCTCTTTTTGATTGAAATAACATTAGTTTGAAACCCCCCAAAAAATTAAAGAGATTTGAATGAATCGTTTCATTATCATCACTCCGATACGGATCGTAACATCCAAGCTGTCTTTTCATGTTTTTCCATCAATCCTGTAAGAAAGTCCTGTGTTCCCACATCATTGTGTTTCCCACATGTATCAATGTCTTGACGAATGCTTTGAATTACTTCTTCATGGTCTGAAATCAAGTTTTGTACCATTGATTTTGCTTCTGGATACTTTCCAGGATGCTCTTCTATTCTAGAAATTTTTGCAAATTCCTCAAGTGTTGCACTTGTCTTACTTCCTAACGAGCGAATCCTTTCTGCAATTTCATCAATGTCGTCAGAAAGCCCATCATATTGTCCTTCAAACATTTTGTGATAATCATTGAAGTGTGGTCCTACAACATTCCAGTGATAGTTTCTAGTTTTTGTATAAAGGACATATTCGTCTGCCAAAAGATTGACAAGTATTCCTATGACTTCCTTACGGTCTTGTTCTGATATTCCAATGTTTATGTTAGCCATCATATACTATTAGTAATGCTTCCTATTTAGGTATTGTTATTAATTAGGAAGTATTCCTAATAATAAATATTAAATAGGATGGCTCAGTAGATCTAGTGTGCAGCAAATAGAGGAACTAGTAAATTCACTGAGAGAGGAAGGATTCAGAATTACCCCCCAACGTATAGCCATTGTGGAATATTTACTAAAAACAAATGATCATCCCAGTGCAGAGCATATACACAAGATAGTTCAAAAAAAATATCCTATGGTTAGCCTGTCTACCGTATACAAAACACTGGATCTGCTAAGAGAAAAGAAGCTAGTCAATGAGATCAAAGTTGAAGGGGAAGCAAGATTTGACGCCCACACTGATGAGCATATCAACTTGATATGCATGAATTGTGGAAAAATAGAAGATGTTGATGAAGATTCCCTTAGAGAGATTCAAACAAAAGCGGCTAGAAAATCAAAATATATGATTTTGAAAAGTAATTTTGAATTGCTTGGTTATTGTAATAATTGTAAATCTAAATTTATATGAGTTTTGTTAAAAATAATTTTATCTTCTTTCAGAGTTATCAAACAAATGTGATGGCAAATTGCGATATTTTCCTGAAATGGAATGACCTGTTCTGTCCATGTTGTAAGTATAGATTGAGAACAAAGCCCAGAAAACAAGAATACAAAATTAAGCTCAGAAACACTATTTGTTGATCTTTGAAATATTCATACATTTAATCATCAAGTAATATGGAAATAATATTTTGTAAAAAATACCATCAAAAATTATTTTGAAAAATCAGAAAAAAGCAATGATGTGTGAAATTGAAATACCTGCGTATCATTAGAAGCATGCACGTGGATGAAACAAGAATCAAAATACATGACACATATCATTGTAATATGATGTGTTTTGTTTTTGTTTTAAAACTTGTAGAATGATGTCCTGTCTTAAAACATAGACTGATTCTAAAATCCTAGAACAATGCTTTGGAATCTTTGTATATGTTATATCCACTTTATTTCTTGTAACTCTAATGATAAAATCAATCACTTCTATAATTGTGGGAATTATACTGCTCCCAACATTGACATCACAATCTGTTCTTGCAGAATTAGATTATGATAGTAAACTATCATTTGCAGGTTCGTTGGAAGAGACACTGGGTCACTTTTGGGCAATTGAGCAAAACCTAGATGATAATAACGCTGAACTTGCACTAGTACATGCAATTCATCCAATTGCAGAACTCTATGACTCTATGAAGCCAGAGCTAAAAGAAGCAAATCCAGAATTTGATACAAAATTCCAAAATACATTGATGGATTTGGGTAAAAAAACTGGCTCTGATGTAACTAGAGAAGATGCACAAAAAGCAATGGATGAAGCAAAGGCAATAATCCAAGAAGCAAGAATCTTGGTTGTAGGTGAGGAACTTAGTAATGACACTGCATTCAAGGCTAAACTCATGCAAGGATTACTGTTGACTTCAATCGGAGAGTATGAAGAAGGAATAAAGAGCGGTCAAATTGAAATGATGGCTGAATTCCAAGACGGTTCTGCATTTGTATGGAAATCCGAGCAAATTTTTGATGAGATAAAATCAGATCTACCGGAACATGAAGCAGAGGAAATTGAAGAATTTTATTCTGATTTGTGGAATGCATATGACAAAAAATCAGATCCTGAACTAGTTGCAACATTTGCTAATGGAATAATCAATGAGCTTGGTGAGGCAATAGGTGAGGAAGCTGAAGAAACAGATCTTTTGACATATGTTGAAAACATTCGTAATCTCTTGAATCAGGTCAAAGTAAAGTATGCTGAAGGAGACAAAGACATGGCACAGAGTCTTGCAACAAAAGCTTACTTGGATAACTTTGAGTTTCTGGAAGGCCCACTTGAAGAGTCAAATCCAGAGTTAGTAGATGAAATTGAAACAATGATGCGAGAAGAGCTTCGAGATATGATTAGTAATGATGCTCCAGTATCAGAAGTAGATCAGCAAGTAGACGATATACTAGCAAAAATGGATACTGTAGCAAAAATTGTCCCAGAATTTGGCACTATTGCTGTAATGATTCTAGTTGTTGGAATTATTAGCACGATGGTCATATTATCGAAAAGCAAGAACTTGACAATATTGCCAAGAATCTAATCTTACAACACTTTTTTTCTTTTTATTTTATTTTGCAGAAGAGTAAATTTTTGCATTATCTTTTGTTTAGATATCTCTGATCAATCTGTAATTATTTAGTTTCTTAATCTCATCTAAAGAATCCTAGAAATTTGAAAACAGATAAATTCATTCAAATAAAATGCTCAGCATGGTAAAACCAATTCCAGATGGATATCATTCTGTTACACCAACACTTACAATAAGCGGAGCATCTAACGCAATTGAATTTTACAAAAAAGCCTTTGACGCAAAAGAAATTTACAGATTTCCAGGACCAGATGGTAAATCAATAATGCATGCAGAGATAAGAATTGGGGATTCTGCAATCATGCTTTGTGATGAAATGCCAGAAATGGGATGCCTGTCTCCAAAATCAACAGGAGGGCCTAGTGGTTCGATATACCTGTACGTCAATGATGCTGATTCTGTTTTTAACAAAGCTGTTTCAGTAGGGGCAAACCCCATGATGCCAATGATGGACGGATTTTGGGGCGACCGTGTTGGTATACTTTCAGATCCTTTTGGACATAGATGGGCAGTAGCGACCAGGAAAAAAGACATGACAACAGAAGAAATGCAAAAAGCTGGTACTGAATTTATGAAAAGCCAATGCAAGTAAATTTTTTAATTGTAGAAGAATAAAGTAAACTAAAAGATATTTTTGCTAATCATCTTATTTGGATATAAGTTGGAATAATCCTTTTATCGTTACTTGAAAAGTTGAACTTCAATGAAGTCAATCAAGTACTTTGGATTATTGCTAATCCTACCATTGATTACAATGGCATTGACTACAAATTACATCATTGAGGCAGATGCCGAAAAAGGAAAGGGAGTACCATCTAGTTCCTATGGTTCTAAAAACAAGGGAATAGTCTGTGGAGACAGACTGTGCTCTGAAATTCCTGGCGACAAAGATGCTATCAAAAATGAAAAACCAGTATCATCTACTGTTCCAACTCCTAAAAATCCCTCTATGACATCTCCAAAATCTGAAAAGATGGAAGACAAATCCATGACAACCATGCAAGATCAAACAGAATTAGGCTCTGTTCTAAAACTATCTCGCGCAAATGTTCCGGCAACTATTCCACTACATCAGGGATTCTACAATAGTAGTGATGTTTTCTATATCATCACTGATTCCAGTGAACAAAAGCATGTAGATTTGATCACAGAACAGCAAGGATGGAAAGTAGAGCTAGCATCACTCTTGGCAAATGCGCCAAAAGAAGCACTGTCTACAACATATCTTTTCACTAACGGTGTAAAAGGTGACGGAATTCACGGATTTCAAGTACAGGTCTTCACAGCTACTCCTGCACAAACTGAAACATACAGTGCACTGACATCTCATGTTCATGTAACATGGAATCAAGGTGCTACTCCAGTTGTTCTCAAATCAGAACAAGAAATAATGGATGCAGAAAAATCTGGCAAAATAACACTGTCTCCATTAAGTGTAGTAATCAACATGCCTCAAATCATTTGGCCTGAAGGTCAGATGATGGTAAAAGAGGACAAGACATTATCTGATGATACACCATATGGTGGGGGACAAATACTGGACATCAACACTAAAGAAATGACAGTAACATTTGTTGCTCATCGCGGATGGGGTCCTGATGGTAAAAGTATCTATTACATCGTAACTGATGCAACACCTTCTGGCCCAGCCGAAATGATGGGTGTAACTAGTACACCAACTTCAGCAAAACTCATTGCAAATTCAGCTGCAGTTGATCTGTTCCAATTTACAAATGGAATCAAAGGCTCGGGCCCAATGGGATTCCAACCTGGAATTGCAGCAGGAGCTCCTGGCGATGCAAACTATTCCCCAATGTGGAGAATATTTGTAGTTGATTGGAAAGACCCAACAGATGCGGCATTACTGCAGACAACAGATGACATCAACTTCTATGCCAATGAAGGCAAAATCAATGTCAATTTAGCAAGACCGATGGATTCAGATCACATAGTAAACTGTCCATTTATTGATCCCTTTCAATAGGGACAATCCATTTTTTATTTTTTATGTCATACATTAGCAATGAATTGCATTCCAGCAACAGCATTCATTCCATGTACAATTAGGACAATCCTTGGCAGATTTACTTTGTTTACATTCTACAGGAAAACAACCACAATCAGCGCATTTCATAACATCTAGTTAAGAGAGAAAATCGGATAAAAATGTTCCAAATTTAGTTCAAACCTCAAAACAGATTAGCGAAATTAACAAGGAATGTTTTATTGTAATTTCCCCAATATGCCTTATTTTTAGACTGAAATAATGCAAAATCCATCCACCTGCCTATATTCCACGCGCATTATGTACAGGGTATAGACGGAGACATCTCATTTGATGTTTTTTGAAATAAATTTTATCGCCATGATTTCTGAGTGGTGTTTTCGTATTTTTTGACAGCAGAATTTCCACTTTATACTTAAATAGAAAAAATACTATTGTCTTTCCAAAGATAACTAAACAAATGTCATAAACATGCCTGATTTTTAGAAAAAGCCATCAGTAAACAGAGAACATCTTTAAAAATAACAATCGTGATTGAATTTCATTGCAGGAATTTGCAAATCCACATACATTGAGAAATGAAATTCTAAGCTTAATGGTAGAAAGTGGCATGGATGAGGATGCTTTCGCGGAGATGCTAGATTATACAATAGAACTATTTGAAACACAGGGACTAGGAGTTGATTACTATGGATACCACAACATCAATCATGAATTAGAAGTTACATTTGTATCACTGCTATCTGCAAATCTAAACAACACATCAAAAAAATTTTCTGCTGAAGATTTAAGGTATCTGTATGCATCAGCTTTATTTCATGACTTTGATCCCCAAAAAAGCGTAGACAAACCACATGAAGATAGTGTTTTGAAATTTATTTCCTCGGATAAAAAATTACGAACTCTATTAGACAGTGCAAATTTGGATATTGAAATAATCAAAGTGTTGATACTCAGAACAACATATCCATGGAGTGGTGAAATTAAAGAAAATGCAGAAAGACAAATTACTGAATGTTTTAAAAATTCAGAATTAACAAAAAACAATAAAGAAAAACAAAGTCATTTTATGAAATTAGGATGGTATCTTTCAGTAGTTGATAGAATTAGTGGATATGCATTGGGAGATTTTGCAAAAGCTATGGAAATGGCCAAAATGAATGCACATGCTTTAGCATGGAAACCGTCACTTATTGTGAGGAGTTCAGTGGCATATTTTGAAGAATTATTAAATAAAGAAACAGAGATGTGTCATTTCATTCTCAGCTCATTGCCAAAACATATGAGAAAGAATTTTTTTGATACTGTATTGTCATTTATGAATCTTAGACAACAAGAAATCACCACACAGGCAAATTATGCATATGACAACTTAAAATTAGTTCCCACCATAGAAAGTATGGAAACACGAAAAAACCCAGAGTTCATAAAATCAGTATATTCAATATTTTTAGAGTTACCAAAACCACTTCAGTTTGGAAAAGAATCTTTTGAACAGTCGATAAAAGATCCAAATATAATAATCAATACTCTAAAATTAAATGATTGTAAGGGCGACATTGTAGGTTTTGCCAAGGGCGGACCACTAGAAAATTATCGATTAAGACCAGAAATAAGAGATGAAAATTTTGGTCTTAACAATACGATATTTTTAGAACCTTTAGCATTAAAAATGGGGTATTGGGGATTAAGAGGAGGTAGTGAAATGCGTCACATGTTTATCATGCAGGCCCACTCAAAAAAATACAAGCATTTGACGAGTTTTGCACTAAGAGATGTAATTACAGCAAGGATAGATAAAGAAAATGCAGAGTTTGTAACAAAGTTTGATCCAGAGCGCTGGGACTATTATAGAATCAAAATTTAAACCTAAAATAAAAAACTGTTTTTCATTTAGTTTTAGTTATATTGCAATGCATTTTGATTCCTACGAATCAAAATTGAGTGTAGAAACGCTTTATTAACAAAAAAAAATTCACATAGTTGTGATAAGACAGAGTTTAGGAATTTTGGCAATTACATTGATTTTTGCAGTTTCAGTTAATCAAGCATTTGCAGTTACCCAGCTAGAAAGAGTAGATATTACAAATCCCCGACTTCAAAATTCATCAGGTGCTGAAATATCAGATCAGGTCAATGTAAATCAACAGGTCCAGATTTCAGCAGATATTAAAAACAATCAAGAAAAAGCTCAGAAGTTTGTCTATATTGTTCAAGTTAAAGATCAGTACGGTGCAGTCGTATCACTGAGTTGGATAGGCGGCTCACTTAATCCAAAACAAACATTTAGTCCATCGTTATCATGGACACCCAAAGTATCAGGTGTATACTCGACAGAAATTTATGTTTGGGAAAGTTTTGTACAACCTGACGCATTAACACAGTTTGTGACTATGAAAATAACGAGTTAATTAAATCAAGGACAAATGTACTAGGCAGTAGATCATAGAATAATTATGAAGGTAGGTCATCAGATACAAAAAAGCGAGTTTTGTGATAAGAAAATTAAGATCGGCAGTTTGCCTCATAGTGAAAAAAATTTAACAAGTTCTCGCTAATAGAACCAATGCTAAGTAAGCTTATGACAATAGGATATTGTGTAAAATGCCGAGATAAAAGAGACATTGAAGGTGCAAAACCATACACCATGAAAAATGGCAAACCTGCCCTAAAGGGGACATGCCCAAAATGCAGTACTGCCATTTTTAGAATTGGTAGAGGCTAGAAATTCTCAAATCGAGTCAAACTAGTAATGCCAATCAGTAGTTAGCCCATTCCACAGCGAACGCAGTGGAGATGGATCTTTTTCTATTTCTCCAATAATTCTGTTTTTTATTGAAAAGAAGAAATTATCCAGTGCGTCTATTCCACCATCTAAGTAAAGTTCTTGTCCAATTTCTGAAATTCTTTTTTTCTTTGCAGTTATTTCAAAAGATTCTGGATTTTGTAAACAAAAAGTCATCAAATCCATCAATTCTTCTTCCAACATGAAGTCCATACGAAAATATGGACTTTAATAGTTAAAAACGATCCTTTTCAGAGTTTGTTCTTGACTATTAAAAAAGAGGCTAAAACGTTTGAACCCAAGATTCAACAACATATAATTTTTTGAAAGAGAGTGAGTCAAACTGACACCGTGAAGAAGCTTATTTTGTTAGAATTTTTGCATTCAATATATACAACTTATGTTGCAATACAAAAGAGAGTCAATAGTTACACTTAAAGTAAATCATAGAGAATTTTGAATTTAATTTATTTTTCCACCGGATTTAATTAGAACTTTGCTACCAGATTTTATCAACAGATGTTTTGTAGTGAAATCAATGTCTAGGGTTGTTCCATTCAATATAATTAGTGTTGAAGAATTTTGAATAATTACATTTTCAGAAATAGTCTCATTGGTGGAAAGTTGACATGATGAATTGATTACCCAATCTCCAGAATCAGGTATGCACTGAACACATCCATCAATAATTAAATTCCCATTTGGCAGAGTTCCAGAATAGGTAAATTCACACTGACTGTGTATTGTTCCAGAGTTGTTGATGGTGCCATCGTTGTTGATGGTGCTGCTCAAGTTGTTGTTAATTGTGCCAGAGTTTTCGATAATGTTAAATTCATAGTTGTGGATGGTACCAGAGTTGTTGATGGTGCCATTGTTAATTATTGTATCATAGTTGTTGATGGTGTCAGAGTTGTTGATGGTGCTGTTGACAGAGTTGGAGAACACACCGCCATTGTCGATGGTACCGATGTTATTGATGGTTCCGGTATTATTGAGGTGCCCCGAGTTGTCAAGTAGGCCAGAGTTAATCAATACAATACCAGAATTAATTGTTACAGAATCCCCAGAATTAGTAATCCCCAGAATTAGTTGCCAGAGATAATACAGTGCAGGTGTTAACTCCATTCCATGTACCAGAGATAGGAGCTGATTCGCAGGATGTTTGATCATAGATCACAGTATTTACAGTACATAAGATACTAAGGACTGGATTTCCAGTTGGAGCAGTACCAGAATACACAGATCCACAGTGATTGTTGATTGTACCAAAGTTGTGGATTGTGTGCAGATTGTTGAGGGTACCAAAATTGTGGATGGTACCAGAGTTGTTGATAGTACCAGAATTAATCAATACAATACCAGAATTAATTGTTACATAATCCCCAGAATTAGTTGCCAGAGATAATACAGTGCAGGTGTTAACTCCATTCCATGTACCAGAGATAGGAGCTGATTCGCAGGATGTTTGATCATAGA
>JAERMO010000092.1 GCA_016844465.1 Nitrosarchaeum sp. | reverse complement strand
ACTGGTAGAAGGTAAATCTCAAAAGGTACTTGAGCAAGGCCCACTTGAGGGTATTTTTCCATGCAGCACATCAAAAATATTGGACTTTCTTTGTGTTTTTAAAAAATATGATTATTCCATATCAGATATAGCAAAACATTCTGGAATAACATTCAAGACTGCGCTAAACGAGACAAGAAAGCTAGAGAAACAAGGAGTAATTACTAACAGTAGAACAGTTGGTAAAGCCAAAATGTACCAATTAAACCAAGACTCTGTACAATCTCAATCCATAAACAAGCTTGCAATGGATTTGGCATTTAAAAGATTGCAAAAAGTCAAGACATAGTATCTTTCATTTTGTCTAGAATTTTGTCATAAATCTTTATTTTATCTTTGGATTGAATGTTCTTTTTGAGATGCCACAAAGTGGATTTGTTAATTCCTAATTTCTTTCTCTCTTCTGGACTCATGACAAGAATTTTCTAATAATAATGCAGTATACTTTACCTCCTTTGATCTAATCCAAATCTCTATAGTTCCGGAACTTTGATAGTCTTTAAACTAACGAAGCACATGTAAACCGATGTAAACAAATGTCTAGAACTGTATCTGCACGTATACCAACAGCACTTCATGATGAATTGAGAGAAAGATGCAATCTCATTGGGGAGTCTATCAATGATTTTGTCAAAGCGTCAATCGAGATGTGCTTGCATGATTCATCTGACTTTGACTTTGGGGATGATGTGATTGAAGAACTCGAGAGACAAAAGTCAGAACTTGAGAAAAACTAAAAATTAAGATTGTACGGTACCGGTTTTTATTATGTATTGTTAATTTGGATTCTGTAAAGTCTTAGGCGGTTATTTTGGGTGTCAAAAATCGTCGGGTGGGGGTTAGGTAGTACCGTACCACGTTTTTAATTAATTTCTAAATAATGCCATTTTTGCATCTTTCTTTTTATGTTGTCGATCTCTGGTTTTGAATTCTTTTGTCCATTTCAAAGTTGCAATTTCATTCGATTTAATTTCATCAATTACTTCTTGTGTGAATTTCATATTTTTTTCTCTTCCACCTACATAAATAGAATCAAATTTTTTACTAATTGCCTCTCTTGCTCTTTTAATATATGGTGATGGATCCCCTCTCATAACTTTAATTTGTTTTGCCACTAAAATAAACCAGATTCGAAAAACATCTCCTGAATAATATAATGGTCTAGATTCATCATCACTTTCTCTTTTTAAAAGCCATTCTAATAAATTTAATAATCCATTAATTTCTACATATTTCTGCATTTCTTGCATACCCTGTAGTCTTGGACCCGCAAAAGTTAATTCTTGTAAAAAAACATTTTCAAAGTATCCTGATTGATCTAAAAAATCAAATTGTTCTCTGATTTTTTTAATTTTTACTTCTTCTATTATTTTTATTGGTAAAATTTCTTTCTTAAAAAATTCCATAGCATCGGGTCTTTGTGAATTAATGATCTTTTCTTGCATCAATAACTCTACTGCTTTCAATATTGGAGATGGTATGTCATTTCTAATATTCGGTAGTAGTGTTTTTGAAGTCCATTCTTGGATTGCTATTAAAAAATTTTTTGCGTTGTTATTATGATAATCCATAACGATGACAATATCTTCACCTTGTAAATACGAACTTGCATTTTCTCCCACCACCCATTTAAATTTTAAACCATATGGCATAATTTCATGTAGGTTGTTGTTTTTTACATATGATGATATTCGTGATTGAATATCTGCAGACACAGAATGTTTTTCAGATTTTTTACTTATTGAGGCAAATAATCTAGCAAAAATTGAACTCCATTTTTCAATTTTTTCTGGATTGATCAAAAAATAAATGATTATGAATATTAATGCAGCCATAGGAACTGACCACCAAAGATCTATAATCTCTTGTGCAATACTTAGTGTAAATATTGCTAATACTGCAATCATAATTAGTATTATCCTAGTCTATGATAGAAATTAATCTGTCGATTTTTTAACCATTTTATTAAAACAGGCGGGTTTATTACAACTAAAAATCAGACGTTCATTTTTCAATTTCAAGCTTCCAATATTAGTATTAATTAGAATATCTGAACAAATTTCGCATTTTATATTCCCATTAGTAAAATCCTCCAACTGATCAAATTTTTTCAATAAATCTGCAAGATCTGTCATATGAACAGCCTTGATTTCTTTTTTTTCTATAATTTGCATACAATACAATAATCTTTTTCCTATAAATAACTAAGCTATAATTTATTGTACATTTTTATAAAATTTTTAAATTATGTAGCCTGTAAGACAAATTATTACCTTTTCTTTCAGTTCCTTGTCATGATGTCCCTTTAGTTTCTTGCAACTAGGACAAATCCCTTTTCCACCCACAATTTTTAGAGTTTTAACTAGATTACAAATAGTTCTTTTAAAGAGGTATAATTTTAACAAAATTGAATTGTATCATTTGT
Source organism: Nitrosarchaeum sp. (assembly GCA_016844465.1). GTDB lineage: Archaea > Thermoproteota > Nitrososphaeria > Nitrososphaerales > Nitrosopumilaceae > Nitrosarchaeum. The sequence continues at coordinate 1,997 of JAERMO010000092.1, read as the reverse complement.
ATTTAGATGAAAGTGGGGTAGAAGGACTTTCATCTAATCCATCTCAAAAAAGTGCAGATGATGATTGGTTCACTTCTGGTGGTATTATTGTAAACGAGAACAACATTGGTGAATTTGAAACCTCTCATTCAGAAATAATATCTGAATTCTTTACCAAAAGAGGTGTAACATTACCAGAAGGTTTCAAATTACATTATAGAGAAGCCAGACAAAGACAATACCCTTATGATCATTTATCTGAGAAAGAAATTGGTGAATTAGCAAGTACTGTTTTTAATACAATTAAGAAAATTGATTGTAAATTAGTTTCAGCATCAATCAACAAAAGAACTCATTGTAGTAAACCATATCCTTATACAGCAAACGTAAGAGCATATTCATTATTACTGTGTTTAGAACGATTTCAATATTTTTTGGAGGAAAATAACAAGGAAGGAATTGGTATTTATGAGAGACTCACACGTAGTATGAGAAACAATATTGAAACAGATTTACAAAATTTACGTAGATTGACCAAATTTCCTTTTTTTACAAATCTTGATAAAATTAAAGGTAAGATTAGAAATGGTGAACCTGTAAAAGAAAAAGTACTACAATTTGCAGATTTTGTTGTTTATCCCACACATCTTTTATTTTACACAAATCGAAAATGTTCAAATCGATTTACCGAGATTCACTACAAATATTATAATACAAAAGGGAATTGGAAAACCAATGGATGTGTGTATATACAATAAGTCGGTTCTCTGAGATATTCTTTCGAACTCTCACAGCATGTAACCATGCAGAACCGTATTATTATTACGCGTTTGTAGTATAAAGAATCTTTGGTTTTTAGTATAACCTAAGAAATTTCCACACCAATCATGAATTCTAACCTGTATTTCCACTACAAAAAATACCAGTTATCCCAAGTGGTAAAAAAATCTGATTTATTAAACAAGCCATCTTTTTAAGATCTACTTGCATTCTGAATTATCGTAATCCACCTGTTATTCCCTTCTATTTTAATTCCACATTTTTCAGCAGAGGTTTTTCCATCTAATCTCATGAAGTACAACATCATTATTCAATCATCCTGAATGGTTATCTCTGCTTTGGCAATTCTTTCTCTTAACTCATCAATATTTCCATCATGTTCTAAAAGAAAGTGTTCAATAATTTTATCAATACCTCTTGTTTTTCTCATATCTGTTCTCGCAACTTGAAGTGGATGAATCTTATCTGGGTTTTTCTCTGACCATTCAAGAAATCCTTGTTTGATTGCCTCTACTATCTGGTTTTTTAGATTTATTTTTCTCACCTCTTGTTTTAGATTGTCGATTTCATTTTGCTGACTTTCAAGTTTATTGATCTTCTCTGTTTTCTTTTTGTTCTCTATCTGTAATCTTTTTTCATTTGATATAGTCAGATTTGGAATTGCGTTGAGATATTCTTCTGCAAGCTCTAAAGTATGTGTCTTGAAATAATTCTTGTCTAATTTTATCAAACCCATATGTCCCATCATGAATTCTTTTTTGATCAATGATGCAAGGGGGGAATCTCTTGATAGTGATTCTTTACAATTTTTATTCCAAAAACGCCTGAATCCGTTCATAATTGGAACATCGTGTCTCTTTTTACCTTTAACAAGCATTTTTCTAAGCCCTGCTCTTTTTACCATTCTTTCAACTCTTTTTTTAATTGAAACAATTGTAGCCCTTCTTGGAAGAATTCCTTCTTTTTTGAATATAGCTTCATTTGGTTTTGGTTCTCTCCCAATTTCTTGAATCCAATCAGACTTGTAATCCATTATCGCATCATATGCTTCAGGAGTGATAAATGCAGGATAGCCTGAATTTGTTCCTTGGTAAATTTTCAACATAGCACATGCCACCTCTGCATTTTTTTCCTCAAATTCTGTAATCTCGAATTTCAATTCTTCATCTATTTTGTAAATTGGAACAAGGTCTTCCCAGTTTAGATCAAATCCGCCAACTCTGATACCGGAGCTTGCA
>JAERMO010000091.1 GCA_016844465.1 Nitrosarchaeum sp. | reverse complement strand
GGTTTTGTCTCTTCTCTTATTAGAATAACTTTGGAGCCATTTTCCCCCATTATGATTGCCCTTTTTACATCGAGTACTGCAATTCCACTTGCAGCTCCAGGAGATGCCGGAATTCCTTTTACTAGATGCGTATAATTTTTTATCGATTTTGAATCAATTGTTTTATGTAATAATTGTTCTAGTTGTTCTGCCTGCAGTCTTGCTAGTGCCCTGTTTTTATCAATTAATTTTTCATTAACCATGTCTACAGATGTTTTTACCATTGCTACGGCGTTCATCTTCGCGTTTCTGGTTTGCAACAAATAAAATACCCCTTTCTCTATGGTAAATTCTATATCTTGTGGTTCTTTGTAGTGTTTTTCCAACTTTTCACAAGTCTCTGCTAGCTGTTTGTAGGACTCTGGCATCTCTATTTTCATCTCATCTACAGGTTTACCGGTTCTAACGCCCGCCACAACATCTTCGCCTTGTGCATTTACTAGATACTCACCAAAGATATGTCTTGTTCCATCTCCAGGATTTCTAGTAAATACGACTCCGGTAGCACTGTCATTTCCCATATTTCCAAATGCCATTGAAACAACGTTTACGGCAGTTCCGTCTGCAATGTCTCTAGTAATGCTATTTCTCTCTCGGTACACAATCGCTCTTTCACCCATCCAACTTCCAAATACAGCTTTTATTGCCAATTCCAGTTGTTCAGATGGATCAGATGGGAATTTTATATTAGTGTGTTTTTCACAAATTTTTTTGTATTCTAAAACAACCGCCTTGAGGGATTTTTCATTTAATGCGCTATCTTCTTGTACTGCTTGATTTTTCTTTGCATTTTCTAAAACTTCGTCAAACTTCTTATCATCGATACCAAATACAACTTTGCCAAATAGTTGAACAAATCTCCTGTATGAATCCCAGGCAAATCTGACATTGTTGCTTTTTTTTGCCAATCCTTCAACGGTATCGTCATTTAATCCTAAATTCAATATGGTATCCATCATCCCAGGCATTGATATTGAAGCACCAGATCTTACTGAGACCAAAAGGGGATTATCTTTAGAATTCCATATCTTTCCGGTCCTTTTTTCAATTTTTGCAATATTTTTTTTTACTTCTTGGATTAATGTATTCGGTAATTTTTTGTTGTTTGTATAGTAATTTTTGCAGACTTCAGTGGTAATTGTAAATCCTGGAGGTACAGGTAGTTTAAGTTGGGTCATTTCGCACAGACCTGCTCCTTTTCCACCTAGAAGTTTCTTGTTTTTTCCATTCCCTTCATCAAAAAAATAAACTTGTTTCATTTTTACCTAGATTATCAAATCAAAATTAGGGGGTTTTAAAGTATTGCTTAGTAGAAATGAGGGAAAAGTAATTTCCACAATCATAAAAAAGTATAGTTTAATTTATCATAAATTACTCTATTGGATCCCTAAATAACACCATCATTTTTTGACAAATGTTGTCTTAATTGACTAATTTTCAAATCCTGTTTTTAGTAGACAATTTTGATTTTTCTATTTTTCATAAAATTTAAATTCAAGTTGTCATGATCTTTGTAAAATCTGGTCCCCAATACCAAATGTGAGCATATACAGAAAAAACAAACAGATGTGCTATTCTCACCGAAGAGAGAGTGTGTCTAAAAATTAATAATAATTATTTGACAACAGGTAATCAACGAAATAGCATGGCAGTTAATCACAAATATTGTTGGCCAATCAGCATTTTATTTAATTAGGAATCATCGAAAGTTCGTAAAATGGGTTGAATTACATAGTTATTGCTCTATGGACTCATTTAGTCAAATTGTACATATTTCAAAAATGTGGTAATGACTCATTATCTACGCACGATGTATCATCATATTTAATTTGGCAAAAGATGGATGTTTTCAGGAATTGATTTCTACCATTGTTTCAAGAACGAAATTCACATAAAGGCTTTAAAATAATGGATGGTATTAAAAAAACATGAAACAAAAGACAGATTCCAGAAGAGTCAAAATTCTAGTTGCAAAATTAGGTCTAGATGGTCATGATAGAGGAGCTCTAGTATTATGCAGAGCATTCAGAGATGCTGGAATGGAAGTAATATACTCGGGTCTTTTTGCCACACCAGATAGAATTGCACAAATAGCTGAAGATGAAGATGTGGATGCAATTGCAATGAGTTTACTTAATGGTGCACATGGTACACTATTTCCCAGAGTCGTTAAAGCATTAAACAAAAAAGGAATAAAAGACGTCCTAATTGTTGGGGGCGGAGTAATACCTGAAGAAGATAGAAAGGAACTCAAAAAATCAGGAATTGATGAAGTATTTGGTCCAGGTACACCTCTAACTGATATTATTAATCACATTACAAATGGCGTTTCAAAATTAAGAAAGATTTAAAAAAATTATTCAGTTGAATCTGGCCACATCATTTTACGCATTTGCTTACCAACTTTTTCAATTTGGTGTGCATCAGTTTCTTTCATGTATTTATCAAATGCGTCTTTACCATTTTTTTGATATTCACTTATCCACTCTCTGTTAAAAGTTCCATCTTGAATCATTTTGAGAACCTTTTTCATATTATCTTTAGTTTGACTGGTCATTACCATTGGACCACGAGTTAGGCCTCCATATCTTGCAGTTTCACTAACACGTCTCCACATTCCATTGATTCCATATCTTTGAATCATATCAACAATCAATTTTAGCTCATGAAGAACCTCAAAGTATGCAATTTCTGGTTGGTATCCTGCTTCTACAAGTGTTTCAAACGCAACTTTTACCATAGATGCGGATCCTCCACAAAGATCTGCTTGTTCTCCAAACCAATCAGTCTCTACTTCTTCTTGAAACGTTGTCTGAATTAATCCGGCTCTTGCACTACCTATTGCTTTTCCAATTCCCAGTGTTCTATCCCAAGCTTTTCCTGTATAGTCTTGATGAACGGCTACAATTGCAGGAGTTCCAAAGTTTTCTAGATAAGTTTCTCTAACTTTAGAACCAGGTCCTTTTGGTGCGACCATAATAATATCAACGTTATTTGGAGCTTCAATCCATTTCCAATGAATTGCAGCTGCATGCGAAAATGACAGCGCTTTTCCTGCAGAAAGATATGATTCAATTTCATCTTTGTAAACTTGCGACTGGATCATATCAGGTATCAATACATGAATAATGTCGGCTTGTTTGCAAGCATCAGATACTGACAGTACTTTGTGACCATCAGATTTTGCTTTTTTCCAGCTGTTTCCACCTTCTTTAAGACCAACAATAACATTAAGACCAGAATCCTTCATGTTGTTTGCTTGTGCATCACCTTGAATTCCATAGCCAATTACTGCAATAGTTTGATCTTTTAATAGATCTAAACTAATGTCATTATCTTTCCATGTTTTTGCCATGAAATTACTAGAAATATTGCAAATATTAACTATGTAATATTTTATCAAAAGCCAATATTAAATAATTAAACGATGTTCTAGATGTATTGAGTTTCTTGATCAAAGACAAATCCAAACACCATCCAAATTGATTTTGGTTCAAGAGCAATTAGCAGACAAAATTGGTCAGAGATAATTTGTTTGCCACGAGATGCCTTGAAAGGTTGCGGTTTGAGAAACTTCAAGAGAGATCAAGTCAGTCTTGTCATTACAGACACGGAAAGTTTTATCAAGATTTCTGAATTTATCGACGAATTAGAGGCTGATTTGAAATATACTAGTAACCAACATGAGTTTTTGACATTCAATTCAAGCGAAAAATCAAGTTTTCTGAATCATCATAAGGAGGATAAAGAAATTGATTAAGATTTGTCCAGATTGTCAAGAGATATTGCATCTCATTCTAGCTTGATGAAATCAAAGTGTCTTGATTTTTTGATATCAAGGATTCGGCATAAAATTTGACAAATAACAATAGTTAGTCATTGAGAAATAATGAGGTGATTAATGCATTACTACATTATAGTTGCTCCAATTGTACCACACGTAGAAATTAACAGAGATGATAATTTATTGCTACGGGAGAAAATTCTGTCAACAAATCCAGAAGAGATAGAAACGAGGAATTAACAAATCTACTTTGTGGCATCTCAAAAAGAACGTTTCATCTAGAGATAAAATAAAGATCTATTATAAAACTCTAGTCAAGATCAAAGACTAATCTAGAATATGATGTCAAATAATGATCATTAAATATTGTTTTATTCTTTCTTGTATTTTGGAATCTGGTATTTTACAATTGTAAAGTACCTGTTTTTTATATCCTATTTACAAAGCATATTGTGATAATATTTGAAAGGAAGATCGAAATTTCTTGTATTAATAGGAATTGTAATACTTGGAATTGTAATCACCTTTAGCTTTAATTCCAGTGATCAAAAATCAACAAGGGACACAAGAACCGTTGAATGGCGTCATGTTCATGGAATAGGTGTAGATCCTACTGATTCTAGTATTGTGTATATTGCA
>JAERMO010000163.1 GCA_016844465.1 Nitrosarchaeum sp. | reverse complement strand
TCATAAACGTTCCAAATATAATGAACTTTTATACAGTTTTCTGGATTCTTCCAGGGAGTCAGACATCAAGAAAGTATCAGTATGGGATACAGAAAATAACGAAGGAATTTTAACTGCAAAAAGTTTGCAAAAAATACGTAGATTGAGTAAGAAAAAGAAAGATCAATTAAATCTTCTTTCCAATCGAGATATACAGAAAAAAAATAAAGCAAGCCTGGATCCTAAATTTATATTATGGTTCCTGCCGGATCTTATTCAAAAGAAAAAACAATTATTTTTAGAAACAGGAATATTTGTACCAAAACCTTCTCTAATACAAAAAAGAAGCAATACAAAGAAATTTCAACGAGTCGAGCTCTTTTTTGAGCATGATTTAGGTAATACAGGTGATTGGGATCAAATACGGGAATTAGAGTTAAATAAAAGGCAGCATACATGAGAATGAATTTACGCGGTTAAGAGATCTTATATCTATCATGAATGTGACAAAAGAAGATAATTTATCTACTTTATCTGCATTATGTGATAAGATGGATATAGATTTCAATTTCTTAAAAATTATGTCTGAAACTAGAAAACTAGAACTTCCAGGGCTACTGACTAAAAAGTATTTGATTAATAAAGGACATCGTAGATTTCGAGTTTTAGATGACCAGATATTGATGTATAAGACGATAAGTGTTTTATTGAAATTTAAAAAGAGATTTAAGAAACGATTTGATAAAAATTTATTTAGTCAATGTACAACATGTCTACTGGTTGAAGATATTGAAAAAAAGACTAATTCAAATCTCTATAATCTAGAAGATCTTTTACTTCCTAGACGTCGTCGAGAAAGTAGAATTTTAAGAACCTTATTCTCTCAACAATCTTCACAAGATCTTATGAAAGATCCGGCAGATATGGATCCAATAGAAGATCAAAAAAAACAAGGATATTTTAATCCCTTAAATCAGAGTCAAATCACAAAACGTTTTATATGGCCTAGTTTCAGATTTGAAGATATTGCTTGTATGAATCGATTCTGGTTCAATACAAATAATGGAAGTCGATTTACTATGCTAAGAATTCGTATGTATCCACCAATTGGATAAAATAGAAATTATTATTACAAGAAGAAATTGATTTGATGAATTCTTTTTGGAATAGATTTCTCTATTCCAAAAAGAATTTTATTCTATGATATACTAAAAATTTCATATTATTGTGAGGAACCTTTATTTTTATGAGTGAAAATTTATCTATCGATCCATCAGCACCTCTTGTCAAAAAGATGACGGGATCTGTTGAATTTCAAATTGATTGTCTAACAAAAAGAGTTTTAATACTTACCCGCCATTTAAAAAAACACTCAAAGGACTATTCATCCCAAAGAGGATTGTGGAAAATTTTGGGAAAACGTAAACGTCTTCTACAATTTTTGTACAATATTAACATAAATTCATACAAGAATTTGATTACTCAATTAGGTATTCGTGGACCGATAAAGTTTTGATATAATGAAAACAGAATCAGAAACTTTTAACAATTTTATTGATTAATCAACTTTTTTTCATTCAGATAGGAGTGATGAGAAAACTACTAAAAATCTCATAAGGAACTATGACCATGTTTGTTGCAAGAAAAGATCCCATGTTAGTGAGTATGGGTCCCCATCATCCGTCAATGCATGGTGTTCTTCGACTTATTGTTACTCTAGATGGCGAAAATGTTCTCGATTGCAAACCTGTATTGGGTTATTTACACCGAGGGATGGAAAAAATTGCTGAGAACAGAACAATTATACAATATCTTCCATATGTAACAAGATGGGATTATTTAGCTACCATGTTTACTGAAGCTATAACAGTAAATGCACCAGAAAAATTGACTAATATAAGAATACCCAAAAGAGCTAGTTATATACGAGTAATCATGTTAGAGCTAAGTCGTATAGCTTCCCACTTATTATGGTTAGGTCCTTTCATGGCTGATGTTGGTGCCCAAACTCCTTTTTTCTACATATTACGAGAGATTTGAAGCTGCTACAGGTATGAGAATGATGCATAATTATTTTCGTATTGGAGGAATAGCTGCAGATATACCGTATGGTTGGGTAGACAAATGTTTGGATTTCTGTGATTATTTTTTACCAAAAATAAATGAGTATGAAAAACTTATTACAGATAATCCAATTTTTTTGGGACGGGTGGAGGGCATCGGTACTATTGGTACACAAGAGGCAATAAATTGGGGTTTATCAGGTCCTATGTTACGGGCTTCAGGAGTTCAATGGGATCTTCGAAAAGTCGATCATTATGAATGTTATGATGAATTGGATTGGGAAATTCAATGGCATAAAGAAGGAGATTCATTGGCTCGTTATTTGGTACGAATTGGAGAAATGAAAGAATCCACGAAAATTATTCAACAGGCTCTAAAGGTTCTTCCTGGAGGTCCTTACGAAAACTTGGAAGCAAGACGAGTAGGAGAAGGAAGAATTTCAAAATGGAATGATTTTGACTATCAATTCATAAGCAAAAAATCTTCCCCAACTTTTAGATTACCTCAACAAGAACATTACGTTCGAGTCGAAGCACCTAAAGGTGAGTTGGGTATCTTTCTCATTGGTGATGATAGTGTGTTTCCCTGGAGATGGAAAATCCGTCCGCCTGGGTTTGTAAATTTGCAAATTCTTCCTCCCTTAGTTAAGGGCATGAAATTGGCAGATATTATGACAATTTTGGGTAGTATAGATATTATTATGGGGGAGGTCGATCGTTGAGATGATAAAAAGTCTAATAAATTTATGGAATATTTTTTTCTATTTTTTTTCTGAGACATTCTTTTCAGATAATTTTGTAGCTTTTCTAAGAACCCTCTTTTTTATTTTCATTCTTTTATTGGGTGTTACAGTAGGGGTTTTAGTTATTGTATGGCTTGAACGAAAGATATCTGCTGGAATCCAACAA
>JAERMO010000162.1 GCA_016844465.1 Nitrosarchaeum sp. | reverse complement strand
CATATTTTGAATTTAAAATAGGTGGAATAAAATTGTTTGAAGTTATTTTATATCAAAAGTTGTTTCAGCAGTATTTTGTGCATCTTTTACTTTGATAGTATATGTTCCTGGAACTGCATCTTTTGGAATAAACCATGGTTGTTTGATCTCTCCTTTACTAGAAGCAGGAAATGATAATGTCTCTATTACATCACCATTTGATGCTATGATTTCAATTTGTACTGTTTGAATCGCATTTATCACTTTAATATCGATACTTTTTCCATATCCTGGAATTTCTATGCCCTGATTCACAGTAACCACAAGTCCTTCTTCTATGGATGTTATTACTTCGATCTCAATCTCATCAAAATTTGAACCACTTTTTGCATTAATTGTCCATATGCCTGGTTTTGCTTTAGAAGGTATTCTTAGCTCCCCATCTGCAATTTTCCCATTTTTATCTGAAAATGTTTCCTTTGTTTTCCATACGGTTCCGTCAGGGTCAATCAATGTAACTGTGAGAAGTGTATTTGGATTTGCTTCTCCTAAAATTAAAATTGATTCTCCAGGTCTATATTCTAATTTTGTGCTGCTGATTTTAATTTCACCAGAGCCTGTTTGTAATCCAACTGTAAATATTTCAGAACTTTTGGCAGCGCCTTTATTGACAACAGCAGTGTATACTCCAGATGAATACCCATTTAGATCTAAACTGTATGTTTTTCTTCCATCTGGTTGTAGTGTGATTGGAATTACACTGTTACCATCTGAAAATATCTTTGGTTTATCTGATGGATCAACAATTAACATGCTTATTTTGTCTGATGGTTTTCCCGTTAATGATATGATTGCAGTTTCTATAGGTTTATAATTTAATTTATCAAATTCCATGTTTATTGGTATTGAAGGAATTTCTCCTAATCCCGCAAAAATGAATTCTTTCTCCCCCTCCTGTCTCCTGTGTAGCTATTAATGTCCACGTACCCTCTTTGTCTACGTTTGCTTTTGTAGGATATTCAAATTCAACAATTCCTGATTCACCAACTTGAATTATATCTGAAAATTTTTCATCTCCTAGTGGATCTTCTAAAATTATCTCTAGTACTTTGTTTGGTAGTGCGGTTCCATTAAATTTTATTGTCTCTCCGGGATTAAATTTCAAAGCAGTTGGTGTTAAGATAATGACTTTGGATGATTCTAAAATCCAAGATGTTGAAATTTCATCTTTACCATCGGAAATCACAGCACTGTACCTTCCAAATGATGCATCTACAGGCACTATGATCGGCTCTTCTAGTTTCCAATCTCCTTTAGAATCTACTTTTGCAGTTCTTGTGTTGATAATTTTTCCATTTGTGTCTTTGATTGATGCCGTAATGCCTCCGTTAGGTTGAGCTGTACCTGAAACTTCTAAAAAGTCTCCTCTATGCATTATCTCTGGAACTCCTTTGATTGTAAGTTTTATATTTTCAGTAGATGGTACTCTGGTTTCTGCTTCTCCTATTCTTAGACTTATTTTCTTTTCATTTCCTGCTTTGTCTTTAACAGAAAAGTCCACTCTTTCATTATTTTGATCTTTTGGAATTGTTACAGTACTGATAAAACTACCATCTTCATCTGTGTTAAAAGTTCCAATCTTGTCTGTGTTTATGTAAAAATCAAATTGTTGTAACGCTCCAAAATTACCTCCTGTAATTCTAATTGTTGATCCTGCATTTGGTTTTTCTGGAATTATTCTAAATACTGAATCCAATAAAACTCCATCGCTTGACTTTTTTTCTGTTAGTTTTTCATTAATTATGGGCTTTGATAATTCTTTTGGACTAGTTGTTCCAGTTTCTATTTGTTTTTGGTTTTTATCAAGTGCTTTCCAATTTATTCCTGGATTTGTTTTATCTGTCTTGATTCCAATTTTTATAGATTCACCTGGTTTGACAGATTCTGAAGATGTGAAAATTATGACTCCTTGAGGCGTTTTCTCACCAATCCAACCACTTTCTGTTTTAAATGATTTAAAATTAATATCGCTACCTAACCAAATTCTAAATGAATTTACATCTTCTTTTCCACTATTTGTAAATTCAATAATGGTAGTTTCTTCAAATGAAAAACTTTTTGCATCAATTGTTTCTGCTGCATATGCATTGATTGGAATAATTATTGCTACTGTTAAACATAACAAGACTAAGGACAGGAAAACTTCTCTAGTATGAGACTTGTTCATATGTTCCAGTTGTTTCATATCTAAATTAAACCTTAAAGGATATTTTACTGCTTTTGTATTTGTTATTAGGGTATTTTTCATTAGCAAACTTCTTTAATCTTAAACTCTAGCCCTTTGAAATTTGGCTAAATCTGACTTTGTCATTACATTTTGATATTGTCGTATTCTTTCAGCAATTAATCTATATAATGATCTAAATTGGTCTTTAGTTTTATCTGATAAGAAATCCGTCTCTTCTAAGGTAATTTTTTCACAAATATATCGAGTGATTTCTTCATTATCAAATTGACCCCAATCATAATCTCTATGTTCTTCCCAAATTTTTCTCAAATTGTCTAAAACT
>JAERMO010000090.1 GCA_016844465.1 Nitrosarchaeum sp. | reverse complement strand
TTTATTTGAGATAATTGCATCAGGGGGTGGCAATGTTAACACATTGGAGACATTGGCAGGGATTTCATAAAAAATTCGAAATATTGAAAAATCAAAAAGAGAGATGTTAAAACCATATGTATTGGTAGGATTTATGCTCATAGGAATTACAGGATTTACAACACTATTAGTAATTGATTCACTTACTAGTTTAGGAACAGACCTAGAAACAGATGTTGCAAAGCAAAGTACATTACAACTTGAAGCAAACTCTCGTTTTGAGTTATTAGGTATAGCAATTTTGGTACAATCTTGGCTATCTGGATTGTTTTTAGGTAAAATCACCTCTGGGTCATATTCAGCAGGATTCAGATACTCTATAATCCTAATAATAATATCAATAGGTGCAATAATAATAATACAATCAAAAATATTCAGTGTCGCTTCAATATTTGGTTAGAACAGTATGTATTGCAATGTTTCACACTGTTTGATATAACAAAAATATTGTAATTTTCCATAGATTGAAAGCCATTTTTTTGTTACTAGTAGTAATTTGTAGCATGTTTGTTATGCCTGTTAATGCTCAAACAACAGCAGAATTCGGGTATCAATTGCATCCTGAGAAATTATTAGAAAATACCGTAGGAACATTACAGATTTTTGTTACCTCAAATGAAATGATGGTACCAAGATCAATAAATGATCTCAAAGTGATAAGTTCAGATAATTCAGTCATACAGGTAATTGATGTTCAAGAAAACAATAATGGGTATACAAAGAATGTACAAATCAAGGCAATAAAACCCGGAATTGCAAATATCGCATTGGCAGCACCTGGATTTTCATCACAAGAAATTGCACTAGAAGTTTTCAATAATAATAACCATCCTACTCAAATTCTAATGAAAATCACACCAGATGATTTTCCAATAGATGGTCCCAGATTCGGATATGTAACTGTGGAATTAGCAACTACAGGTGGATTGCCAACAATTGCATCAGAAGATATTACAATACACGTAGAAACTCCAAATAAAGATATGATCAATATAAGAAATCAAGAACTGTTAATTGAAAAAGGAGAATACTTTGCCATAACAGAATTTGATTTAATAAATTCAGGTGATGCGATTATTTTTGCAAGCGCTGAAAATATGAAAAAAATCAGTGATTTTGTCCACATACGTAAACCTACAGAACCGTTACAAGTTCAATTGTTTGTCATTCCAGAACGATATAGTAGTTACAGTGGAGGCACTGGATATGCAATAGTAGAACTACTTGACGGTGGAGGTTTTCCTGTTAAAGCAGATGAAGATATCCATATGAAATTAGGAGTAGAAAATCCAGATGTGTCAGTCAACACAAGTAATGACTTTGAAGAAATTCAATTTAGCAATAAAGAACTAATAATTAAAAAAGGAACGTATTCAGCATATACAACATTTACCCCCAGACCAAATCTTGGAGACATTACCACAGATAGTGAACAAACATTTAACATGTTTATTTCAACTAATGACTATCTTACAAATGGAGATTCATTTACTGTACTTCATGATGAAATGGGGGCTTTGGAAGGAGAAGGACCGTCAATTACAACTGCACTTCCATTTTTAACTACAGGTGAGAAAGAGATCATAGCTGTAACTTATTTTGAGACAGACATTGAAATTTCAAGACAAACAGGAGGCAGTGAATTAGGCACATCAGATAGAGAACTCGTTACGGTTACAGTTCCAGTTACTGCCAAACAAGATTATGAGATTAATTTTGCATCATCAGAGTCAGATACGGTTAATCCAATTAATCCAATTATGAAAAAAGGAGAAAACGTTGCGATAGTTTTTGGAGATACCGGAACTGTTGCTCCAGATGAATCTGTAGCATTTTATATCACAGATAATGAAGGAGTAAAAACAGTAACAGGCAATCCCGTAGGACCAGTAAAAGATGATATCAATTTAATAGTAGAACCATTAGTGTCAATGATTTTAGCAGGAAGTCAGTTTCCAGCCATAGCATATTTAACAGAATCTGGAGGGGATGCGGAAACAACAACAGATGAGGGAGATACAGATGAGGATGGAAGAATTGGGGTAACCCCATTTATCGAGGATTCTGTTTTGACTTTATCGGCAAATGATTTTGTGGATACAGAAACTGAAATAATTAAAAAGAATCAGCCATACATATTATTGAATTTATTAACAAAAGAAGTTGGAGATACAGTGCTCTCTTTTCAGACAGGTCAATTTGAAGGAAGTATGGCAATGACTAGTCATACTACAGATCCTGCAGAGATACATTTGTCATTTGCAAAAAATCTTTTGGCAAATACTGAAAGTTTAGCTACGATTCAGCTATTGGATTCTGTAGGAAATCCAGTGTATGCAAAAGAAGATGTTTTGATAAAAATAGTTTCAAATGATGAATCTGCTTTAAAAATTCCAGATGAAGTAACAATAAAGAAAGGAGAATATTTCAACACAATCAAACTGGAATCGCAAAACGAAGGGATGGTAGAACTTGCATTATTATCTGAAGATCTGCCTTTATCAAAATACGATATTAACATAGTAGATGTCAGTCCAGTCATATCGTTGGATTTACTTGGAAGTCTGAGTTGGAATGAGCGAATTGAAGCAAAATTGTCAGTTGTAATTCCAGAAATAGAAACATCATTAGATGGATTTAATGTAGAATGGACTACAGATGGTGGAGAAGTGTTACAAATGGAGGATATGACAAATAATGATGGAATTGCAGTACTAAATATTCTTGCAAATGACAAGGAAACAGTAACTGTTACTGCAACAGTGTCAGGTAATGGTCTTAGTTCATCAACAATTTCAAAAACTGCACAAATACTAAACATGCCAATATCAGAAGCACCTGTAGAACAAGACTTTGTTATTAATAATTCAAATATAATCTACATCATAATCCCAGTAGCAATAGGAGTTGCGTTATTTGTTTTGAAGCGTACAGATAGATTACAGGTAATAACTGAGAAACTAAACATTGGAGAAAAATTTGAGGAAATCAAAGAAAAAATCTCAGGCATAAGAAATCGTTAATCGTAAACTCATTTTAGAGATATGCAACAAGAAATTATTTTATCAAAGAATATAGTACACAAAATATTCAAAAATGAGGTAAGGTAGTTTGATCGAATCATTACTGAATTACAACACAATAGGAATTGGATTAGCTCTTACCATGTTGATAATTGGTTCTGTTATAGATATTTGGAAAAGAGAAATTCACGATTATTACTGGATTGTATTTGGAAGTGTTGGATTTTTATTAATTTTCATAAATTCAGATATCTTGCCACATTTACTCAAAATTGGAATCGCATTAATCATAGCACCGTTTGTGATTTTTATTTGGAGAATCGGATTGTTTGGAGGGGCTGATGCATTTGCATTAATCGCATTAGCAGTAATTGCGCCGATGGCAACATTTTCTGAAAATCCTGTAACACCATTTACAGCATTATCTAATGCTGCAATTTTATTTATAATGCCATTTTTTGTCAATATCATTAGAAATTTAATATCAATTGCAAAACATGAGGATATTTTTGAGGGGTTTGAAGAAAGCAGATTTAAAAAAATTTGTGCCATGTTAATTGGATATAAAGCAAAAAACCCAAGATTTTGTTTCTCCATTGAAAAAACTGAAAAAGGCAAAAAGAAGATAACCCTAACAGTCCATCATGCTGAAAATGAAGAGTATTGTACAAAACCCAATACATGGATTACTCCAGGAATACCCTATCTGCTGTTAATTACAGGTGGGTTTATCATGCAATTACTGTATGGTGATATTTTATTGAGTTTCTTTGTCAAATAATTCTTAAAATCAAGCACAATCAAATCGGAATTTGAATCTGTAACATGTAATAACATACACTCTCTTATGTTTCAAATTGTGTAATAATTTCTAATGACAATAGATACTCTGGAAGAGAGGATGACTGAATTGGATAGTCCGATAAATGAGTTAGGCAGATTACTTATCAAGTATGATTTGACTCCAAATCAGGCCAAAGTGTATCTATACCTTAGCAAAATAGGCATCAAAACAGCATCAGAGGTATCAAAATCTCTTAGAATACCAAGAACCGAGACATATCACTTACTTAGTACTTTACAACAAAAAGGAATTATTTTCTCAGTGTTTGGCAAACCAACTAAATTTAATGCGGTTGGGATAGATGAGTCCATCGTAATTTTAGTAAATAATGAAAAAAACAGAATCAATGAATTAGAAACAGGAAAAGAAAACATCATAAAATTATGGAAATTAATTCCAAAATATATTGGAAACAAAGAAAAAACAGAGGACAATAAATTCCAAACACTGCAAGGAAGAAATTCAATTTTGGTAAAACTAGAGCAGATGATAAAAGAATCATCAGAAAACATACTGGTGTTAGGAACTGAATCAGATTTTAAAAAGTTCCACCATACAGATTTTTCAAATCTTCTTAAAAAAACAAAATCAGATCTAAAAATTCTTA
>JAERMO010000089.1 GCA_016844465.1 Nitrosarchaeum sp. | reverse complement strand
TGGAATTTTGGTTTCAGCGCTTATCTCTATTGCAGATTTTGGTTTTTCCATCGTATTTTCTAAAATAGCCCGACAGTATTTATCAGATACAACTTCAAGAATGGCGTCTTTTCTTGAGTCATCTTCTATTTTTCTTCCTGAAATTAATGCTTGCATAGGACGACTAGATTACCTTTTGATATAACAAGTAAGACTACATTGCAATGCATTGCACTCATTATAGGCATACATTCAACTCTAAAAATGTACTATGAGTTTTAATAACATATTTGCATTATTGCAAACAATATTGTTCAAAAATATTCTGGTTCCCTTTGATCTATCCAATAAATCATTCAATGCATTCAAAATTGCATTAGATATGGCAAAAAAATATGATTCTAAAATTACAATTTTGACATGTATTCAATTAGATACATGGCATCACAAATTTTATGATTCTAAAGCCGATGATCAATTATTAAAAAAACAGAAAAAAACCATAATCTCCCATATAGAAAAACTAGAGAATCTTGCAAACAAATCAAACATTTCAATGAAATCGCAAATTTTGAGATCAGTTTCTGTTGTTAAAGACATAACAACATATGCAAAATCTCGTAAATTTGATCTCATTGTTATGGGTTCGTATGGAAGAACTGGAATTGATAAATTGATTCTTGGAAGTGTTGCAAATGGAATCCTCCAAAAATCTAGTTGTCCAGTATTAATTATCAAATAGAAGAGATGAATCTAAAGTGATCTCTATAATAGGTAGTGGCAGAGTTGGTACAGCAATTGCTTTTCTTTGCATATCTAATTCATTAGATGATGTTTTATTAGTAAATCGTACAAAAAGTAAAGCAATTGGTGAGGCTCTAGATATATCCAATGCTATACCTGAAAACTCAAATGTTTCAATTCATGGTACTGATGATTTTTCTAAAATAAGCAATTCTGATATTGTTGTAATTACAGCTAGTATAGGAATCTATTTAAAAAATAGAACTGAAATGATGGATGGTCAAGTTAAGATGATTAAAGAAATTGCAAATCAAATAAAAAAATACTGTCCTCTTGCAATCATGTTAATAGTTTCTAATCCTTTAGATATCCTTACATTTGTTTTTCAAAAAGAAACTCAATTATCAAGAAATAAAGTAATAGGAATTGCATCTAGTTTAGACTCAAGTAGATTTAGATATTTACTTTCAGAAAAATTTAAAATTAAACAATCTCAAATTACTGATGCACTAGTAATAGGTGAACATGGAGATTCTATGGTGCCTGTATTCTCTAGAGTAAAAATTAATGAAAAAAATGCACTTGAAATAATTGATGATACAGAAAAAAAAGTAATTTCAACAGAAATTCAGAATTACTGGAAATCTCTAAGAATTTTTAAAAGTAGATCACAATTTGGTATTGCTAAGAATACTTTTGATGTCATCAGATCCATCATCAAAAATGATGAACTAATCATACCTGTATCAATTG
The DNA here is from genome assembly GCA_016844465.1 of Nitrosarchaeum sp. Taxonomy (GTDB): domain Archaea; phylum Thermoproteota; class Nitrososphaeria; order Nitrososphaerales; family Nitrosopumilaceae; genus Nitrosarchaeum. The sequence continues at coordinate 3,045 of JAERMO010000089.1, read as the reverse complement.
TATTAAACGGCGAATATGGTGAAAAAGATGTTTCGATGGGAATTCCTGTAAAAATAAATAAAGATGGAGTTAAAGAAATTATAGAAATAAAATTAAACGAATCTGAGAGTACATTATTAAAAATATCAGCTCAAACTATACGAGATTATATAAAATCACTTTAAATAAATACACAACAAATTACTGAACTAAAAAGTTCAATCCATACCCTACAAAATATGCAACTAAAGATGCAATTCCACCAATGATTAATGTATAGAATCCTGATCTTATTTTTGATTTTTTAACAATTTTTCCTTTAATCATACCTACAAGAAAAAATGAAGCCATTACAGATATTGTTGAATAAACAAAAGCTTCCGAATTTGCACTAATTCCCATAAAAATAAAAATCATAAATGGAATTAACGGAATTAATCCAATCAAATTAAATCCAACAAAAGTACTTACTGAACTATCTAATGGACCTTTTTCATCTTCAATTAATCCCAATTCTTCTTTCATCATTGTATCTAACCAAACTTTTCGTCTTGATGTAATTATTCGAACTATTTCTTCTAACAATTCATCTTTGAATCCTTTCTTTTTGTAAATCTCTCTGATCTCATCTTTTTCCTGTTCTGCTAGATTGTCAATTTCCCATTCTTCTTGTTTTCTTTTCATTTCAATGAATTGATTTCTAGCCTTTGATGCCTGATAATTTGCTGCAGCCATTGAAAATCCATCTGCAAACAAGTTACTAAAACCCAGAATCAGAATAATTTCTGGAGATAATGAAGCGCCAACAACTCCTGCAACAATCGCAAAAGTTGTAACTGCACCATCAATAGAACCATAAATAAAATCATCAAAATGTAGTTTCATGTTTACATTTTAGAGTAATTCCTAGTTTTAATATATTCTTGAAATTTGCTCAAATTGTAATAGCTTTTGTAATATCTGTTTTACTGATTATTCCTGCAAGCGAATTATTTCCATCAAGTACTGCTAAACCACTAATGTTACTTTCTAAAATTAGTTTACAGGCATTTTTCAAATCTTCATTGAATTTTATTGAGATAATTCCTTTACTCATTATATCTCGTGCTAGTGAAATACCTCCAAACCCCTCCTCAGAAAGAAATCCTTTTCTTATTTGTTCTGAAATGGTAAAACCAGAATCATCTTCTTCACTACCTAATTCAATAGAAATTCTAAATAAATCTCTAAATGAAATTATACCCACTGGTTTTTCATTTTGATCCTTTACAATAATTCTAGATATTTTATTTTCTAACATTTTTCTCACAACTTTGAATAGAGGTGCTGCTGTATGAGTAAAGATATATTCATGCGTCATGAAATCAACTACTTTATTATTTCCTGAATTATTTTCTAAATAATATTTTATAAGATCTGTCTTTGTAAAAATTCCTTTAATATTGTCTTTTGTTCCTATTGCTAAAGAGCTAATTCCTTTTTCAAGCATAATTTTTGCTGAATTTTTAGGCGTTAAAGTCTCTTCAATAAATATAATCGGTTTCATTATCTTGTTAATCATTATATCGTCTAATCCTTGTTTAGTAGTCTCAGAAAAAAGAAATAATCCTACATCTTTTTCAGTTATAATTCCTACAGGTTTTCCGTTTTCTACAACAATTAATCTACTGATATTATTTTCTAATAATTTTTTAATTATATCTGAGATTGTTGAATTCTTTAGAATAGAAATTGGTTTTTTACAAATATCAATAACAGACATCATAGACTGTAAACATAATTTCTATAAAAACTGATGATATAATTTTCATTAATGAATGTAAAATGATCAATTTATCATTTAACAAGAATCTCATTTGTGGAAATCATGCTCTTTTTTATATTTGAAGAACTAAATTGAAAGATATGGCAAAATTTAATAAAATCCTTGTTCCACTAGATGGCTCTAATAACTCCATTAGAGGATTAGATAAAGCAATTGAAATTGCTAAAGGCAGTAGTTCTGAAATTACTGGATTTTATGTATTTCATTTGCCGCTAGCAGCAGGAATAAAATATACGCAAAAAATGAAAGATGATGCACAAACAAAAGCTATCAAAGCAATTGGACCTGCAATGAAACGAGCTCAAAAAGCAGGAGCATTATTCAAGTACCAAACTGGAGGCGGTCATACTGGCTCTGAAATTATCAAGTTTGCACAGAGAGGAAAGTATGGTATGATTGTTATTGGTGCTAGAGGTATGGGCGGTGCTAAAGAAGCATTCCTAGGAAGTACATCAAATTATGTAATGCATAAAGCAAAGATTCCTGTTTTAGTGGTAAAATAATTAATCTGGAATTTTCCAATTTATTTTTCTTAAAATCTGATTTAGATTTTAGATAATCGTATATTTATTAGAAATACTATGAGTATTCTTGATATTTTGTATTGTGATAAACTAAAAGTATAGTAATTATGAGAAAAATAACCAAAAACTGAGAGAAATATGGTAGAAAGTAACTATGACATATTAGGAATTATTGAAGGCACAACTGAGAAAGAAATTCGTAATGCATTTAGACGACTTGCACTTCGATATCATTCTGATAGGGGAGGAGAAAATGATCAATTCATTAAAATCAAACAAGCATACGAAGATCTCAAAATCGGTAAGAAATATCCTGAAACAGATTTAGAAAAAATTAGAAATTCTAGAGTTTATTCAGGTGATTCAGAAGAGAATATTCGGAGAAAAAATCGGATTTTAGGCCAAGAATTATCCAAAGAAATGAAAATAGCTGAAGAATGGGCAATAGATTTGATTAGAACAAATTCAACTGGTACTAGACTATTTGGTTCAAAAACTCTTGGAGAAATTGAACTTGAAAGAAAAGCTAATGGCACACTTTCAATCAAAGGAAATTTTATGGCAGGTAGTCTAACTTATGATGGTTCTATTATTATGCAAGGAAATATCACAAGTCCATCTTGGACTGAAGAATTTAGAACAAATATTCATCTTACAAAAGGTGATTTCAAATTTATTAATCCACTGGAAAATAAATACAAAATTGAGAATGGAGCT